>CAYRID010000110.1:0-7872 GCA_964424225.1 uncultured Geobacter sp.
CCATTAGTCATATGCAGAAACTCATTGATCAAATTGATGCCGATTTGCTGCACGCTCCGCTCCAACACACAAAAGCGTCGATTACAGGTATGGGTGCGCTTTGGGTGCAATTCGCGCAGTATATTACGACGAGTCAGATCGAAGGCGTTTTGCTCGCCTTCGCGGTCATAGCCCTGATGATGTGTTTTATGTTTCGTTCGTTTACGATTGGCCTTTTGTCGATGGTGCCCAATCTGTCTCCTATTTTTTTGACGCTGGGTTATATGGGATGGCACGGAATGGAGCTCGATTACACGCGCCTGCTGATTGCGCCGCTTGCGATCGGTATTGCCGTGGACGACACGATTCATTTGATTGCGCGCTATCACGCCGAGTTTCAGCATTGTCGAAACTATGCCCGCGCACTGAATCTCAGTATGTCGGAGGTGGGCAATTCCATCGTGAACACGACGCTGATTCTGGTGATTGGTTTCCTTGTGAATGTTTTTCATGGTATGGAAACACAGGTGATGTTTGGTCAGTTGGTGGCTTCCACACTTTTCATTGCTCTTGTTGCCGATTTGTTTTTTACACCCGCGCTGATTTTGATTTTGAAACCGTTTGGCGCCGAGCTTCCTGGCTTGGAGGCGGCGCAAGGAGGAACGCATGCAGGACACTCCGCTACAAACCAAGAAAACGGGAATTAGTCGCCGCACATTTTTGATTGCAAGTGGCGTAGGTGTGGCGGGGGTGTCGCTTGGGCTCGCGCGCCTTTGCGGCGCGGATCGCGACGCAGCGAAGCCTACGATGCTGCTACATAAAATCACAAAACCGCATTATGCCGATTGGCGAGATATCTACACAGGAAAGTGGCAGTGGGAGCGCGTCGCTCGGGGTACACATACGAGTGCGAACTGTGTTTCGGCCTGCGCCTGGAATTTGTACGTGCGCGACGGAATTGTGTGGCGTGAAGAGCAGTCTTCGCCATACGTGGCGCCGCAATCTTCGGTGCCGGATGCCAATCCGCGCGGTTGCCAAAAGGGCGCTTGCTATAGCGATCTTTCGACGGGGAATTTGCGTGTGGCCTATCCGCTGCGCCGCACGGGGCCGCGTGGCTCTGGAAATTGGAAGCGAATTTCGTGGGATGAAGCGTTGCAGGAAGTGAGCTCGGCGCTCGTGGACGTACTCGAAAAGCGCGGCGGCAAAGGTGCAGTTTGCGAAACGGGTGGACACCAAGATTTTGGTCCGACCTACATTTCGTATAGTCGATTTTTTCGCCAGATCGGTGCGCCCATTACAGATCCTAACGCCATGGTGGGCGATTTGCCCGTCGGTGCGACGATTACTTTCGGCGAGTGCATGGTGGGTGGAAGCTCCGACGATTGGTTTCGTTCGGATTGCATCGTGCTTTGGGCCTTTAACCCGGCGTGTACACGGATTCCAGATGCCCACTTTTTGAATGAAGCGCGCTACCGCGGCGCCAAGGTGGTCTCGATTGCGCCGGATTTGAATCAAAGCGCGATACATGCCGATCTCTGGTTGCCGGTGCGTCCCGGCACCGATGCAGCGCTTGCGCTTGCAGCGTGTCATGTCGTTGTGGAAGAGAATCTACACAAAAGAGAGTATCTTTGCGAGCAGACCGATTTGCCGTTTTTGGTGATCGAAGGCACGGAGCGCTTTTTGCGCGAGTCCGACGTGAAGAAAAAGGGGCGTGAGGATGTTTTCGCAATCTGGGATGAAGCGAAAAAACAACTTGCTTGGGCGCCGGGTAGCGCAGGGAGCAAAGAGAAGACCTTGAAGCTGGCCGAGGGTGTGCGTCCAGCGCTGGATCTACACACTGAAGTGAAGCTCGCCTCGGGTGAAGCCGTGCGTGTACAGACTGTATTTTCGAAGCTTCGTGAGAAACTCGCTCAACACAGTCCAGAGTCGGTCGAAAAAATTACCGGCATTGCCGCCGAGACGATTCGTCACTTTGCGCGCGAATTTGCGCAGGCCAAATCGGCCTTGATTCTGGCGCAGTACGGGATGTGTAAGAACTACCATTCGGATCTCATTCAGCGCGCACAGATCTTGCTGGCTTCGCTGACTGGCAATCACGGTCGTCCGGGTGGCGGTTGGCAGTGCACGTCTTACATCGCGCTCGATGCCTTTGCACTCATGTCGATGCAAGACAAGCTCAGCATTCCGAATTTGATCGGGCTTGGCATTGCGTCGGTGCGTGATCCCGAAGAAGTCATGAATCGTTTCATGCATATGTTTATTCCAAGTACGATTTTTCATGCGGTGCATGGCGGGCTCGAAAGTGTGCAGTGTGCTCCTGAGCACGGTGATCCGCTTTTGCCCGACGGTGCACAGCCGTACTTGGATGAAGCGATTGCGAAAGGTCACTTTCCGATTGGCCCCTCGCGCGAGGAGGGTCCGCCGGATTTCATCTTGAATATTTGCGGCAACGTGCTGCGCCATAGCCGCATGGGGAATCGTTTGCGCGACGGCCTTTTTGCGAAAGCAAAGATGGTTGTCGATGTGACGTTTCGCATGAGTGAAACCGCACGCCATGCCGACATCATTTTGCCGGCGGCGGGTTGGTATGAGAAGTTCGGTTTCAAATACATTCCGACATATATTCCGTATGTGCATCTCTCGGATCGTGCTGTGGCGCCGCGCGGTGAGTCGAAACCGGAATGGGAAATTTTTGCGCTGCTCGCCAAAGCCGTCGAAACCGAGGCGCGCAAGCGTGGACTCAAAGAAGTGTCGGGCTTTCGTGGTGATCGCTGCGATATTGAAAATTTGTATTCGCGTTACACCGATGAAGGTCGCTTTGGTCCGCAAGATGAAGAAAAGGTGATGGAATTCATCTTGCAGGTGTCAAGCCAGACACGGGGTATCACGCTCGATGATCTGCGCCGGCAAGGCGGTGCGATTCGCGTGAAGGCGCTTGGTCAAAACAATGGCGTCGGCGTGCATTCGCAGTACAGTGAGAACGAACCAATTTATCCGTTCCGCGATTATGTGGAGGGGAAAAAATCGTATCCGACTCTAACGGGGCGTCAGCAATTTTATATTGATCATCCGTGGTTTTTGAAGCTCGACGAAGCGCTGCCGACGCACAAAGAGCCGCCGCACGCGGGCGGAAATTATCCGCTTACTTTGACGGGCGGACACACGCGCTGGAGCATTCATGCCGTGTGGCGCGATCATGCCTTGCTTTTGCGCTTGCAGCGCGGCGAGCCGGTGCTTTTCTTGAATCCTGATGATGCGACACTTCGAGGTGTAGAAGAGCACGACGTAGTGAAGGTTTGGAATGATCTGGGCAGCTTTCAGGCGCGCTGCAAAATTACGGGTGCAATTCGTCCTGGGCAGGTGCACATCTTCCATGCGTGGGAACCGTTTCAGTTCCGCGAATCGAAGAGTCATCAATTTCTGATTCCCAGTCCGCTGAAAGTGACGCAGCTCGTCGGTGATTATGGGCACTTGCACTGGAACTATGCGCACTATGAACCGAATCAGACTGATCGCGATACTCGCGTCGATTTTGTGCGCGTGAGTGCTTAATGGCACGTCGGATGTTTTACGCCATCAGTGTGCTTGCGCTCGTGGTGGTATTCGGCGGAGGTTGGTTTTGGCCGCCGATTTTCTGGATGCTTGTCGTCGTTTTACCACTCATCGCTCTGGGTGTTTACGATCTTTTGCAGAAGACGCATACGCTTAAGCGAAACTTTCCTGTGATCGGACACGGGCGCTACTTGATGGAGATGTTGCGTCCGGAGATCCAGCAATACTTCGTGGAATCCAATGTCGATGGCACTCCCTACAGTCGAGAACTTCGCTCTGTCATTTATCAGCGCGCCAAAGGAGATATGCAGACGATTCCCTTTGGTACACAAAGGGATGTATATCGAGTTGGTTATGAATGGCTAAGCCACTCCCTCGCGCCTCGACTCGTTGCCGCACAGGAGACGCGTGTAAGAATCGGTGGCGCTGCTTGCATGCAGCCCTATGAAGCATCGCACCTGAATATTTCGGGGATGAGTTACGGGTCGCTTGGGAAAAATGCGATTCTGGCTTTGAATCAAGGCGCGCAACGCGGCGGATTTTTTCATAACACCGGCGAAGGTGGCGTGACTCCTTATCATTTGACGTTTGGTGGAGACCTTGTTTGGCAGATTGGTACGGGGTATTTCGGTTGCCGTAATTCCGTCGGCCGGTTTGATGCAGAACGCTTTCGTGAGCAGAGTGCGCACCCCCACATCAAGATGATTGAGATCAAAATTTCACAAGGGGCGAAGCCGGCGCATGGCGGTATTTTGCCAGGGCGCAAAGTGACTTCAGAAATTGCAGCGATTCGCGGTGTGCCTGTCGGGCGCGATGTGGAATCACCGGCTGCGCACTCTGCGTTCTCAACGCCGAGTGAATTACTTGAATTTGTGTCACATTTGCGCGAGTTGTCGGGCGGCAAGCCGATTGGCTTCAAGCTTTGCATCGGACAGCCTTGGCAATTTCTTGGCATCTGCAAGGCGATGCTCGAAATGTGTATCTTGCCCGATTTTATTACGGTTGATGGTGCGGAAGGTGGTACGGGTGCAGCTCCCGTCGAGTTTTCGAATTCCGTCGGTGAGCCGCTGCGCGAAGGGCTGCTCTTTGTGCACAACGCACTTGTCGGCACAGGGTTGCGCGGTGCAATCCGTGTCGTTGCGGCAGGTAAAGTCGCTACCGGTTTTCATCTGCTTCGACTGATGGCTTTGGGGGCCGACCTTTGCAATGCAGCGCGTGCGATGATGTTTGCCCTCGGTTGTATTCAGGCGAGGCGCTGTAACACCAATGAGTGTCCAGTGGGTATTGCGACGACAGATCCTCTCTTGAATTCTGGTCTTGATGTCGAAGACAAAGCACGGCGCGTGGCACGCTATCACCACGACACTTTGCGTGCGTTTCTCGAACTGATCGCAGCGGCAGGGCTCGATTCGCCCAGCGAACTGCGCCCGCACCATGTCTATCGGCGTGTGGCACACAATCAAGTAAAGAGCTACGCCGAGATCTATGAATATCTCGAACCCCATGCTTTGATCGACGGTCCCGTGCCGGCGTCTTTTCAAAGTGCGTGGATCCGAGCAAGCGCAAAACACTTTTAAGTGTTGAACTCTCTCTCTGTGCTATGTGTACGCAGTTAGGCCGTCTTTGTGAGCTTGCTCGCTTTTTCGAGAGCTTTCTTTTGGCGATGGCGCATGATGATTGTCGTCATCGCGGGCGTCAGTGTCATGTCCGCCGCAAAGCCCGACGCAATGACGAGCGAAGTGATTTTCCCGAAATTGATGATATTCACCATTGATGCACCCATGAAGACTGCAAAGCCCAACACCAAAACGAGACACATAAAGAGCAGCGCGCGTCCGGCGGAGAGCAGAGTTTTGTGCGTTGCGACCTCCGGTGAGTCACCGTGATCGGTGTAACGTTTGAAGTTGTGCAAGAAGTGGATCGTGTCATCGACGACGACGCCGATGGCGATGCTTCCGATGAGAGCGGCGAACATATCGAGCGGAACCTTGAGATAATGCATCAATCCCATACCGATGACGATGGGTGCGATATTGGGCAGCATGGAGAGTGAACCCAGTAAAATATCTCCAACCAAAAGAATCATGAATGGCGTGATATTGAGGAAAGACATGAGATAGGACTGAAGCATGCTTGAGAGCATGGCTTTGATTGTGCGCGACATCAGAGCCACTGCGCCGGTGACGCGTGTTTCGGCGATGCCGTGAAAGACTTCTTGCGCTTTTTTGTCGAGCACCTCTTGAAAGGCAACGTAGTCCGTTGCGTCGCAGAAGGGCACGGTAAGCGTGATGCGCGCTTTGTCAAATTGTGAAGTCACAAGGTCGTCGAGATCATCCGTACCGCTGCTTTCAAAGAGCAACAGCTCTTGGGCAATGGTGACACGATCTTGTGGAATCGTATAGAAGGCCGGATCTCCGTCGTGCAAGGCCTGATTTGTTTCTTTGACGACATCGCTTACGGCGATGGCTTTGCCGATGAAGACTTCACCGACGCGTAAATCTTGTGCGTAGTTTTTGATTTCTTCGATGGCGTTCATGACGGCGGGATCGTGCAAGCCGTTTTCGCGCTTTGTATCGACGATCAATTCAAGGCTCATGCTGCTACCGAAATGATCGCTTGCGACTTGAACGGCTTGACGCAAAGGATGCTCGGGCTTGAACCACTTGATCGAGTTGTGGCTCATGCGCAGCTGGGAGGCGCCGTAACCGAAGACGATAAAAATAATGACCCAGGCCACGACGGCGCGCCAAGGGTGGCGCGTGGCGGTGGCACCGACGGCAGCCAGAAAAGCGTCGGTCTTGGTATTTTCCTCAAGCTTCAAGTATTCATGGCGTGGCTTGATGTGAATGACACAAAGAAGTGCCGGAAGCAAGACAACGCTATACAGGAAGCAGAGCAATACACCGAGAGGTGCGGAAACTCCAAACCCAGCAAGCGGCGCGAGATCGACGAAGGCAAAAGAAATCAGGCCACCGGCCGTGGTGGCGGCCGTCAAGAGCACGGCGAGTCCGGAGTGTCCGATTGTGTAGACAAGGGCTTCTTCGTGCGGTTTGCCAGAATCAATCTCATGTAGATAGATCGCTAAAATGTGTATGGAATATCCGATGCCGGCAGCGAGCAGAAAGGAAGGCATGATCTGTGTGGCCGGCGTGATCGGAATGCCGACCATGCTCATGATGCCGAAGGTGCTGGCGAGTGGAAGTCCGACGGTGAGAAGCGGCAAAAAAATCCCCACGAGCCGTCGAAACAAAAAGAAAAGCAAAACGGCCATACCCGCGAAGGCGACACCCGAGAAGATCGTCATGTCGTGTTGCATGGTGCGCAGAATCTCGTAGGTCATGGGCGGTGCGCCGGCGGTCCAAATCGGAAAATCGGCCGTGCGGTGTCGGTCGAGAATTTCAATCAACTTCGTAGCCACCTGATCGACCTCTTTTGAGTCGAGCAGCATGTTGGTGTCTTCAGCGTGTCCAATGGGATCGTGACGCTGCGCTTCGAGTGCCACTGTTTCGTCGATGGCCGCTTCACCGGGTTCGAGCTTGATCGTGATCATCGTGTAGTGATGATCTTTCGAGACGAATAAGTTTTCGTAGAGCGGATTGCGAAATGCCTCTTTGCGCATCTTCTCAAGCAGTGCCGGGTCGGGCGGACTTTCGAGATCGCGCGGCCATTCGGCCATCAGATCTTCCGAGATCAGAGAGTCTTCCGTGCCGTGCGTTACGCGCGCATTCACGAGACTTTTGATGTCATCCACGAACGGCAGATTGTCTTCGAGATCGAAGTGGAGTGCGCGCAGTTGTTGCAAGAACTTGACGTTGAAGAGATCGTCGGAGCGCAGCACGAGCACGATGACTTCGTCCGTGCCGAACTCCTTGCGAAACTCGCTGTAGGTCACGCGTGCCGGATCGCCTGTCTTGAGGAAGCTTTCCGTATTGGCTTCGACTTTGATGTTTTGGGCATTCCAGAGGAGGTATCCCGTAAAGACGGCAATGACCGCAATGATTTGCCAGGGATATTTTAGGGTGATCTGTCCCCAAGTTTCAAAACCGGCTTCGATGCGATCGCGGAGGCGTTGGATGACATTTTTCATGGGAGTACTGCTTTCCGGGTTAAACCCGATTGCGGTTTTAATGCAGATTTCGCCAGTGTTTTGGCCTTTTCTTGAATTGTGAAAAATCGATCAACATTTTTGAGCTTGCATTGAAATGCGATCAGTTACAAGATACATTAATTGAACTTTGTAACAGAGGCAATATGAATATGCGGTCATTTTTTTGACCGTGAGTAAGTGACAATCCCAGTGCGAGATCATTGGGGGCCGAGATAACGCACGGACTAACGGCG
>CAYRID010000111.1:0-7850 GCA_964424225.1 uncultured Geobacter sp.
CACAAAACGGTGACGGCATCAAGTAAGTGCACGATAACATGGAAGTGAAAGCTCTCATGTACCAAGGCAAGCCACTCACCGTCGAAATTCCCTCCTTCATCATTTCAAAAGTAGTTCGCACGGATCCGGGCGAAAAAGGCAATACCGCCACGGGCGCCACAAAGCCCGCCACGATCGAAACCGGCGCTGTCATCAACGTGCCGCTCTTCATCAACGAAGGTGAAAAAATCCGCGTCGATACCCGCACCGACGAATACGTCGAGCGTGCAAAGGGATAAAGCGATAACGCAAACGAATTTTTGTAGCGAGTCGCCTTGCGGTGGCTCGCTACATTTTTTTCAATATCTATTTCGAAGCTGAAAATCTCTACGGATTCACGGCTGCGGGCGTAATGATAATGGCAGGGCCGAGCGCTTCGAGTTGTGCTCGCAACTCTTGCGCGGGGCCAACAACGACGATCGAGGCACGATCGGGCGCAAGATACTGCTTGGCAACACGCTCCGTGTCTTGCGTTGTCACTTCGCGTACGCGACGCCGATATGTGTCAAGCGAATCTTCGGGCAAGCCGTACTCGGCAAGATTGACGAGCGAGTCCATCACGGCATCCGAGGTTTCGAGCCCAAGCGCAAAGCGCCCTTCGGCAAAACTCTGCACACGACCAAGTTCTGCTGCATCGACCGGCTGTGTCTGCATTCGTACCATCTCTTCGAGCGCCATGTCGATTACACGACGCGTTTCACTGACACGCGTCGATGTCATCAAATAAAATTGTCCCGACGGACGACGCATTGCGAAACCCGCATAGACACCATATGTCAACCCTGCATCCGAGCGAATTTTTGTCATCAAGCGCGATGAAAATCCTCCACCGCCAAAGGCACGACTCATCAGCTCGACGGGCAAGCGATCGTCGTTCGCGCGAGCAATGCCCGCGTGCCCAAGCACAATCTGCGACTGTTTCACATCCGGTCGATCTACAATCACAATTTTGCGTTGCATCACCTCAAGGCCAGGCGGCACCTCTCCCGCCGCAAGCAGCACACCGGATCGCCAGGTGCCAAAGCTTGCGTTCACGCGCGCAAGCACATCTTCAAACTTCAAATCACCGACGGCGTAAAAGATCGCATTGCTCGGCACGAAAACTTGCGCGTAAAAATTGCGCACTTCCGTCTGCGAAATTTTCGCAAGCGTCGACGGAGAACCTGTCACCGGCAAGCCGTAGCGATGCGTAGGGTATAACGCATCTTGCATGGCCCATTCTGCAAGGGTTTCGAGATCATCCTTGCCGCGCACGAGTGCAGCAATTTGGTTGGCACGAATACGGCGCAATTCTTCCGTCGAAAAAACCGGCCGCTGCACGACATCGCCAAGAATTTCAAAGAAGAAATCGAGATCGCGCGTTAGCCCCTCAATCCCTGCCTCCATCGAATCCCATCCGGCTTGCACATGCAGCGTCGCACCGCGCTCATCGACGGCCTGCGCAAGCTCCAGTGCGCTTCGCTCGCCTGCCTCGCGTTCCATGAGTGCTGCCGTCAGCGACGCAAGCCCAGCGCGTTCGCGCGGCTCATCGCCAGCGCCACGGCGCACCGCGACACCGAGCGAAACTCGCGGCAAGCGCGAATCTTCGAGCACAATCAGCGTCATGCCATTCGCGAGCGTTGCACGATGCAGTCGAGCCGGATCGACAACCGGCGCCACCGACGGAAATTCCTGTGTGAGTTTTGGTTCTTCCCAAAGTAGTTTTTGCGAAGCGCACCCAACACCAAAAAGAGTCATACTCCAGAGCAGCGCCACTCCAAAAATTGCAACAAAATCAAAACGTCGAATTGCGCGCTTCATCATCGCCCCTCCTCGCTTTCCACCCACTGCGATCGCTGCGGCAGCGCAGCATTCGTCTCTATCCTGTCCGCCTGCTCGCTTTGTTTTTCTTCTTTTGGTGCCGGATCTGCCACGACATGAATGACGCTGCGATTTCGTTCCACGAGATACTGCTTGGCAACACGCTGCAAATCCTCGGCCTTCACCGCTCGAATCGAATCCAAATACTCTGCAAGAGTTCGAACGCGTCCGTGGCTCACAAACTCTTCTCCGACGAACGACGCGCGCTTCGACGTCGTGCGTAGCACGTCGAGCGACTCAACTTCGATCATGCGCTTTGCCTTCTCAAGCTCCTGTTCTGACACCAATTCGTTTCGCATGCGATCCATTTCGCCAAAAAACAAGTTTTCGACCTCTGCAATCGGCACCCGGGGACGCACGCCCGCAAAGGCATAGAAAATGCCTGCATCTTGCATCTCCCAATAACCACCCGATGCGAAAAGTGCACTTTCCTTTTGATACACGAGTTTTTGAAACAAACGGCTTGATTCACCCGCCGAAAGAATTTGCCCCAGCACTTCGAGCGCAGGGCTATCGGGATGACCCGAAGGCGGCACATGCCAAGCACCGGCAAACACGGGACTCGCAACATCAGCATACACAACTGCGCGTCGCTCGCCCCTCTGCACTGGCTCGCGCGTCGGGCTGCGCGGAATCTCGCGCGCCTTCAGTGAGCCAAACTCGCGATGGATCTGATCAACCGTTTTTTGTGTATCAAAATCTCCGACCACCACGATCACCAAATTATTGGGCGCATAGTAAGTATCGAAAAATTCGCGACAGGCTTGCACGGTGACTTGCTCAACATCGCTTTGCCAACCGATGACCGGCCAGCGATACGGATGAGCCAGAAATGTCGTCGCAAACAAGGCTTCGAGCGCGCGTCCCACAGAATTATCTTCCGTGCGCATGCGCCGTTCTTCGAGAACGACTTCACGCTCGCTTGCGAGCGTCTTTTCGCTGATGTCGAGATTCTTGATGCGTTCCGCTTCGAGCGCAATCACAAGTGGCAGATTTTCCGACGTTACATCGGAAAAATATACCGTCACATCGTTTGTGGTATACGCATTAATGCGTCCACCTCGCGCCTCGATATAACGCGCGTGCTCTTCGGGTCCGACATGCTTCGAGCCCTTGAACATCATATGCTCGAAGAGATGCGCAATGCCGGTGTAGCGACTTTCATCGCGCGAGCCCGCCTTCACCCAAACCTGAAACGACACCACCGGCGTCGAGTGATCTTCGAGCGTGAGAATGGTGAGCCCATTGGAAAGCAATGTCTTCTTCGTCTGTGCCAGCGAATCCTCAAAAGCATGTGCCACAGAAACGCCACTCATCGCAAGCACAGCGGCGAGGCTCGTCGAAAACGCCACAAATCGTATCCAGCGTCGACGCATTGCGAAATTCTTTTGAAAGTCTTCTCGCAGACCATTGTGCAGCATCACCACCTCCTCATTAGTCACTTTTAACAAATTCTTCCCATGCATTTACGTCACTGTGTATATCGTTGTATTGCCGCCGCAGTGACCGTTTCCGTCATGCAAATCCCATGTTCTGTAGAAACACTCTACGCACAAGAGGAGCACGCTATGGTCCAAGTTTTTCGTCGCACTCATTTCGCGACGTTTCTGCTTTGCATCTTCTTCACATTGCAATGCACGAAACAAATTGATTACGGTCCAAGCCTCACACCGCGCGGCACCGACACGCACACGCGACTTTCACTCTTTGCCCTTGGCGACACTGGTTTTCCTCTCTCCGAAAACACCGCAATCAGCAATCAATATCTCGTCGGAGATGCCATGCAGCGCTTCGACAAAAAACAGCCCATTGATGCCGTGGTCTTTCTTGGCGATCTCTTCTATCCCGTCGGTCTCGAAGCGCAACGGGCCGTCGCACAGATTCGCGACAACTTAGTGCATCCGTATTGCCGCTTCATCGCGCTCGACGGTCCGCGCGCGCGCGAAATACAACGTGCGTGCCGCACGCAATTCAAAAAGCAACACACCGTGCCATTGTATGCAGTGCTCGGCAATCACGATTACGGCACACCAGGAAGCCCTGACCGCACGCGTACGCTCATTCCGCAGTTCGTATCCAATTGGCATGTACCGTCGGAGATGGCGCAAGTCGTCGAACTTGATGCGGGCGTAAGCCTCATCCTTTTCGACTCACAGCGCGTGCGCAATCACGGTGAAAATCCAAGCCCTCTTACCGACGCAATCCGTGCAAGCCGCGGGCCATGGCGAATCTTGGCGCTACATCATCCCATCGCAACGCAGAGCCTTGATGCAAAGGATGCTTCGATGCAAGATGCGTACGTCGAAAAAATTTTGAATGCCATCTCCGCCGCAGGGGTGCCCGTACAACTCGTACTCGCCGGACATGAACACAATTTGCAAGCCATTGCACTCACTGCACCCAACCCGCCCTTGCACCTCATTGCTGGCGGCGGAGCAAATGTGCGCGGAGCGCGCACCCGGGCAGAAAACCAACTCTTCTTTGCACAGCGCCTTGGTTTTGCACGCATTGATCTCGTCGAAACCGCACGAACCACACGGCTCGTTGCCTCGCTCTATGCGCTGCCCGCTCATCCAAAACTTTGGGGCAATGCACCGACGCTAGCGGTCCGCTACTCCGTCGATCTTGCAGGTCAAATCCAAAGCGAATTCAAAACCGATCCACAAGATTTCCTGCCCTAGCTTCACAACACGACCGTGTTGCGTGCCCCATCCGGCACGCGCAATCTAGCGCGCAGTCAAAAGTACGGTTCGGCGATTTTGCACTGCCTCGGCGCAAAGCAAAGGTTTTCGATCTTTTCGCACTGTTTAGCCTGTGCGTTTCAAAACCATTTTGGCTAAACTGCGCGGGCTTAAAAAACCGTAACCATTTGAATTTGTAAAGAAATCCGAAAAAATCGACACCAACACCACGGCATAGCGAAATGGAGAGTGGAATGAGCGGGAAGAACGACTCGGCAAAGCTGCATCTCGGCGACAAAGTTCTCGAACTCCCAGTATTTGAAGGCACAGAAAAAGAACGCGCGATCGACATCCGCAAATTGCGCAGCGACGCGGGTGTCATTGCCTTCGACCCCGGCTTTGCCAACACCGGAGCGTGTCGAAGCAGTGTCACCTTTATCGATGGCGACGAAGGCATCCTGCGCTATCGCGGCTATGCCATCGAAGATCTTGCGGAAAAAAGCAGCTTTCTCGAAGTCGCCTACCTTTTGATCCACGGCGAACTTCCCAATCGTGCACAACTCGCCGACTTCACACATCGCATCCATCGTCACACCATGCTCCACGAAGACATGCGTCGCCTCTTTAGCTTTCTGCCCAAAGATGCACATCCGATGGCCGCCTGCGCCACGGCAACGGGCGCGCTCGCCACGTTCTACCCCGATTCGCTCGATCCCAACAAGGACGATCAAGTCGAAATCTCGGTCCTACGCTTGCTCGCAAAGTTTCCGACGATCACGGCCTACGCCTACAAGCATTCGATCGGGCAGCCGATGCTCTACCCCAACAACGAAAAGAATTACGTCGAGAACTTCCTCTACATGATGTTCGCGACGCCCTGCGAACACTACGAAGTGAATCCGGTCGTCGCCAAGGCGCTCGACATGCTTTTGATTTTGCACGCCGATCACGAACAAAATTGCTCCACGAGTACGGTGCGTCTCGTCGGCTCGTCGAAGGCAAACCTCTTCGCGGCGATCTCCGCCGGAATCAATGCACTTTGGGGCCCACTTCACGGCGGCGCCAATCAAGCCGTACTCGAAATGCTCGAAGCCATCGAAAAGGAAGGCACGTCGGTGCGCGATTTTGTCGAGCGCGCCAAGAGCAAAAACGATTCGTCACGACTCATGGGGTTTGGACATCGCGTGTACAAAAATTTCGATCCGCGCGCGAAGATCATCAAGAAGGCCTGCTTCGCCGTGCTCGAATCGCTTGGCATCCACAGTCGCCTGCTCGAGATCGGTGTCGAGCTTGAAGAGATTGCTCTCAAAGATCCGTACTTCATCGAGCGCAAGCTCTACCCGAACGTCGATTTCTACTCGGGCATCATCTACAAAGCAATCGGTTGCCCGGTGAATTTGTTCACTGCGCTGTTTGCAATGGGACGGCTGCCGGGCTGGATCGCGCACTGGAAAGAAATGCACGCCGATCCGGATTTCAAAATCGGTCGGCCACGCCAAATCTACACCGGTGCCACGCTACGTCCGTACAAACGCATTCAAGAGCGCTGAGACGTCACGGGCATAGGCCCGACGAGGGAAACACAAAACAGTGTCTCCAAAACTTGGCTACGAATGGAAAAATGGAGCGTTTTGCGACGCTCCATTTTTTTCTTCCTATCGAAATACGACACCGGGCGGCGGGTGCTTCTCGACGGCACTCGTCACGCAAGGAGCGCCGCGCTGGCTCGAAGCGCACGTCGCACGCCTGCTTCGCGATGCCAAACAAATTGGCCTCATCCCACCCGCGTCCGATCTCGTGGCGCATGCATTTTGCGAACTTGGCTTGAAACATTTTCGTGTCGGACGAGGCATCGTGCGTGTCGATTTGCAGTGCGACGCTGCAGGTGCAACGCAAGTGCTTGCCACAAGCCGCTCACTCATCGATGTGCCGAGCGCGGCTAGCGCACTCAGCTACCCCGTGCCGCATCCCGGACCAAGTGCCTTTCCTGGCGCAAAACTCATCACACGGGATTTCTTTACCGCCGCACACGAAGCTGCATGCGCTGCCAACTGCCAAGAGGCCCTGCTCTTCGACGCCGATAATTTTCTCGTCGAAGGCTCGTATTCAAGTATCCTCGTGGTACGTCAAGACGACATACTTTGCACACCGCCACTAACACGAGGAAGTGTCAACGGAATCACGCGCAGGTTATTGCTCGACGCCGTTGCCGCACTTCGCGAATGCGACCTCACGCGCGAGGAAGTCGTGCACGCACGCGAACTTTACTTTGCCAATGCCGTGCGCGGTGTCGTACCGATCGTCACCCTCGATGCAAAACCCGTAGGTGATGGCGTTGCAGGAGTATGGGCGACACGCTTGCAAGAATCGTTACAGGCGACAATGCACGGACATCCGCACGAGTCTTTGTGAAGCTTGATCGGAAAGAAGGCTCACAATCGCGAACGCGCCGCAGAAGGAGCCACAAACATGCCCGCAAAATCCATCTTGCTAAGTGGCGGCACAGGACTCGTCGGCCGCCATGTTCTACAACGCCTAGCCCACACAGGGCACTCCGTCTGCGTGCTCAGCCGCAATGCTGCACGCGCACGCAGCCAGCTACCTGCACAAAGCGAAACCATCCGCTGGGACGGCAAAACCTTTTCTCCCGATCTCGTGCGCGACATGAGTGCGGTCGTGCATCTCGCCGGCGAGCCAATCTTCGGCGCAGCACTCACGAAAAACCGAAAAGCCCAAATTCGTGCGAGTCGCATTGATTCTACACATTATCTTGTCGATACCATCGCCACGCTTCCCGCAGCCACGCGTCCGCCGCTGCTCGTTTGTGCCTCCGCCGTTGGCATTTATGGTGACGGCGGCGAAACGGTTCTCGACGAAAACATGACGAACGGAACCGGTTTTCTTGCAGAAGTCTGCCGCGACTGGGAAACTGCCGCAAACCGTGCAACCGAATTCGGTGTACGTGTCGTGACGCTGCGCCTCGGAATCGTTCTCGCTCGCGAGGGAGGTGCACTGCCGACGATGCTACGGCCCTTTCGCCTCGGCCTTGGCGGCCCACTCGGTTCCGGAAAACAGTGGATGCCGTGGATTCATGTGCACGACGTAGCGCGAATCATCGAACATTTGTTCGCTCCACCCAGCCCGACCGGCCCCACACTCTCCGGCCCCGTGAACGCCGTTGCCCCCGAGACCGTGCGCAACGTAGACTTCAGCCGCTGTCTCGCAAAAGTGTTACACCGACCTTGCATCTCCCGCGTTCCCGAATTCGCC
>CAYRID010000112.1:0-7463 GCA_964424225.1 uncultured Geobacter sp.
TTGCAAAACGGTGGCGCGCGCCGTACCTCCGACGAGACTTCGCTCCTCAAGGGCGCGTTCGAGGCTTGTGAGTTTCGCAGCGCTGGCTGCAAACGCAGGGTGAAAAGTTTGCAGGTCGGCGTGTGTTAGCGAACGCAAATCTACGTTCTTCGAAACGCAGTGCGCGACGAGTTTTCCGACGGCTTCGTGCGCTTCGCGAAAGGGCACACCGGCGCGCACGAGCGCTTCGGCGAGATCCGTCGCAAGGAGCATGGGATCTTGCGCTGCGGCGAGCATGCGCTCGTTTCGCACATGCAATGTTGCCACGGCGCCGCTCATCACTTCGAGGCTATCGCGAAGCGTCTGCGCAGAATCGAAAATGGGTTCTTTGTCTTCCTGCATGTCGCGGTTGTAGGCAAGCGGCAAGCCCTTCATCACCGTAAGAAGGGAAACCAAGTTTCCGATCATGCGTCCGGTTTTTCCGCGCACAAGTTCGGGTACATCGGGATTTTTCTTTTGCGGCATCAAACTCGAACCCGTCGAATAAGCGTCGGCCAGTTCGATAAAACCAAACTCGGCGCCCGACCAAAGCACGAGCTCCTCAGCCATTCGCGAAAGATGCACGGCACAGATCGCTGCCACCGACAAAAATTCGAGCGCAAGATCGCGCGACGCCACCGTGTCGAGACTGTTTCGTGTTGGCCCGGCAAAGCCCAGGTTTGCTGCCGTGTGACACCGATCGAGGGGAAGAGTCGAACCGGCAAGGGCACCCGCACCGAGCGGACAGCGATCGATTCGCGCGTGCAACGATGCAAAGCGCGAAGCATCGCGCGAGAACATCTCGACATACGCAAGCCAGTGATGCGCAAGCCGCACCGGCTGCGCGCGTTGCAAATGTGTGTAGCCAGGCAGCACCGTATCGATGTCTTCGTTGGCACGCTCGACCAGAACGCGGCGAAGGTTGAGCAGCGCGCTTTGCATCGTGAGAGTTTGTGCGCGCAAATACAGGGCGAGGTCGGTGGCGACTTGATCGTTGCGACTGCGGCCCGTGTGCAAACGGCCAGCGACGGCACCGATGCGTTCGCGCAAGCGCGTTTCGATGTTCATGTGAATATCTTCGAGCGCAGGATCGAAGGGAAATTTTCCTTCTCGGATTTCTTGTGCGATCGCTTGCAAACCGGCAACGAGTGTTTGGGAATCTTCGTTTGTGAGAATTCCTACTGCAGCCAGCATTTGCGCATGCGCGATCGAACCCCGAATATCATGCTCGGCAAGCAAACGATCGTAATCGATCGAGGCGCTGAAGCGCTCGACCGTCGGATCCGTTGCTTGAGAGAAGCGTCCGCCCCAAGGTTTTTTCGGTTTCATTCTTCTAAATCTCGGTGAGAGCGGAATCTTTTGCAAGCGCCGTTCGCAAGTACGAAGCCGTGAAGAAACCCGTTGTCAGCGTTCGTCTTTGTCGCGCAAAGTGATGCGACTCAGCCGAGCAGTGGAGTGAAGAGCGGGCAGTCCGTGGAGAGAGTGTGGCGCAAAAAAAATCAAAACAGAGATCGAAGGTGGCGAACTCAGCTGTGAGGGGTCGAAATGCGCACGGTTTTTGGTGGACGTTCATCAAAATTTTTCTCGGGCTCATTCTCGTTCTTTCCACGGCGCTTGGCATTTTTGCGACGACGCATTTTTTGAAGCTCGACCGCGTGGTGCGCCAAAGGCTCGAAGGTCGGCGTTTCGATGTGCCGTCGAAAGTGCTCTCTGCACCCACCATTCTTTATGCGGGCCTTGATTGGCAACGTATGGATTTGCTCGGTTTGCTCAAGCGCCAGGGCTACCGGTCTGCACCGCCCGGGAAAGAACTCGAGCTGGGTTACTATCGCTCGAGTGCAGGTGCGCTGCGTATTCACCTACGCGCCTTTGAACATCCAAGCCGCGCTGAGCCTGCGCGCGATGTACTTTTGAAATTGTCGGGTCCGCTCGTCGAAGAAATTCGCGAGGTGAGCAGTGGGCGCGAGATGGCTGCGGTCTTGATTGAGCCCGAGCCGATCGGTGCCTATTACGGTCCCGATCGTGAGCAGCGCGAGCTTGTACAGCTTTCCGATGTGCCGCGCCATTTGATTGATGCCGTGCTGGCTGTGGAAGACAAGCGTTTTGAACAGCATCACGGGCTCGATCCGCTGCGGATTGTGGGGGCATTTCTTGCGAACTTGAAAGCGGGCGATGTGCGCGAAGGGGGCAGCACGCTCACGCAGCAACTTGTAAAGAATTTTTTTCTCACATCCGAGCGCACCTACCGACGGAAGATTCAAGAGGCCTTGATGGCCGTGATCGTCGAGCTTCGCTACGGCAAGGAAGAAATTCTCGAAGCGTATTTGAACGAGATTTATCTTGGCCAGCGTGGTTCGACGTCGGTGCACGGAGTCGGTGAAGCGTCGCGTTCTTATTTTGGAAAACCTGCACGCGAACTTTCCGTCGCGGAGTCGGCACTGCTCGCTGCTTTGATTCAAGGTCCCAACGCCATTTCGCCGGTGAAGCATCCCGAGCGCGCACTGGCACGACGCAATTTAGTGTTGCAGTTAATGTACAATCAGGGACGAATTTCACGCGAAATTTATGAGCTTGCAAAAAATCAGCCGATCGAAATCGTTTCACCGAGTGGCGAGTACCGCGAGGTGCGCTATTTCCTCGATGCCGTGCATGAAGCGTTGCCTGAGGCATATAGCAGCGAGGCACTCACTACAGAAGGTCTCAAGATTTATTCCACGCTCGATTTGCGCTTGCAGCGGATCGCGGCGCAAACACTCGCGACGGGCCTCAAAGAACTCGAATCCAAATTGCCGCGCCGCAAAGCATCGCTTCAAGGTTGTTTGCTTGCGCTGCGGCCACAGACCGGTGAAGTGCTCGCACTCGTCGGTGGACGCAATTACACCGACAGTCAGTTCAATCGTTGTACACAAGGCCGCCGCCAGGCGGGAAGCTCATTCAAGCCCTTCGTTTATGCTGCTGCACTCGAACCGGATGTGTCGGGCCAGCCAGTAATTACGCTCGCGAGTTTTCTCGATGACACACCGTTGAAGATCAGCCAACCCAGTGGTGACTGGGAGCCCGTGAATTTCGATCACGAATTTCACGGCATCGTTTCGGTGCGTAGCGCGCTCGAGCGTTCGCTCAACGTGGCCACGGCGCGGCTTGCCCAACAAGTAGGAATATCGCGCGTTCGCGAAATGGCGCGCCGGCTTGGAGTCGAGAGTCCTTTACCGTCGGTGCCAAGTCTTGCGCTTGGCGTGGCGGACGTGCGCCCGATCGAGATGGCGCGGGCTTACGCCACGCTGGTCAACCTGGGTGTGCGTACGCAAGTGCATACCTTTGAAGACGTCGTGGATCGCGAAGGTCGCTTGCTCGAACGCCCAAAGGTTCGCTCGGAGCGCGTGCTTGACGCAGGGGTGGCGTATCTGGCGGTGTCACTTCTTGGCGGTGTGGTGGATCGCGGTACGGGTCGGCAAATTCGCGATCGTGGTTTTGAAGGACCGATTGGCGGCAAGACCGGTACGACGAATGATGAGCGCGATGCCTGGTTCATCGGTTTTACACCCGAAATTGTCACTGTGGTTTGGGTTGGATTTGATGATCCAGCGCCGATTGGCTTACCGGGGGGACGCGTGGCGGTTCCGATCTGGGCGGACTTCATGGCCCAAGCGACGGGAAAAAATATTCGCGGCGGTTTTGTGCGCCCAGAAAATATTGTGGAGATGGATATCGATCCGCTGACCGGCGCGCGCGCTTTTGAAGGTTGTGATCAAATGCGTCCTGAAATTTTCTTGGTCGGGACGGCACCGGACGAGATTTGCCCTCGCTTCCAATTTCCTTTCTTTCGAAAACACGACAAAGAGAAAGACGATTCGTCGCAAGGTGATCGAGAGAGTATTTTGGACAATGTGCTGCGCTGGCTGCGCGGCGAGTCACACTAAATAGATAGGTTGCAGTAACGCAGTTGCATGTTGCTTGTCTCGTATCGGTCATCACATGTATGCGGACTACGTTTGGCGGCTGCGGCGGGCGGCTGCGCTGTGGCATGTGGTGGTTTGCGCGCATCATGGTGTGCGTTGGAGTGCAAGATCAGATTTGGTAAGGTGCGCGACCATGGATGCAAAGCTTCGCATTTTTCTCGGTACGATTTTTTCGGCGCTGGTTTTCGATTTGGGAACCAAGTTCTGGATTGATTCTCATCTTTCGTTTGCCGATCGAATTTCGGTGATCGACGGATTTTTCTATATCACACATGTGCGTAACCCCGGTGCTGCATTTGGTATTTTGGCCTCAGCGCCTGCGATGTTTCGCAACGTATTTTTTCTTGTCGCTACGGCTGTGGCCATTGCAATGATCTTTTCGTTCTTTCGTCGTTTGCGTCCGGACGAAAAACTGGCGGCCTTCTCCCTCGGGCTCGTGCTGGGCGGCGCGCTGGGCAATTGCGCGGATCGAATTTTTCGCGGTGAAGTTGTCGACTTCCTGCATTTCATTTTGTGGAACAATTACGCATGGCCCGATTTCAATGTTGCCGATAGTTGCATTGTCGTCGGTGTGAGCTTGCTTGTGCTGGATCTCCTTGCTTCCGAAACGGAAACGCGCGAGCAAGCGCCGGATGTGCAGCACGAATGAAACAGAACTTATAAAATTTGTTCTTTTTTGTCTTTGCGATTTCTCGACGGAGAGCAAAGCGCACCTGAGTAAAAAATCCTGAGCATTGTTGCAGAGTCGCCTCGGGTTCTTCAGACACTTTACTGTGTTAAGTATAAATCTTTGTGATTTTTCTTTCGGCTTTCTTGATCGAACTTAGGCCCTGCGTTACAAACCTTGCGCTTGCAGTACGGATTTCTTTCGTAGTTCCTACAACTCCCAGCCAATTGGATTTCGACGCATGAAGTTTTTTATCGACACGGCGAATCTCGACGAGATTCGCGAAGCCACCGATCTTGGCCTTCTCGACGGTGTTACGACCAACCCCAGTTTGCTCGCCAAAGAAAAAGGCAATCCGCAAGAAATTTTGCGCGAGATTTGCAAAATCGTCGCAGGGCCTGTGAGTGCAGAAGTCATTGCAACCGATGCACCGGGCATGTTGCGCGAAGGCACCGAGCTGCGAAAGCTTGGAGAAAACATCGTGATCAAGGTGCCGATGACCGTTGAGGGTTTGAAGGCGATCCGTACGTTTTCCGAGCGTGGCATACAGACGAACTGCACGTTGATCTTCAGTGCGACGCAGGCGTTGATGGCCGCCAAAGCGGGTGCAACGTATGCCTCGCCGTTCGTGGGCCGACTCGACGATATTTCGACGGAAGGCATGGCACTCATCGAAGAGATTTGCACGATCTACCAAAACTACGATTTTGCAACGGAGGTTTTGGTGGCGAGCATCCGCAGTCCGATGCAAGTGAAGGCTGCGGCGTTGATTGGTGCAGACGTAGCGACGATTCCTGCATCGGTGATCAAGCAGCTCGTGAAGCATCCGCTGACGGATCTTGGCCTCGAGCGTTTCTTGGCAGACTGGGAAAAAGTCAAGAACCGTTAATTTCGCATATTGACCTGACACTTTTTTGAGATTTTTCTTGAAGGGCAATCATGAAAAAACCCAAAAGCGATTATTCGATTCAAGCTGTTTCGAATGCGCTGCACCTGCTGGAAGCGTTTTACGGTGCGGATGATCTCGGCGTCACCGAACTTTCGCATTTTCTCGGCTTGCACAAGAACAACGTGTTTCGTCTTTTGGCGACGCTCGAGCAGCACGGTTATGTCGAACAAACGGCGCAAACCGAACGTTACCGACTCGGTGTGCGCTGCCTTGAGCTTGGCCGAGCCTTTCTGGGTTCGGATGGATTTTTGCGTCACGCGCGAATTGCGCTCGAAGCGCTCGTCGACAACGTGCAAGAAACAGCGCACGTCGCTGTGCTTCGCGATTTTGAGGTCGTGCATCTCGACGGAATGCAACCGCAGCAGCACATGATCGTAAATGCTTCGCGGATTGGACTGCGTTTGCCAGCGCACGCCTGTGCGCTGGGGAAGGTTTTGCTCGGCTGTGGATCGGCTACCGCGCGCGAAACCTACGATCGCAAGCGTCTCAAGCGAGGACTTTCTGCCTTCACACCCAACACGATCGTCGATCGCGATAAATTGCTCGAGCATTTGCACACCGTCGGAGCACAAGGTTATGCACTGGATCTTGAGGAGTTGGAAACCGGGATGAACTGCGCGGCAGCACCGATCTACGATGCGAGCGGCGGACTCGTTGCTGCTTTGTCACTTTCGGGGCCTGCGTTTCGTTTGACACGCGAAAAGATCGTGAGTGAGGTTTTGCCAGAGCTTACGGCGGTGGCGACAAAGGTTTCGCGCCAACTCGGTTTTACGGTCTGAGCGAAAACTACGGCAGGCGATCCGCGTGAGGCCTTTGGCGTCTATCGCATTTTGTTTCCTGCATCTTTTTTGAAGATCCGAAAGTTTTGCCTACGTGGGACGAGTCGTTGAATCGGCTCCGAATTTCCGTGTCGAGACTTCGACAGCAAGGAAAAGGATCGGCTACATTTCCCGCCCTTGCAGCACCGGATCATAAACGGATCGAAATCATTCATGGAATCGTGAATCGCGTGCCCTCGGTGTGCAGAGCAGGAAGGATTTTGTGCAGTGAGCAATCACGACAGCGACGCACTTCGATATCACGCCGATGGTCGGCCCGGTAAATTGCAAGTACTCCCGAGCAAGTCGACGAAAACCCAACGCGATCTTTCGCTGGCTTATACGCCGGGTGTCGCAGAACCGTGTCTTGCCATCGCGCGCAATCCAGAACTCGCTTACTACTACACCGCAAAGAGTAATCTTGTTGCGGTCGTGACGAATGGCACAGCGGTGCTTGGGCTTGGCAATATTGGCGCGCTTGCGGGAAAGCCAGTGATGGAAGGCAAGGGCGTGTTGTTCAAGCGCTTTGCCGATATCGATGTCTTTGATATTGAACTCGACACGCTGGATGTCGATGAAATCGTGCGCGCTTGCGAGTTGATGGCGCCGACGTTTGGCGGCATCAACCTTGAAGACATTCGCGCCCCAGAGTGTTTTGAAATCGAGCGTCGATTGATCGAGTCGCTCGACATCCCGGTGTTTCACGATGACCAACACGGTACGGCCATCATTTCGGGTGCGGCCTTTTTGAATGCGCTGCAAGTCACGAACCGCAAAATCGAAGACGTGAAGGTGGTGTTCTCCGGTGCCGGCGCGGCAGGCATCGCTTGCGCGAAGCTCTACATTCGCCTCGGTGTACGGCCCGAAAATATGCTGCTCGTCGATAGCAAAGGCGTGCTTTACGAAGGTCGCCGCGAAGGCATGAACATCTACAAAGAAGAATTCGTTCGTCCGACCGCGTGTCGTACGGTTGCGGATGCTTTGCGCGGCGCAGATGCTTTCATCGGTGTGTCGAGTGCGGGGCTCGTGAAACCGGAAATGGTCCAGGCGAT
>CAYRID010000113.1:0-7449 GCA_964424225.1 uncultured Geobacter sp.
CCCACGCAAACATATCCGTGAAACTATGTCCGAGCTCTGGACTTTCACCCAAATTACGCAATGATGCGTACACCGACGAACTCACTACGCCCGCGATGCGTGCAGTACGACGTACGAGCTCCGGCTCTTCTTCCTCGGCGGCAATCCGATTCCCGTCTTGAAAAAGATGAATTGCCTTCATCGCTGAAATTTCATAACGAAAATCCACGACGGCCCCATCGCGACGTTGAATCAAACGATAGACTTGTCCGGCACGCGAACGGCGCAAATCAAAGAGCGGACGCAATGTCGTCGAAATCGTGTGGATTGCATCCGCCGACACGCCTTGCGCCGCCAGAGCAGCACCAAGCGAGCTTCCCTTTTCAATCTTGCCTTCGATGACTACAAAATCGGGACTCGCCGTCTCGGGACCATACGGCTCTGTCGACTCCGCTGAAAGCGGGAGAGTTTGTACGGTTGGCTGATCCGCAGAAGTGTCACGCCGGAAATCGGCAATGAAAACTCCGACGCTTGTCGCGCCGAGCACAAGAAAAAGTGAAAAAGCAAATCTAACACCGCGCCGAGTTGGACGACGCTGATCGAAATCCTCGCAATGCATTGAACACCCCTCTTGTTCAACTTTCGTTCTCGCCTTGCTCAACTTTTCTCGATTTTTCTGACCGAAATCTGTTGGTCATCCCATTCACGCCAAGTCGCTCTTTTTGCCTTATCGCGTGATCCCGATGTGGTGGCTGTGCGATTGCACACAAAACTCACGGGCAATCCTCATTTCAGCACTCAACAGAACCGCCGCTTGACCCCCCAAAGACATCAAACGGGACGCTCAGCATATCTGCGCCGCATTGTTTTCGCCGCTCTTTTTTTGCCTTCTTGAATCGAAAAACGTAGTCCGCACACCAAGTTGGTGTCGAAAATGCTTCAAAGTACGCCTGTCCGGCGAAAGTGCTCTACTTCCTCAAGGCCAAAACCAAGCTCGTGCAAAACTTCTTCGGTATTTCCGCCAAACTTTGGAGGACCAAATCGAATTTGACCCGGAGTTTTCGAAAGTTTCACGGGAATGCCGAGCTGCTTGATCCGTTCTCCGGCATGCTCGATTTCCTGGACCATCGCTCGCGCTTGAACCTGCTCGTGCTCAAAAACTTCGGGCAAATCGAGAACCGGCGCGACGCAACAATCGAGTGGTCCGAAAATTTCTATCCATTCGTCGCGCGTTTTTTCAAGAAGCCGCTCCTCAAGTTCTGCCCGGATTTCTGTCGCCTTCGCCAAATCGAGTTGATGCGCAATCCATTCGGGCTTTCCGAAATACTCACAAAGCGTTTTCCAGAAATGTGCTTCGACGATTCCAAGCGCAATGTATTTACCGTCCGCGCAGCGATAGGGGCGATAGCACGGAAGTTGTCCCGTAATCATTCCCGCCCCCCGTGCTTGCGACCAACCAAGCCACCAATGAAAATACGCCGGCAAGCCGAGCAAACTCACCACCGAATCAAGCATCGCCACGTCGACTGCTTGACCTTCGCCCGTCCTTTCTCGGTGTAATAGGGCCAGCAAAATTCCAATCGCCGCATTCATGCCTGCCGTCGCGTCGGCGACGGGCACACCCGGGATCGCCGGCGGACCATCGGGTGAGAGCCCCGTCTGTCCAAGCACTCCGGCATACGCCATATAGTTGATGTCGTGCCCCGCTCGGTCGCGCAATGGACCCTCTTGGCCATAGCCACTCACCGAACAAAAAATCAAGCGTGGATTCTCATGACGCAGCGTTTCGTAAGCAAGCCCAAGCCGCTGCATCACACCCGGGCGAAAGCCTTCCAGCAGCACATCGTGGCTTCGAACAAGACGTAAGAAAATTTCTTTTCCCGCAGCCGTTTTGAGATTGAGATTCATATGCCGCTTGCCGCGCATCACCGTCGCAAGCCCGCCCTGCTCCGCCTCGAAGCGTTTGTCTTCGACGACCAGAACCTCCGCTCCAAAATCCGACAAAATCATGGAACAAAACGGGCCCGGGAAAAATCGCGAGACATCAAGCACTTTAATGCCATCGAGCGGACGCTTCTTCATCGCTTACTCATCCTTTGCGCGCGACAGCAGCCAGTTCCTCACATTGCGCTTCGCCAACGGGACACTCACGAACGTCCCACTTCAAAAAGACGAACTCTTTTCTACGCAACTTTGCGTAGGTTTTGAATGGCATCGTAGACGGCTTGAAAAACCGGCTCAATTTGATCCAATTCAAGACACGAAAATGCGACACGTATATCCGTCGGAGAAGTTGCAATCAGTCCTACTTCATACTTTTCAAGCAGAAGTTTTCGCAGCGCCTCAGCATCGACTCCCTTGACGGCAATGCACATGAAGTAACCGCTATTGAAGGGATACACATCCCAGGCGTCACGATATTTTTCCTGGCGTGCAACCGCATCAACTCGTTTGGCCCGCGCACACAAAATCTCCGACTTCTGTTTGCGCTCGTCGGAAATTGCTGAACCGGCAAGCGCTTGCTCGACGAGCGACTGCGAAAGCTGCGGACTATTCGAGATCACGCCGCGAATCGCACCGCGCGCTTTGTTGTCGAGAATTTCGATCACCTTCTTGGCCGACGCCGCATCGCCCGGACCAAATGTCAAAAATCCACAGCGCAGGCCCCATACGAAGAGTTCTTTCGTTGCCCCGTCAAGTTTCACGGCCAGCAAATTGGGATGGCGATTGCACAAGAGACCAAAAAGCGATTCCGTAATCGAGGGCCCACCCAAGTGATAGAAAAGTCCGAAATACGCGTCGTCGCAAATCACGAGCAGCTTCGTGCCCTTCTTCGCCTGGGCGACAATCGCTTCCGTCAAGGCATTCGCTTCTTCCACCGTCGGCATATAGCCCGTCGGATTGTTCGGAAAATTCAAGAGCACGATCAACTTCTCATGCTGCACGGCTTTTTCCGCAAGCGTCTGAGCAAAGCCCTCGGTGTTTAGCTTGCTGTCACGATAAAACGGAAACGTGTGGATCTTTGCGCCAAGTCGCACTTCGAACGTAAGCCGATAATTTCCCCAAAGTTTGTCGGGCAGGATGACGCAGTCGCCAGGATCCATGAAAAGATCCGCAACAACGGCAAGACCGTGTGTGATCGCCGAAGTGACAATCGGAAGGCCAAACTCTTTTCCGTGTAGGGCCGGATTTTCGGCAAGTAGTTTCTCGCGCCAACGTTCGCGCAAACCCGCGCGCCCAGCCGGCGGTGCATACGAAAACGCATCGGCCGCCGAAATGCCCGGAATGGGCTTTTGTAGCGACGGAAGCGCCATCGGCGCACCTTGCTCCGTCGCAATACCAATCGTCGCGTTAAAACGCTTGCCTTTGGCTTCCGCTGATTGGGAAAGGATTCCTTTCGGGAAATACAAGCGTCGGCCCAGCGACGAAAGCAAAGCGAACGTCTCCGGGCTTGCTTGTTTGAGTGCATCATTGAGTTCTTTTGCGAGGGGAGTCACGTTCTCTTGCCAAGACGACATAGCGAGTTCCTTTTCTCGAAATTTCGAGTTTGGTTTTCAAAGCAAATTCAGAAGGGATTTTTCAGCGAATTTCTCGAGGCTTCTCGAGCTCCTTCGTGACACAAAATTGCAAATTTCCACGCCGGCATGCTCTACGCTTCTCACGGCGAAATCCCTGCCCAGCGCGGCGCGCAAGATTACTCTTGGCTTTCTGCGGCGTCGATGGACTTTCGCCTGCCCCCCCGACTCCCCACGCACGGCTTGTGCCACGGCCGTCAATCTCCAAGTAGCGAAAGGGTGCCGCTGCGGCGCATTCGGAAGCGACCGACGAGATTTCCGTCTTTCTGATAGCGGCCGCGATACTCGCTTCCGTCGGCGAATTTCTCCTCCACGATAAAAAGCGTGCTGTCTTCAACTCCCTCGCCAAGCCCCGATTCGAGCGCCGCGGTCCACACAAAAACCGGAAGATGATTGGACGAATTTTCGCGGATCGACCAGTTTTCCGTGTAAGTAATGACGAGCGCCGACGAAGCTCCATCACTCGTTACCGATTTCCAGCGCAAAGATGAATTGGCAAAATCATCCTCACCCGACGAAAAATTCGGTACCTCCGACGGCGAGGAGTGCGCCGCACCGAACGGGATCTCGGCTGCATTGACCTTGGGTTGAGCAGAAGTTGACGCAACATTTTCCGTCGGTGTAGTGGGCTCAGTAGGCGCGACCGCTTCCAGCCGCTTCGAGCGAGCGCCGCGATCATTTGCACGCAGGCCTTTGCGAATTTCGCGCTCTTGCCCATCACTGGGCACCCACGCGCCAAGCGTGCGCTGCAAACCACCGCGACTTTTCTCAAAGCGTCCCGACTCATCTTTGAAAACCACGATCGGGTAATCCCGCCAGCGCAGAGCGCCCACCTCGGCCTCGATCACCCAGATGCGATCTTCCCAAAGCCAGCGCTCGGAAAACTGCGACGTGCGGTCTTGATAGTGGATAAGCAAATGCCACGTCCCCAAAAACTCTTGCTCTTTCGGCGCGGACTGCGCCTGCACTACCGTGGCAGAAGACAAAACCCAAGCGCAAAGTACACCAATTAGCGTATAGCGTTGCATCCCTTTGCCTCCTGCGTCTCGAAGAACGCCCGCTTCCTCTTCGCCGCAAAGCTGGCCCATCCGACATCAAATTCGATCGCCTTCACAACCCCTCTTTGCGTGAAAGCGATTGAACCCAATGCCTAAGCTCAAGTCCAGCATTGCCCCCGCGCCTTAATTTGAAACTTTGAAACTACTTTGAAAAAATGCCGGCGGAGTCGACTCGGGAAAAAAAGGAAAAACTCATCGTTTCAACCGGGTTACAAAATCAATCTGCAAAAAAATTGCAGATTTTGCAGTGCAGATACTTTTTCTTGCTTCTCAATTCTCAAGACATTGTTTTATGATGGCCAACGCAGCAAAGACGAAGCAGTGAAAAGGCCAAAATGACGACTCCCAAAAATGACCTTCAATTGGCGCTCGATTTTGATCCGGTAACGGAACCGGATGCGGCGCGCCAAGTCGTCGAGCGTTCCGAGAAACGCGATTCAATGATTCGCTTGGCGGAGTACAGTCCGTTTCCATGGACAAACACCGACCAGCGACGCAATGAAGCAGTAACTCTGAACATTTCTCAAACTGGAATCTGTTTGCGCGTCGATGCGGCGGTGGAACCCGGCGTCATGTTGCGCGTCGTAATCCGTGACATCGACGGAAAACCTTATCGCGACACGCTTGCACGCGTCGCCTGGTGCCGCGACGAAAAAAGCGGCGACTTTGTTTTGGGACTCGCGCTCGTCGCAGAAATGAATCGCGGAGTCGTGCGCGTGCGACGTTCTGGACAGACGCGCTGGGCCGAAGTCGCATAGCGAAATTGCGCGCTATCGCCTAGATTCCTCCCGCTCGATAGAACACACGGTCCTGCGCTCGGCTCCCTTTTCGCGTTCATGTAACCCACGAAAGCACTCGAGTCGATTCAAAGACTGGGGAGGTTTCATGTTCGGAATTGGCGCTACAGAACTCGTGGTCATCTTCGTTGTCGCATTGCTCTTCCTAGGCCCAAAACGCCTGCCCGAACTCGCTCGCAATCTCGGACGTGCACTAGGGGATTTTCGCAGAGCGGCCAGTGACATCCAAAGTCATCTGAATGTTGATGCAACACCGCGCTACACCCCTCCGCCCGTTACACCCCCCGCCGTGCAAAGCACCACCGAAAAACCAGCTGAACCCGAAAAACTACAAACGGAAGAAACTCCAGCAAACCCCACTGAAGAACCTGTCGCAGCACCCAAAGAGAGTGGAAGTTCCAACACGTGAAACACGAACGCACTCCGCTCATCGAACATCTCGCAGAACTTCGGCGACGACTCTTCTGGATGATCAGTGTCTGGTGTGTACTTTCGTGTGTAGCTTGGTTTTACCAAAAAGAAATTTTTGGATTTTTACTGCGACCCGCAATCGACTCACTGGCCCAGAACAATTCGCAGCTTCAAGCCATTTCGCCGGGTGAAATTTTCTTCACATACTTCAAGTGTTCCTTGCTCGCAGGATTCATTTTTTCAACGCCCGTCATTTTCTGGCATCTCTGGCGCTTCATCGCGCCTGGTCTTTATTCGAGTGAAAAGAAAGTCATCGTTCCGTTCGTACTTGCCTCTACATTTCTTTTTGTCGGAGGCGGACTCTTTGCTTACTACTTCATCTTTCCCGAGGTTTTCAAATTCTTTGTTAGCTTCGATAGCGAGTTCGTAAAATCCGTCTGGACGATGACGCAGGTATTCAGTTTTACAGCGCAAATGCTGCTCGCCTTCGGCGTCGCGTTTGAATTGCCCGTTGTCGTTGTCTCTCTCGCCATGATGGGTGTCGTCACTGCACAACAACTTTGGAAGGGAACCTCGTACGCCGCGATCGTCGCCTTCATCATCGGTGCCGTACTCACGCCCAATGACGGCATCACGCAGTTTCTACTCGCCCTGCCACTCATCGCTCTTTATTTGGGGGCCGTCGGTGTTGCTTTCTTGATTGAGAAAACGCGCTAAAGCATCCCTACACAATCGAAGATCACGCGACCTGCAAATCGAAAAAACTATCTATACAAAGTTGACATTCAGCGTTGGCGACGCTTTTGCACCGCAGCGGCAAGCGCATCGAGCACGGGCTGCGTGCGTTCCCAGCTAATACAAGCATCCGTAATACTCTGGCCATGGACGGCCTTTTCCGAATAATCTTGTCGCCCATCAACGAGGAAACTCTCAATCATAACACCAAAAATTGTTGAATTTCCCGCTGCAACTTGTTCTGCAACTTCATGCGCGACAAGCGGCTGCTTGAGATGATCTTTACCGCTATTGGCATGACTACAATCAACCATCACGCGCGTTTGTACACGCGCCTTTTCGAGCCGGGCCACAGCTTGCTCGATACATTCTTTTGAGTAATTTGGACCGCCACTGCCGCCGCGCAAAATCAGATGGCAATCGGGATTACCGAGCGTCGAGACGATGGCCACGATCCCTTGTTTCGTCACCGACAAAAAATGGTGTGGGTGTGAACTCGATCCAATCGCATCGACTGCAACTTGCACAGTTCCATCGGTGCCGTTTTTGAAGCCAATCGGCATGGAAAGGCCCGAGGCAAGTTCACGATGCACCTGACTCTCGGACGTGCGCGCACCGATCGCACCCCAAGACACCAAATCCGCAATGAACTGCGGCGTAATCGGTTCGAGAAATTCAGAACCGGCCGGCAAACCGAGTGCAATCACATCGAGCAAAAATCGCCGTGCAAGACGCAAACCCGCATTGATATTGAAACTTCCGTCGAGATACGGATCGTTAATCAAACCCTTCCAACCAATCGTGGTGCGCGGCTTTTCGAAATACACGCGCATCACGATCAAAAGCTCTTTTTGGTGTTCAACAGCTTTCTTCTTTAAAAGTTCCGCATACTCA
>CAYRID010000114.1:0-7441 GCA_964424225.1 uncultured Geobacter sp.
TTCTTTGATTGCGGTGCCATCCGGGCAGGCAGTTTCACCGCTCTTGCCGATCTTGTAAGAGCTGCGTGCTTTTCGTCGGTGAGTCGGTGCGTCGGTGCGCCCCACGACCGACGCTTGCGAAGACCGATCAAGAATTTTCACCGCACGCTCGAAAGATGGTTCGAGAGGTTGGCTGTCTTGCGAGGGACAGGATCCTCTTTGCGCCGAGCGCAGGCAAATTTGCGCTCTTTCGCGTCAATTTCCGTTTCGGTGCCAAACGAATTTGCCGAAGAGTCGAGAACTATGGCCAAAGCGCGAATTCTTGCAGTCGACGATCAACTTTATTTTCGAACTTTCATCGAAGGCATTTTGTCGGATGAAGGCTATGGCGTACGCACGGCTTCCAGCGGCGAAGAAGCGCTGCATGCCCTGGCGCAAGAGCGCTTCGACGTTTTGATCAGCGACCTCGTGATGCCGGGCATGGACGGAAGTGAGCTTGTGCAGCGCGTGAAGGCGCAGATTCCCGAGCAAGACATCATCGTGATTACGGGCGTGGGCGACGTCAAAACGGCCGTCGGTGCGATGAAGCTCGGTGCCACCGACTATCTTTTGAAGCCGATTGATCGCGATGCGCTCGCACGCTCGCTCAACACAATTTTGCAACGCAAACGTCTGCGCGACGAACACTCGCAGCTCGTTGCCGAAAATCTCGAATACATGGGCGTGCTTTCGTTGTATCAGCGCGCCGTGAGCTTGATGGATACCGTCGGTATTGAGTCGCTTGCCGAACGCATTGTCGAAGGCCTTTGCTTTGAGACGAACAGCCAAGGCGGCGTGCTCTGGATTGTGGATGCGCAGGATCCCAAGCAGTTTCGCCTTTGTGCCGCGCAGGGACTCGTGCAGATCCAAGAGGAAAATGAAATTTTTTCTACCGCATCGCTTCCGGCGGAGTTAAAGCCGCTCTACACCGACGAGACGCACGGCGCATACACTGCTCCGCTCCTGCGTGCGAGTTCTTGGACGCAGGCTCTCTTCGTGCCTTTGCGTTACGGCGAACAGGTGCTCGCGGTGGCTCGGCTCACAGACAAATTCGAAGGCGCTGAGTTCTCGGAAGTCGATCGCGCCGCAGCCGATAAGTTTGCGGAGATTGCCGTGCTGGCGCTGCGCAACGCAATGCGCTTTCGCGATCTGGGCACGAAGTCGCTTCGCGATCCCGTCACGGGGGCTTATAGCGTCGATTACTTCGACGATGTTTTGCAAAACGAAATCCGCAAGGCCAAGCGTTTTTCACGCAGCCTCTCGGTGATTGAACTCGAAATTGCTCCCGATGCGATGTTATGGAAGCAAATGAGCTTCGATCAGGTGCGCGAATGGCTCGCTGGTTTTGTGCAGCAGCTTGCGCGCGCACTACGCACAACGGATTTGATCGCGGCCGAAGATCAGTTCCACTATCGTGTGTTACTGCCCGAAACGGATGGCCTCGGTGCAACGGTGCTCAAGCGTCGTGTGCGCGAGGCGTTGCTCGAGTCGGTCGAAATGCAGACGCTCAGTGTCGAGAACCGTCCCGAGATCGCTCTCGCAACGGCGACGTTTCCGTCGGATGGATCACAAGCAGAGCGCCTTCACCAAGTGCTTGAAAAACGCCTGGCCGAAGATCGCGAGAGTCCACTTCGAAAGCCAATCTTCGAAAATGCAGTATTTGCCGAGTTCGTCGAAGCCCTACAAGTGCACGCCGAAAAAATGCCGACGGGTTTCTTTGAGCAGATGATGGCGTTCTTGGTTGAAGAAATCGGACGGCGCCCGCAAGATCGCGGGCTTTTGCTCATTGCTCCACGCGCTGGCTTGTCGCCCGGACTTCTCGAAAGAATCGAGGCGATCGAACGCTACGGGTCGCGTACCGAAGTCGTACTCATGACCGAAGGCAAACTTGAGCTTCCGGCGGGCGTGCAAGTGACGCGTGTGCCGGCGCCGCGCTCGGGCACGAGTGCGCCGTTCTTGATCTTCCTCGGCGAAGGCCCGGCTTACGCTTATCTTGGGTCTCCCAACAAGCAATTGCTTGACACCGTGGCGTTTCACACAAGCGAGCGAACCATCGTCGAAGAACTGGCGTTTCAGTTGAAAAACGTGCTTGGAATTTCACTCGGCGTATAGGCCCCAGCCAAAGACTTGCGAGAGGAAAAAACTGTGTCACAAAAAGTTTTGATTGCGGATGCCAAAGATGCACGGGCGCGGGCGATCGGCAAGCTGTGCACCAATCAAGGCGTGCAGACGTTCTTTGCCTCCGACGGTCCCACAGCGTTGCAGCTTGCACTGGCCGAGTTGCCGACGATGGTTATTTTGGCGTTGCAACTGCCGCTCATCGACGGTGCAAAACTTGCGGAAATCTTACGCACAAACCCGCGCACACAGAACACGCGCTTTTTGTTCGTGAGTGAGCGCTCGCTGGGTGGTCGCCAAGTCGAATTTTACGATGAAGTGATTTGTGAACCGATTGATCTCGTGACGCTGGGTCAACGCATCGAAGAAATTTTCGTGCGCAGCGAAAAACTCGATGCGCTCGGCGAAGAAGTCGAGCGTGCCGACAAACTCAGCGGCCGACTCTCACAAGTGTCACTGCCCGACCTCTTGCAGCTTTTTCAAATCAATCGCAAAACGGGCGTGCTTGAATTGCAGCGCAAAGAAAAAGATTCTCCCGAAGAGCGCGGTGTCATCGAACTCAGCGCAGGCAACGTTGCGCAAGCGCGTCTTGGCGAAGTCGAAAAAGAAAAGGCGCTGTTTCGTTTCTTTCACTGGACCGACGGTACATTTGCTTTCACGCCGAAAGAAATCAAAGGTGCCCCCAAAATCACCGCAGCGACGCGCGAACTCTTGATGGAAGGCATTCGCCAACTCGACGAATGGAATCAACGCAAAAATGCGTTGCCCGCACTCGATGCGTACGTGGCCTTGCGCGTAAAGAAATCCGATTTGCCGAAGATGGTGCACCCGCTGAGCCAAGAGATTTTGCTTTTGCTCGAAGTGTATCCGCGCGTGCGCGACATCGTGGATCATTGTTCGTTTCCGGATTACGCCGTCTTGCAAGCTCTGCACACGCTGTCGATTCGCGGAATCATTCAACTGCGTGAATCGACGAAGGGCACACCGCCCGCACCGCGCGAAGCGCTGTTTACGGCCGCGCAAGCGCGTCGATTGCGCGACTGGGTGGATGTGCGCAGCGCGCGAGGTGCGAAACTCGCCGATGCCAAACTTCTGCTCGCTTCGAGCGAGATCGAGACGACGCAGCGCTTTGCAAAAATTTTGCGCGCCGTGCCGGGCATCCGCCTCGAAGGCGCTTTCGCGGGGAATACCTTCGCCACCGACGATTTGCTCACCATGGCGAAGCTGCCGGTTGATTCCGAAGTCGGCATTCGCTTGCTGCACGTACCGACGGTGCGCACCTGTGCGCCGGCTTGGCCCGTGATTGGCTACGGCAGCCTCGCACTCATCACATTGCTTGGCACACGCTCTTCAAAATCCGTACGTGAGATTCACCTGGTGCGCGAACTCATGGCTTCGCTTCCCGAATCGCGCTGCTTCTTTGTCGCCTTTGCCGAGGCAGCGACGGAAGCGGCACGGCGCGACCTGCAAGCCGAGCTTGCGCTCGCCGATGAAAATGCGGTTTTTGTATTGCCGATCAAAGAAGAGGAAGAGTGCCAGCGCCAGCTGCGCAGCTTGCTTGGAAAGATTTTGCCGTGATCGTTGTCGAGAACATCAAGAACCTCGCTTTGCTCGAGGATTTTGCGGACAAAGAACTCAACGTCTTGTGCGAACTCTTGCAGGAGCGTTCACTCGACGCGGGCGACATTCTTTTTCAAGAAGGTTCTGTCGCCGACGGTTTGTACTGGCTCGCCGACGGAAAACTTCGCTTGAGTCAAACCCAATTCGGTGAAGTGGGAAATGTCGCCGTCGGAGATGCACTCGGCGTCTTGTCTTTGATTGCAACGGGCAAGCGCGAGGCGACAGTGGTGGCCGACGGACCTTGTCGGCTTTATTTCCTGGATCGCCACGGCTATCACCGTCTGATCGAGGACGTGCCACGCGCCGTTTGCCGACTGCATGAGTCTTTCCTCAAAGATTTTGGTCAAGCTGTGCGCGAAAGCATGACTCACGTGGCAAACTTGGTTGACCGCAATTCCAGCGCCGATTAAACTGCCCGCACTTTCACTCGGGCCTCGCCGTAAGCGTAAGGCGGGCAGGTTGAGATTGGAATTGGCCGATGACCAAGGACCGCATTCGCGAGGCACTGACGTTTGACGACGTCCTCCTCGTGCCCGCAGGTTCCGAGACTTTGCCGCGCGACACCGATCTGCGTACGCCGCTCACAAAAGAAATCACACTCAATATTCCGCTGCTTTCCTCCGCGATGGATACCGTGACGGAACATCGCACGGCAATTTGCATGGCCCAAAACGGCGGCATGGGCATCATCCACAAGAACATGGAAATTTCCGAGCAAGCGCTCGAAGTCGATCGCGTGAAGCGTTCCGAAGCGGGCCTGATCGTCGATCCCATCACGATCGCACCCGACGAATCCGTCGAGTCCGCGCTCGAATTAATGCGGCGCTATCACATTTCGGGCGTGCCGGTCGTGCGCAAAGGCAAAGCGGTCGGGATCTTGACGAATCGCGATCTGCGCTTCGTGAAAGATTTGAAACAGAAAATTTCGTCGCTGATGACGAGCGAAGACAAGCTCGTCACGGTGCCGCCTGGCACCACGCTCGAAGAAGCCAAAGAAATTCTGCACGAACATCGCATCGAAAAATTGCTCGTCGTCGAAAAAGACATGACGCTGCGTGGCTTGCTTACGATCAAGGACATCGAGAAGAGTGCGCGGTTTCCCAGCGCCGTGAAAGACAGTATGGGGCGCCTTCTTTGCGGCGCTGCCGTCGGTGTCGGGCCAGATGTGCTTGAGCGCACGCAAGCGCTCGTGAATTCGGGCGTCGATGCGATCGTGGTCGATAGCGCGCATGGCCACTCGAAAGGCGTGCTCGACACGGTGCGAAAACTTCGCGCAGAGTTTCCGTCGCTGTCGATCCTTGGCGGCAACGTCGCGACGGCGGAAGGGGCCGAAGCGCTGATCAAAGCCGGTGTCTCGGGCGTGAAAGTCGGCATCGGGCCCGGTTCGATTTGCACGACGCGAATCGTTGCGGGCGTCGGCGTGCCGCAGTTTACGGCGATATCCGACGTTGTCGAAGTGGCCAAGAAGTACGACGTGCCGGTGGTCTCCGACGGTGGAATCAAATATTCGGGCGACATCGTGAAGGCGCTCGCCATCGGCGCCTCGACGGTGATGATCGGTTCGCTGTTTGCCGGCACCGACGAAGCGCCGGGCGAATTGATCTTGTTTCAAGGCCGCTCATACAAGACGTATCGCGGCATGGGCTCGCTTGGTGCAATGAGTGCGGGAAGTTCCGATCGCTATTTTCAAGAAGGCATTTCCGAGACGAACAAGCTCGTGCCCGAGGGTGTGGAAGGGCGCGTGCCCTATCGCGGCAGTCTCTCGAGCAGCATCTATCAGCTCCTTGGCGGGCTTCGCTCGGGAATGGGCTACTGCGGCGCGGCCAATCTCACAGCGCTTCGTGAAAATGCGCGCTTCGTGCGCATCACCTCAGCGGGGCTTCAAGAAAGCCACGTTCACGACGTATTCGTCACCCAAGAATCACCGAACTACCGGCGAGAGTAGTGCGAGGCATGCCGTACTTTTTTGACCGCGATGAGTCTTCGCGCAAATCTTGGGCTCAATTTCCTTTAGAATGAACACCCGCTGCAGCGCCGCTGTGACGGTTCACAACCACATCGATCTTCGAGATTGCTCGAAGATTCTCGAAAGAGAGTAAAGAGCGTATGAGTCTCGACGCACATCGCGATCGTATTTTGATTTTGGATTTTGGCTCACAGTACACACAACTGATTGCGCGGCGCGTGCGTGAAGGCCGTGTGTATTGCGAAATTCATCCCGGCACGATTTCTGCCGAGCGTGTGCGTGCCTGGAAGCCGGCGGGAATCATTTTGTCCGGCGGCCCGGCGAGCGTGCTGGGCCAAGATTCGCCGAAGGTCGATCCCGAAATTTTGGCCATGAACTTGCCGATCCTTGGCATTTGCTACGGCTTGCAGCTTTTGGCACATACACTCGGAGGTGTCGTCGAGAAAGCCGAAGAACACGAATACGGCCGCGCGCACTTGAAGCTCGCGCATCCCGATCCGCTTTTCGACGGCCTTGCGACGGCGAGCGAGCACGTCGTGTGGATGAGCCACGGCGATCGCGTGATTCGCTTGCCGCAAGATTTTGACGTGCTGGCGACGAGCGACAATTCGCCGTTTGCGGCGGTGCGACACGCCACGAAGCCGATTTACGGCTTGCAGTTTCATCCCGAAGTGGCGCACACCGAAGAGGGTGTCGCAATTTTGCGTAATTTCGTACACGAGATTTGCGGTTGCGCGAGCAGCTGGACGATGGAAAATTTCATCGACACCGCGATCGAAACAATCCGCAAACAAGTCGGCTCGCGGCGCGTGATCTGTGGGCTATCGGGCGGTGTCGATTCGTCGGTGGCGGCGGTGCTCGTGCATCGCGCGATCGGCGAACAACTCACTTGCATCTTCGTCGATCACGGTTTGCTTCGCAAAAACGAACGTGCCGAAGTCGAGGCGCTGTTTGCACAAACGCTCGGGATTCAGCTCATCACCGTCGATGCTTCAACGAAATTTCTCTCGGCACTCGCTGGTGTCGTCGATCCCGAGCGCAAGCGCAAATTGATTGGCCACCTCTTCATCGAAGTCTTCGAAGAGGAAGCGCGCAAAGTCGGCGGCGACTTTCTGGTGCAAGGCACGCTGTATCCCGATGTGATTGAAAGCGTGTCGGTGAAAGGGCCATCCGCGACGATCAAGAGTCACCACAACGTCGGTGGCCTGCCCGAAAACATGAAGCTCGAACTCGTCGAACCGCTGCGCGAACTCTTCAAAGACGAAGTGCGTGAAGTCGGACGCAAGCTCGGTTTGCCCGAAGCCGCCGTCGGACGCCATCCGTTTCCGGGGCCAGGGCTCGCGATTCGCATCATGGGCGACATCACCGAAGAGCGTTTGCGACTCGTGCGCGAATCCGACGCAATTTTGATTCAAGAGCTGCGCAAAGCCAATCTTTACGACGCGATCTGGCAGGCGTTCACCGTCTTCTTGCCGGTGCAAAGCGTCGGCGTGATGGGCGACGAGCGCACGTACGACCACGTCATTGCACTTCGCTGTGTCACCTCTGTCGATGCCATGACCGCCGACTGGGCGCACGTTCCGCCCGCCGTCTTGTCGCGCATCTCGAATCGCATCATCAACGAAGTCGAAGGCATAAACCGCGTGGTGTACGACATTTCCTCGAAGCCGCCGGCCACGATCGAGTGGGAGTGACGGGCACTGGCTGGCAATGTCTAGC
>CAYRID010000115.1:0-7302 GCA_964424225.1 uncultured Geobacter sp.
GCAAGATCCACTTATCGCGAAGAAAAAACTGTCCAAACAATGGGGTCCACCGCTCATGTTCTGATTTTGCAGATGATCCAATTTTGTGTTGATGGCGATGTGGAGGACATGACTCTTTCAAGTGTCGTGTGACCCAGCCAAAAATGCGTCGAGGTTGCGAATGGTTTCGAGGGGGTCGGGCCCGACGTGGATGCCATGCATGCCGATTTGTTTTGCGCCGCGAACGTTGCCGGGAAAATCGTCCAAGAACACAGAGCGTTCCGGTGCGATGTCGCCAAGTTGTTTGAGTGCCAAGCGATAGATTTCTGGACTTGGCTTTCGCATGCCGACCTCGCTGGAATCGATCACGATTTCAAACAATTCATCAACCGGTAAAAGCGAACGCCAGCCTTGGCTGAATTCGGCAACGTTGTTTGTAATCAAACCTGTACGGTATCCGTCACCACGAAGTGTACGTACGCGATTTGCGAGAGATTCGTGCGTGGTGCGCTTCACTGCGATGCGTGCAAAAACTTGAAATGGATCGACGTTGGCACCTTGTTCGCGGGCAAGGCGAATGACCTCCTCGCGGGCTTGCGCAAGGCTGAGTTCGGCGCGCTCAAGGCGGTGCCATGGGTGATCGGAATCGAAGTCGAGAGGGCCAAAAAGAATTTCGATCAAGCGCTCGCCTTCGACGCCGATCTCGCGGCCCACCTCATCGACTGCAAGGGCAGGCGAACCTGTGAAGACTCCACCGAAATCAAATAAAACCGCTTCAACTTTCTTATTTTGCATCGAAATTTTGCCTCTTTTTGCGCGGATTGTAGAAGGGATTGCCTGCTTTCGTGCGTGGCATTGTGTACTCGAACTGTGGCGAATTCCAGCGGTTTCACAGGGAAGAAGAAAAGCCGAAAGAACTCCGGCTAAGCGTCCGAAAAGCAAGCTGTTGTTGAAGGCCGCCCTTCTGCGCTGGCGAAGTGAAGAGGCGGCACCGTCTGAAGTTGGCATTGGCCAGTAGTTCTCCAATCCTTTTCCGTCGGAGCATAGAATTTTTTATCTCGTGCTTTGGTTTGCATGGGCACTACGGCGCGAATCGCTTAGGGATTGTTCAAGGGAAAGCGAAGATCAATGGAGCAGAGCGAGTTTGAGCGACAGCGATTTTCTCGGCGCCGGCTGGCGCTGGGCATTCGCGGTATTCCACTGACGTGGCACATTGTTACCGCTTTGCTGATGGTGCCGGTGCTTGCACCAATGCTGCGCCTGACGATGCAAGAGATTCGCATCATTGCATGGACAGTCGTGCCTGTTGGGATTCTGGGTGGCATGGGCGCGACTTTCTTTCGCGAACGCTCCGTCCGCGTTCTATCGAAATTTTTTGATCATGCTCAGCACCAAAAGGTATCCAGTGCAGAATGCAGTGAAGCCTTTGCCATTCTTGTCAATTTGCCACGCCGCGAAGCATTTATAGGTATGGCGCTTTGGCTTGGGTTTGGCTTTCCGATCATGTTCGCGCTTGGCTTGCAGAGTGACACTTTTACGACGTCGACACTCATCATTTTCTCGATGATGTGTCTCAGTATAGGTTTTACTGCAGTGATGTTCATTTTTGTGTCGTTGAAGAGTTTTTTGACTCCATGGCGCATGTTTGCGGCACAAGGTGTACCGGACTCGCAAGAGCGCGCACGCCTCGTGCATCCTCTTTCTGTTGGAACCAAGTTCAAAATTGCCGTAGGAAGTTTGGTCTGCACGCTGACCTTCTTTGCGGTGAGCTTAAGCCAGACGCGCGTGTTGAGTCGCGTGGAAAGATTAGCCACCTCAGGCCATCAGGCAGTTCTGCGACAAGCACAGGATTTGCTGACACAAACAGGTGTCGAGTCGCTGGACTTTACAGTGACGCATCCGCTTACGATTTCGCTTGGTGATGCGCATTGGCTCCTCATTGATCGCGCTACGGGTGAAGTGGTGCGTGGTGACGCCAGCGCAATGCAGCCTGGTGAAATTCGTGCTTTTCTGGAGACGAAAACTGACACAGGTGACAGTTCGATTTTTAACACGGGAAATGAATTTTCATGGGTCGCTTTGCCAGACGGTAAACATTTTTTGGTGTCGGTTGCCTCGGGCAATGGTCTTGGTATTGATATTTCGACCGAAAATGCATTCGCAATGTTTTGCACGCTCATCGCAGTAGGCATGGCAGTTTTTGTAACACATCTTCAGTCTCGTGATGTAACGCGTTCGCTACGAAGCGTGGAAAAGCAAGTTGCACTCGTGGCCGTAGGAGATTTGCGTGGTGGAGGTGTTGCGGAGTCGGAAGATGAGTTGGGAGTGCTCGGCCGCGGCGTTGGAGATATGACGTGTTCTCTACGCGAAACGGTGTCGCTTGTCGCCGGTGCGGCCAATCGTGTTGAATCATCAGCCACGGAGATAGCAAGGGTTTCCCAAAGCGTTGCGCATTCGGCGCAGTTGCAAGGCGATAGCGTGCAAAGTGTCGCGGTGTCGATGGATGCCATTACGCACCACATGCACGAAATCGCTGAATCGGGTTATGTGCTGGAAAATTCGGTCCAGGAATCTTCGCGCAATATTGAACTCATGCAGCAATCGCGTGGCACGCTCGTGGAGAGCGGCTCGGTTTTGCATGAGAAGATTGAGGCTTCCGCACAAGCCTTTGAGAAAATTTACGACAGCATCGCACGTGCTACGGGCGGTGCTGACCAGTTGGCCGATGCGGCGGAAGGCACGACGAGCGGCATTCAAGAGATTGCTGCAGCGCTGCGTCAAGTGGATAAGAATGCCGCCGAGACCGCTCGACTTTCCGACGGAGTCATGCGGAATGCGGAAGTAGGCCGCGATAAAATGCAGAGGACGCTTCGCGGCATTGCGTCGATTCGCGAGGACACGAATTCGGTTGGGGAAATCGTACACACACTGAGCGAATCGACACAGGAAATCGACGAGATCGTGAATGTGATTACGCGCATTGCGGATGAAACGAATTTGCTCGCCTTGAATGCGGCCATCATTGCTGCGCAAGCGGGAGAACATGGACGCGCATTTTCAGTCGTGGCGGGCGAGATTAAAGCACTGGCCGAGCGCGTTTTGATTAACACCAAGGAAATTACGTCGGTGATTAGTGCTGTGCAGAGCCGCTCAAAAGAAGCCGTGGATTCGATCGCTCGCGCATCGGTGAGTGTCGAACAAGGCGTTGCTTTTGCAGAGGAAACGGGCGTTGCGCTCGATGCCATCACCGAATCGGCCCAGCGAAGCTCGATGCATATGCAAGAAGTTGTGGCCGCAGTTCAGGAACAGTCGAATGCTGCACAGCATGTCGCGGGGCTAATGGTGAAAGTTGAACATGCGGCGCATGAGATCAATGCGGCCAATGCTGAGCAAGATCGCCAAACGAGTGAGGTAACGGCGAGCAATCGTGCGATGGAAAGTGCAGCAACGGAAGTGAGATGTGCCACCGATGAACAAGCGAAGAGTACCCAGGCCATCACGCAGAGTGTTGAAAAGGTCAAAGTGGCGACGCGCGGGATCTCAGAGGCATTGCTCAAGCAATCGCAAGTGGCGCAAGACGTGACGGAACAAATGGTGCGCGTCAAAGCGAGTACGCAAGAAAATCAACAATCTTCGACGAATATGCAGGAGTTTGTGAGTGGTTTGCTTGAAGAGGCCAGCACGCTTCGCGAGGGTGTGAAACAGTTCAAAATCTGATTGCAATGGATGGATGCAATGCGAAAGCGGCTAGAATTGGAAGCGCCCAGGGAAATTTGCTGAGAAGAGTAGAGGAGAAAATCGATGCGCGTTTTGTTGACGGGAGCTTTTGGAAACATTGGGTTGTGGACGCTTCGAGAATTGCTCGCTGCGGGTGACACTGTTCGGTGTTTTGATCTTGCTACGAAGAAGAATCAAAAGGCAGCGAGTGCGCTCCCAGCGGGTGTAGAAGTGATTTGGGGCAATCTTGGTGACACCGAGTCGGTGCGACGTGCCGTAGCCGGATGCGACGCTGTCATCCACAACGCAGCAATATTGCCACCGGTTTCCGAAAACAATCCAACGCTTGCGAAGCAGGTCAATATTGACGGAACCGCTGCGTTGATCTCGATCTGTGAGGCACAAGCGAAGAAACCAAAGTTCTTGCTTGCTTCGTCGGTTGCACTCTTTGGCGATACGCTTCATCAAAGTCCCCCACGACGCGCGACGGATCCGATCGCGCCAAGCGACCATTACACGCGCAGCAAAGCGGCTTGTGAAGAAATGTTGAAAAAATCGGCTTTGCCCTGGATCGTGGTGCGTTTTTCGGCAACGCCGCCAGTGCAGGTCGGCAGTGCCGACAAGGCGGCCATCCGACACTATTTTGAGTTAAATCCCAATACACGTGTCGAATTTTTGCATCCCAAAGACGCGGGGCGCGCGCAAGCGTTGGCGATTCGCCGGGAGGAGGCGCTTGGGCACGTGCTCCTGATTGGTGGTGGTCCGCGCTGTCGGATTACTTTCCGCGAGATGAACCACTTATTTTTGCAGTCCGTTGGCCTCGCCGATTTTCCGGATAGCGCCTATGGCTCAACGCCATTTTATCTCGATTGGCTCGATTCCGAGGAGAGCGAAAAATTGCTTGGCGGCTATCAGCGCCACACGTTTGAAGATTACGCGCGCGAGATTATGGAGTTGAATCGCTGGCGGCGAATCTTACTTTGGCCTCTTCGTGGTTGGATGTACAACTATATGCTGAAGCTTTCGCCTTATTACGCGTCGCAAACAGCAGAGTCGAGTTGTTGCAGTGGTAAAACGGGATCTTGTCGCTAAGAGTGCGAGTGCAAGAATGACAAGTGCGAAAGGGTGAAGTAGGTTGAAAGCCATGCGTTCGCTTACGGTTTTTCTTCTTATCGGGACTGTGCTTTACGGCAGCTTTTGTGCTGCCGGCGCGAAGGCGAATTGGCCGTGGCGAGCGCGTGGCGGGTTAGCGGCCGAGCAAAAAAATACACTCAGTTCTTCAGTGCCTACTCCTGACACTTTATCATGTCATGCTGTTTTACAACCCAAGCCGACTCCAAAGACTCCATCACCGACGGGAGATTGTTGCGAAGCGAACTTTGATTTTGCTGTTTCGTCTTGGTCTCTTGACGACGTGGCGCTAGTTTTGTTTACCGCTTATTTTTTTCTTCCTGATTTTGCGTGTACAAGCCGAGATGCGCAGACCTCTGCAATGGCAGAAACGTCGACGGATCCGACGGATTTTCCCAGTTTGCAAATTCTCCATGCTCGCTTCTTGATTTGATCGTCTCGTGATTGGCCGCATTCGCGGCGCCATCAATCAGTGTTTCTTTGATTTCGCTTTGCGTTCTTGAATTGCTGTTCGATTCAAGGGGCTGTGCATTGCTAGGCATTGGGCCCTGGCGAGGACACGAGACAATGCAAAAAATACAAATTTTCTTTTTTGTTCTTTTACTCGCAACACCGGCTTTCGGCGCAGAGACTCTCGCGCAGCTGGTGGACGAAGCGCTGCGCGCCAATCCCTCACTCGAAGCCAAGCGAGCGCAAGTCGAAGCCGTTGCAAAGCTCGCTGTAGCGGCGGGTACGTGGGAGGATCCGATGTTTTCGGTGGAGTATATGAATGTACCGACGGATAGCTTTCGCCTCGATCGTTCATCCATGTCGGGTCTGCAATTCAAGATTGAGCAAAATTTTCCGGAGCTGGGTTGGAGTAAGACGTCGCGTGAGCTGGCACAGCTTGAGGTTTCTGCCGCGACGTACGCAACGGGTGAAGTCGAATTGCAACTTCGCCAAGCCGTGGAGATTTTGTATTGGAAACTTGCACTCTCGCGTGCGTTGCATGCAGTGGCCGATCAGCATTTGCAGCGCACTGAAAATTTATTGCAAGCCGCCCAGAGTCGCTATGAAACGGGAGCGCTTGGGCAAGGTGCACTATCACGCATTTTTGTGTTGCGTGATCGTTTGCAAGATGATCTCGAAGATTTTGAGCGTGAAGACATAGAGCTTCGATCGTCGCTCGCGCGAACTCTTGGACGGCCCGTCGATGCGCAATTGGAAACTCCGACGGAATTTGAGCCGTTAGCCCAGATGGGAGAATTCGAGGGCTGGCTTGTGACGGCTCTTGCGAATCGCCCTGAATTCGCGCAGCTACGCGAAGAAATCAAGATCGAAGAGAAATCTGCAGAACTTGCACGTATTCAAGCGCGGCCCGATGTCAATTTGTGGCTCGCTTATCAGGTGCGTGAAAACACTGCGATGGATGACGGTACGGATTTTGTTTCTCTTGGTGTTTCGATTCCGATTCCACTCGGAAGCCGTAAGCGCGCGCAAAGTCAGATCGAGTCACGACGGGCAGGCGAGCGCAGTGCCAGAGCGCGCCTTGCGGCGCAGAGTGATGTGCTGCGTACTGAGCTTCGTTCTGTTGAGGCGCGTTGGTCGAGAGCGTATCGCAAGGCTCTCGCCTATCGCGAACACCTTTTGCCGGCGGCCCAATTGACTTTGCAAACTACGCTCACTGCGTTTTCCGTCGATAACGCGGACTTCGAGGCGCTCTATGAAGCGCAATCTGCGCTAATCGATTTGCAGAAAACGTATCTCGAAGCCGTCGTCGAAACCCATTTGCAAAGTTCAGCAGCGAGAGCTCTCACGGGTTCTGATTTGCAGTTGATTGCAAAATCGAATAACACAAAAGTAGGTTATCGACATTTGACATCGGTTTCTGGCGTAGAAAGTCGCGGGTCGAATGCAGTCGATATCGTTTCCGTGCCGCACACTTCGCAAGGAGAAAAACCATGAAGTCGTTTTCGAAAATCCTGGCGGTTACTTTCTTTGTTTTTGTTGCGTCGTGTTCGCAGGAAGATCAACACACTGCGCACAGTTCACATTCATCGCATGCGCCGGACACGAGTCGTAGTAGCGGGAACGAAGTTGCGGGTGCTGCGTCAGTTGCAATCGATCCGGGTGTCGTGCAAAAGATGGGTGTCCGTCTCGTGAAAGCATCGCGACAAGCCTTGTTTCGACATATTCGCACCATCGGTGAAGTTGAGGTGGGCGAAGATGAGGTTTCTGTCGTGAATCTGCGTTTCTCGGGTTGGGCCGAAAAAGTGTATGCCGACAAAAATGGCATCCATGTCGAGAAGGGAGACGTGCTTTTTGAAATCTATTCTCCCGATCTCGTGGCAGCACAGGAAGAGTTTTTGTTAGCGCGGCGAACACAGAGCTCCGACGGTGCGCTTGCGAAGTCGGCTCGTCATAAACTCGAACTTTTGGATTTGTCGGCGGCCGACATTGCGCAAATCGCGAAGCTTGGCAAAGCGAGGCGCCTCA
>CAYRID010000116.1:0-7137 GCA_964424225.1 uncultured Geobacter sp.
CGTATCGTTCGCGGTCCTTCGGTGACCGGCTGAGATCGGTACGATTTCGAATTGCGAAGGTTCGTGATCGAACATGGGGGGAGCCGTTGGCTCCCCCCATTGTTTATACTACGCGAATGAAAAAATCTTCGACAATCTGGCTTGTAGGTTTGATGGGCGCTGGCAAGTCGTCCGTCGGGAAATTGCTTGCGCAGCGTCTTGGACGAAAATGGATTGACACGGATGAGCGTATCGTCGCTCTAGAAGGTGCTTCGATCGCTGAAATTTTCGATTGCAAGGGCGAAGCCTATTTTCGTCAGCGCGAGCGCGAAGTGATCCGAAAATGTGTTGGGGAGAATGCCGTCGTTGCGCTGGGTGGTGGTGCCGTGGCGCAGCCGGGAATGCAGTCCTTACTTGCTCGATCCGGGACGGTGGTGTATCTGCGCGCGCGTCCTGAAACATTGGCTGCACGTCTTGCGAAGGCGACGGATCGCCCGTTATTGAATCACTACACGGGCGCGGAACAACGCCTTGAGCAGCTGAAAACACTGCTTGCAAAGCGTGCTGCGCATTACGAGGCTGCCGAGATTGTGATCGACACGGACGGGCTATCTACGCTTGGGGTCGTTGAGCGTTTGCTGAAAGCGCAAAAGAAGGATTTGAAAATGAAGCCAGAGCAGGCGTTGCGAAACAAAATCCGAGAAGTCTATGTGGATCTTGGCGAACGTAGCTATCCGGTTTGTCTCGGAGAGTCAACGCTGAAAAGTGTAGGAGAAGCAATCGTCGAGCGAACCAAGGTCAAGCGCGCTGTGTTGATTACAGTACCAACAGTAAATTCGCGGTATGCACCGACGGTGATGCGCTCGTTGCGGTCTGCTGGGGTCACTGCTTCGCGCATTGAAGTTCCGGATGGTGACGCGACAAAAAATTTGCGTCAGGTCGCCAAGCTCTATGATCGACTTCTTGATCTCGGCGCCGATCGCCATACGGTGATTGTTTCGCTCGGTGGTGGGATGGTGGGAGATCTTGCAGGCTTCGTTGCATCGAGTTATTTGCGCGGGCTGCCGTTCGTGCAAATTCCGACGACGGTTCTGTCGATGGTCGATGCCAGCATTGGCGGTAAAGTGGGCGTGAATCTCAAGCAAGGCAAAAATCTTGTCGGTGCTTTCTATCAGCCAAGCCTCGTTTGGATCGACACGGAGACGTTGCGATCGCTCCCTGCCCGCGAGCGTGCAGCGGGCGTCGCAGAAATCATCAAAGCGGCGGCGATTTGGGATAAGGATTTTTTTGCTCGACTTGAAGTGGATGTCGAGCGTTTGCTGGCACTGGATACGGATGTGCTGTTGCCTGTTCTTGAGCGTGCCTGCTCGATCAAAGCCGAAGTCGTTCGCCGCGACGAACGTGAGAGCGGTTTGCGAATGTTGCTCAACTTCGGTCACACGCTGGCCCATGCGATTGAAACCCTGAAGCGCTATCGCGGTATTTTGCATGGCGAGGCCGTCGCGATCGGAATGGTTTTCGCTGCGCGCCGCTCCGAAGATCTCGGCTTCGCGACGCCGGGAGTTACAGCGCGCTTGCAGGCCCTGATCGAACGCGCGGGGCTTCCGACGAAAATTCCCAATTTTCCGCACAAGGCTTATCTCGACGCGCTGAGTGTCGATAAGAAGAAACAAGATGCGACAATCCGTTTTGTCGCCTTGCGTGAGATTGGCCGTGCGGAAACAGTACCGCTTGCGGTGCGCGAAATTTATCCGGCAAAATCGAAGACGGAGCTTGCCAAAAAGGGGCGCAAATAGGGGCATTCCGTCTGAGTGCGAGATCTTAAACTTTGTTGTGTTATTTTGATGCGATGCATGCTGGCGTCGATGCGAGGGTGTGACGCAACGAAAAGCACGCTAAGCAAACCAAAGACAGAGTGATTGTGCGTTGAATTAAAAGATAAAAAAGACGAAAGACAAGGAGACGCTATGGGGCGTGATTGGCAAAGCGGGATTGGTTTTGCGGCCAAAGCCGAAGTTGCGCGCCAAGCCGGTCGCCTCGACGAAGCCGAACAGATAGTCCGCGACGGTTTGCAGAGTGAACCTGCATCGATCGCCGGCAGAATTGTTCTTGCGAGTGTGCTTTTTGACGCGGGAGCGAGTGATGAAGCGCACGCATCGCTTGAAGCGGTACTCGCTGCAGTGCCCGGTTTTGATGCTGAACTCGTCTTGCAGCGCTCTCTTGCTACGCAATCACCTCCACCGTTGGTGCAAGAATGGATCGCTGCATCGGATATTGCCGTCTTAGAGTCAGAAAAATTTTCCGCGGAGTCGCTGCGCGAAGAGGTGGTGGAAGAAAAATTTGCAGCGCTACACGATGCGCTGTCGCAGCCGGCGGATGGTTTGGATGATCGCCGGACGCTGGGCGAGTCGTTTGCGACCGGAACGGTGGCTCGACTCCTCGAAGAGCAAGGGCATGTCGATGCAGCGCAAGAGATTCGCGTTGTGCTTTCGCAAAAAAATCACGTCGCTACAAAGACTCAGGACGAGGGGCGAGCCAGCCGAGATAGGGTAGTAGGGACGCTCGAGAAATGGCTCGAAAATTTGCGTGGAGGGATGCAATGAGTTTTGGAGCGATCTTGCAATCGATCGTTGACCACTGCGGTGGCGGCATAGGTGCTGCTTTGATGGCGCAAGATGGAGTGCCGATCGAAGAAGTGATGGCCAAGCAGGCGCACGATTTGCCCTTTGATGAAGTGGGGGCAGTCGGTGTCGAGTTTGTACGCATTTTGGATGAAATTCGCAAAGCGGGTGCGGCACTCGACGGAGGTTTGCTGAGCGAAGCGGTGGTGGCGCTCGAGAAGTACGTGTTGATTTTTTGTGTCGTGGATCGCGAGACGTTTTTAGTCGTGATTTTGCGTAAGGATGGCAACCTCGGAAAGGCTCGCTATCTAATTCGGCGCAATTTGTCGGCAATACAGTCCACGCTGAGTGAGTAAACATTGACACCAAGTAGTGTTGATGGCGGCATGATGCTTCCCGCGAAGCTGCGCTCGCGCTACTTGGCCGGGAAGCCACGACGTCGTTGCGCTACGCATCGCATTTCACATTCCAGATTTCACGTAGGAGATCGGCACAGTGTCGAGTCCGCTTCGCATTTTGGTGTTACATGGACCAAATCTGAATTTGCTTGGTTCGCGCGAGCCCGATGTGTATGGTGCGTTGACCCTTGACGCCATTGATGCCCAGCTGCAAGCAGTTGCCAAGGGGCGCGGCGCCGTGCTGGAGTGCCATCAATCCAACCATGAAGGCGCGCTGGTCGATTGGATTCAAGGCAGCGCATCTTCCGTCGCTGGCATCTTGATCAATCCGGCAGCACTGACGCATACAAGTGTTGCTTTGCGCGACGCACTGCTCGCTGTGCAATTGCCGGTGGTCGAAGTGCATCTTTCCAATATCTACCGGCGCGAGACTTTTCGGCAGCATTCTTATATTTCGGATATTGCGCTCGGTGTCGTTTCGGGCTTTGGAGCCCAGAGCTACTTGCTTGGTCTGGATGCGCTGCTTACGCATCTTGCGCACTAATTCATGATTCCTTGGCGTTTGATCCTCGATGGGCCGCAAGACGGCGCCTGGAATATGGGCGTCGATGAGGCATTGCTTGCGACAGCCATTGCAGCACGCACTCCGAGTTTGCGTTTTTATCACTGGCAGGGGCCGTGGCTTTCGCTTGGTTATGCGCAGCGCGAGACCGAGTTTTCGCTTGCGAAGTGCCTGAGCGCAGGCGTGGGGGTCGTGCGGCGCGTGACGGGCGGCGGCGCGGTGTTGCATGGTTGCGATCTCACCTATTGTCTGGCGGCGCCCGAGGAGATTTTACCGCCGGGACTGCAGGGCTCTTATGGTCTTGTCGCGAGCGCCATTCTCAAGGCATTCGAAGTGCTTGGCGTTCAGGCGACGCGCAAATCGCCAGAGGGTGCGCTGCGTGGAGTGCGCGGGTTCGATTGCTTTGCGCTGCCGGTTGCAGATGAAATTTGTGCCGAAAACGGTAAGAAGCTCGTTGGAAGTGCGCAGCGGCGCGTCGGTGGAGGAGTGTTGCAGCATGGCTCGATTCGCCTTGCTCCAGATTCCGAGGCGGCGAGCACGGCTGCATGCGTGGATCCAATGGTTTCAACGAGTTTGCGCGAGATCGGTGCGGCGCAGGATGTTCCGTCGGTGCGCGGGGCCTTGATCCTTGCTTTCGCGGAGGCACTCGGTGCAGATTTTCGCGTCGAAGTCATTACAGAAAGTGAACAAGAAGAGGTTGAAAAGAGGATAGAATCGCATCGGCAAAATCCACTCGTTTTGCCGCGTCCGCGCCGGAGGCTTTCCTCAAGCGCCTAGGGAATGCGCCGATACGCATGAAAGAGGGGATCCTGGAAAGTCTTTCTGGGCGCCTGTAGTTTGTCCTGTTTTTGCTGATATGAGGAACCCGTTCGTTGGCGGCCAAAAAAAGTATCGATAAGCGCAAAGTTCTGGAGGCAGCACAGAAGCACTGGAACAAGCGCAATTATGATAAGGCCTTGGTGGAGTATCAAACGCTCCTCGACGCCGATCCCAAAGATGTGAACGTTCGCTTTAAAGTTGGCGAGTGTTTTTTGCGCCTTGGAAAACAGAGCGAAGCGTCGGCGGCTTACATCAAGGTCGCGCAGGACTACACCAAACAAGGTTTCGATGCCAAGGCCGTTGCAGTCTACAAACAAGTTTTGAATCTCGATGCCAAGAATGCAGATGTGCAGGTTGCGCTTGCCGATCTCTATCAGCGTCTTGGCTTGAATTCGGATGCGATGAATGCTTTGCAGGTCGCGGCTGACGTATACAACAAAGAAGGAAAGAAAGACAATGCGATCGAGATGTTACGCAAAATGGCGTCACTCGATCCGACGAATACGACGAGTCGCTTGAAGGTTGCAGATATTTTGCGCCATGCTGGACGTCGCGAAGATGCGCTTTCCGAGTACGAAGGAGTCTTAGGCGAGCTCGAGCGACAGGGTGCAATCGAGCGTATGATTACCGTTGGTGAGCAGATTCTTGCGTTGGATGATTCGCGCGCAGATCTCTTGGCGCGCATGGGGCAACTCATGCAGGATCGTCGCGAAACCGAGCAAGCCAAAGAATTCATGAAGCGCGCTTGCTCTGCTGACCCGCGAAATATCGAGTATTTTGAAACGCTCGCCGAACTATACGCAAAATTAGGTAAGGATAAAGAGAAGCAAGAGACATACAAAGAGGTTGCGAAGCTGTATCGCGAACGGGGAGATCGAGATCGCGCCCAAGAAATTTTGCAAAAGCACGTCAATATGGAACTGGGGGTTGATCCCAACGAATTGAGTGCGTCAGGAATTGATCTGAACGAGCTGAGTGGTTCGGGCGCGGCCGCACAGGTTGATCCCAACGAGCTGAGTGGCCCGGGTTTTAGTATTGATCCATTTGCACCGACGGAAGTTGAGATCGAGTCGGATACGGGTGCTCTTGATTTTGAGGTCGGGGGAGAGATTGGAAGCACGCTGAGTGACGACGACATGTTCGGGGATCGCAACGATACGAGCATGAAGGCGGCGTTCAGCGGTGATTTTTCGGACGCGACGAGCGCCGAGACGGAAGTTGTCGTCCAAGATCCAGAGCAAGTGCTCGCTGAGGCGAGTGTGTACTTGCGTTACAACAAGCACGAGAAGGCGGTCGCGAGTTTGAAGGCGCTCTTGAAAGTAGAGCCGGAACATCGCGGTGCGCTTGAGATGATCGGCGACGCCTTGCTGGCACGTGGTGACACAAAAGATGCGTTGCAAGCGTGGAGTAGGGCTGCAGTGCTAGCCAAGGCAGCGAATGACACGGTTGTGTTTGACATTTTGAAGGAACGCATTGCCGGGATCGATGCAACTGTTGCGGCTTCGCTCGCTGTGCCACTTCGCAAATCGGAGTCTCCCGCACCGCCTGCGTCACCACCGTCGGGACCTGTGGCCTCCGATGCGAGTTTTGATTTTACGGGCAGTGGCGAACTTCCTGCTCTCGACGATGCGATGGATTTTGACGAAGGAGCGGCTTTCGAAGCGCACAAAGCCGAGCCGGAGGCGATGTTTTCTTCTGACGAAATCACGTTCGAGGTCGAGGGCGCGAGTACGGCGGCTGTGGAAGGAGCGCAGACCAGCGCGGATGCGGAGATCGAAGTTGAACTTGATGACATTGCTCTCGATGTTGTGGTGGCCCCAGCGCCTTCTGCTACAAAGCCCGCGCAAGCCGTTTCGAGCGCGCCGCTCCTGACACCAATTAGTGTAGAAGAGGAGCTTTCATTCGTTGAAGAACCGCAAGTTAGCGGGAGCGCGGTGGGTGCTGCAGGGGATCTTGAGGGAGACACGGCAGGTCTTGCTGCGCAGGCTGACGATGATCTGGCGACGGCTGACTTCTATTTTGAGCAAGAGATGTATGCCGAGGCCAAGGATCTCTACACCAAAGTGTTAGAGCGTATCCCGAACCATCCGCAAGCGCTATTGAAGCTTGGTGAAGTTCAAGAGGTGCTTCGCGAGTCTGTGCCGCGTGATGCAGACATTGACATTGACGTGGACGCGGCCGTAGAGCCGGAAGGTCGCGAAGGGATGGCTGCGGCGCCACCGGCATCGTCGGTGGAACCTGCGTCGCTCAGTGACTCGCTCTCGGGAATCGAGAGCACAGCGTTTGTGCCGGAAATTGAAATTTCAGTCGATGACAATTTTGCGGTGTCGCTTGCAACGGAGATGGAGGAAGAGGTCGAGACCGTCGTGCCGCCTTCCGTTGCAGAAATGGAAAAGGGCGCCGTGGTTGAGCAGGTTCATCGTGGGGCGGCGACGACGCAAGTTGACTTGGAGGAAGGACCTGCATTCGGCGAGGGATCTGCGCCGCTTGCCGAGGTGCCCGCGCCGGCATCCGAAGCGTCCGCACCGACGTTCGAAGAGCCGACACCAAATTTTGTCGAATCCACTGTGTCGCCTTCGGAATCGGTTGTTTCGGCTGCATCGAGTGAAACCTTTGAATCGTTCACTGACTTTATCGAAGCAGAAAAGCCACCCGAGCCTTCTGTGCCGGTCGCTGAAGAGGAAGAGAAGTTTGATCTTGTGGATGCGCTGAGTGACGCGCTGGCTGAAGATCCCAATGCTTCGTCGGGCGCAGCGGG
>CAYRID010000117.1:0-7095 GCA_964424225.1 uncultured Geobacter sp.
CCGCAATGCCGGGGTTCGTGATCGTCGCCTTTGCACTGGTGGCAGAAGTCGGCATTCCAAAGCTCGATGCATTTTTTAGTTTGCCGCCGTTCAACCATCCTGTCACTCCGTACGCACTACACGCATCTGTGTTTGCTTTTGGAGTTGTGCTCGCGATTTTGATGCAAGCCTTCAAACTCGAAGCCAAGATCAATCCGTTCGACGAAAGCGCCGAATCGGTCGAGATTGATACGATCATCAAAAATGCCTTGCACGCAAAGAAGTCGGGCAAGCTCGATTACGCCTACGATCTCTTGTCGAAAGAAACGCGCAAACGCCCAAGCAGTGTTGAACTTTTGTTGGCCTTTTGGGATGTGGCTGTAGCGCATCAAAAAGCGGAGCAAGCTGTGCCGCGAATGTTGCAATTGATTCGCGATCGCCTTCGGACCAAAGCCACCGACGAAGCGCTCGAATATTGGAAGGTGATTGCGACGGCGTATCCCGAAGTGGCCGCAGATCCGCGTTTGCTTGCGCAGCTCGCGCTTTTGCTAGGCAAAGAAAATCGCGAGATTGCGGGCTTTACACTGCGGCGTTTTTTTGACAATCCGGGTGAGGAGGCGACGCCGAAATTGGCGACACGTCTTTGTCGTTTGGCGCGCGAAATCGATTGCGTGATTCCGCCCGAGATTGCTGCAATTGCTCTTTCAGGCAACGATCCGGATTTGAGCGATCGTGCGTATCTTGAAAATTTGGTTGCTGCGGCGCAAGGCATTGCGCGAGGAACTCCGACGGTAAAACCCGACGAAATTGTGGGCAGCCGTGCGCTCGATGTCACGGATCTTGACGCAGGCGCATCGCGCAAGCCAAAGCCTCTCGCGGTGCTCGATGAGACGGCGATCGAGGTGCCGGTGCGCGTCGAAGACTTACTTAGCAGTTTTGAAGATACGGATCCGTCGCTCGCGTCCCCTCCTTTCGCCTCCAAATCGCCGCCATCGTCACCGAAAAGTGTCGCTCCGGCAGGTTTTTCGGCGCAAGATCTCGCGGGGCTCGTGACGGGCGTGAATCTTGCTGATTTGCCGGCGGCCGCGAATTTGCCCGATTTCGACGCTCCTTTGCCCGATGCCGACGCCGAGGAAGATCGCGTGCCGGATCTTGCAGCGGGGCCGACGTTGCAGGCATTGGAAAATGCCTTCGAGGGAGGCTTGTTCGATGATGAAGAGCCATCAACTCAAAAAAGTGTAGGATCGACGAATGCTGCTCAAGCGACAGCAGCTCGGGTGGATTCGGGTGCTGCGGAAGATTTCGGCGCGTTCGATCCATCGCAGATTAGTCTTGATGCAGCGCCGTCGGATGCCCGCGCTGCGCTGCCCACGCGTGCTGCGGGTACGCTCTCGGTGGAAGATTTTGATGCTTCGGCACTCGATCCCGAGGCATTGCTTGCGGAGGCGTCGATTGGGCAGATAACACAATCAAGTGTTGATTCGAGGCATGTGCTCGATGCGGAGGCAGTCGATCCTTCGGCCTTTGATCCGGATGCGTTGAGCGCAGGCCTCCCCGGCACGAGTGCTACGCCCGATTTTTCGACGGAGCCCGGCTTGTTTGATCTCGATACGGGTTCGGAGGCTACGGCTTCCGCTGCGCCGCCGCCTGCGCCCACTGTCGCTTCGCCGCCGCCTTCCGCGAAGACGGTGGCACCTGCGTCGGTGCCGCCTGCCGCCGCAAGGCCGGTGGCTCCCGCTCCGCTGCCGCCTCCCGCGCCCGCTTCACCGGTTGCGTCGGTGGCTACTCCGGATGAAAGCTTCGACGATGTCGATTTGAGTGGCTTGTTTGGCGAAGAAGCGTTGTCGCAGTTGCGCCGCCTTGCCGTCCAAGAGTGGATGCCGCTTGCAATCGAAGCCTCGGCGCTTTTGCTGCGGGATGTGCAAGGGCAAAAACAACGCATTTTGGTGTCGAATGTACAAGCCGTGACTTTTGCGGCGGTGCGCGGCTTGAGTGAAAAGCCGATCGTCCTGATCGACATCGTGCTGAATTGGCGTGCCGAGAAAACGGAGCCATTGCAAGTGCTGCGTTTGCGTAGCGATCAATTTAACGCAAAAGTGCTACGCCCAAGCGAAGCTTCGCCGTTGCAAGCGCTGCACAAGGCCATGACCGATCTGGTGCAAAATGCGAATGCGACGCCGCTTCCGAGCGCGGAAATTTGCAAAGCGGCTGCGCCGAAAGTGTATGCGAGTCTTGCGCAGTATCACGAAGAAGTGTTGCACGCGCGCTAACGCGAAAGAAAATCATGGCTACGACGACAACTCCGAATATCAAAACAATTTTGAGTATGAGCCCAAGTGAGCAAGAAGTCGTCGTGCAGGGCTGGCTCAAGACGGTGCGTCATTCCAAGACGGTTTCTTTTTTTGAGATCTCCGACGGATCGTGTTTTGCGGGGATCCAGGCGGTCGTGGAGCACGCACAGATCGACGCGCAAGCGCTACAAAAATTTACGACGGGCTGCGCCGTGAAGGCAGTGGGTCGGCTCGTGGCCTCGCGGGGCGCGAAACAAAAATGTGAAATTCAAACTTCACTTCTCGAGTTGATTGGCGGCGTCGAAGACGATTATCCACTGCAAAAAAAGAATCACTCTTTCGAGTTTTTGCGCACGATTGCGCATTTGCGTCCGCGCACGAATACGTTTGGCGCTGTGTTTCGCGTGCGCAACGTGATTTCGCGCGCCGTGCATGAATTTTTTCAAGAGCGCGGTTTTTTGTATCTACACTCGCCCATCATTACGACTTCCGATTGTGAGGGTGCGGGCGAAATGTTTCGCGTCACGACGCTGACCCCCGCGCAGCTCGCACAGGGCGGATCGGATTTTTCGCAAGATTTTTTTGGTACAGAAGCACACTTAACGGTGTCGGGTCAGATGGAAGCCGAGATTGCTGCGCTTGCACTCACGAATGTGTATACCTTTGGTCCGACGTTTCGTGCCGAAAACTCGAACACGAGCCGCCATCTCGCCGAATTTTGGATGATCGAGCCCGAGATGGCATTTTGCGATCTCGCGGGCGACATGGACGTGGCCGAAGCCTTCTTGAAGCATCTGTTGCGCGCAGTATTAAACGATTGCTCCGACGACATGGCCTTCTTTCAAGAGCGAATCGAGCCGATGATTCTCGCGACACTGGAAAATGTCGTGAATTCACCGTTCGAGCGCATGGAATACACCGAGGCGATTGCGATCCTCGAAAAAAGTGGCGAGCGTTTCGAGTTTCCGACGAAATGGGGCATGGATTTGCAAAGCGAGCACGAGCGCTACCTCACCGAAAAGCACGTCGGTCGACCGGTGATCGTGACGAACTATCCCAAGCAGATCAAAGCGTTCTACATGCACTTGAATGCCGACGAAAAAACCGTAGCGGCGATGGATGTACTTGTGCCGAAGGTGGGCGAGATCATCGGCGGTTCGCAGCGCGAAGCCAGGCTTGATGTGCTGCGCGCGCGAATTCGCGAGCAAGGTTTACCGGAAGAAAATTACGGGTGGTATCTCGATTTGCGCCGCTACGGCTCGGTGCCGCACGCGGGTTTTGGGCTTGGGCTCGAGCGGGCCGTGCAGTTCGCGACGGGCATGGCAAATATTCGCGACGTGATTCCGTTTCCGCGCGTGCCGGGCTCCGCGGCGTTCTAAAGCGCATCGTCTTGCGCGGTGAGAGGCAAGTGCTGATACAGCTCACCGTCGGAAAAACCGAGCCGACGATAATACTCGCGCGTGCCGACAGCCGAGATCACCGCCAAATCGCAAAACCCCGCTTCGCGCGCAAGCTGCGCTGCTGCGTCGATGAGCTGTGTGCCAAAACCAAGGTGCTGCGCGCGCTTTGGTGTGCGTGCGCCGAGCGGCAGCGCTTCGCCGTACACATGCACTTCGCGAATCAAGGCACTTGATCGCAATTCTTCAAGAAACGATTTTTGAGTCGGAAGCGAGAGGCGCAAGAACCCCACCAAGCGATCATCGGGTGTCACAAATTGCAAAAATTTTTCTTCACTCGTTTCGGTCGTGTAAGAGATCGTGTGCAAATTACACTTTTTTGAGTCAAATGCAAGACCGCGAATTTCGCGACTGCGGATGTCGCGGCTTACCTCACCGTGCGCGGCGAGATGCGCTTCGACGACTTCGCGATAATTCGTCTGCTTGTTGCCGGCTACGATTTCGTCCGACGGAATATCGCGCACGATGCGTGTCAGTCGGCAGTATTGCGGCGTTGCCCGCACGCAGGCGCTGAGCACTTCGAGCAGCTCTGCATCCGTGTAGGGCGCCCAAGCGTGCGTGCTCGCCGTCGGCGCATCGCTGAGTGCGTCGCTGGGCGCACTCGCCGTCGGCGTGGCGTGCGTCGCTTGGTAAATCTGCATGAGTTCGGTGTCGTCGATCAAGCTGCACGGATAGATCTTGAGTTCATCGGGTCGAAAACCTGGGTCGTGAAACAGTTTTGCGTAATCTTCGATGTCGGCGGCGACCGAGGAGCCATAGAGATTCGCCATCCAGTGCGCGTGAATTTTAAAGCCCGCTTGGCGCAGGCGCTGAAATGCGTCGCGCGTCGCCGCGACGTCGTGGCCGCGTTTTACGGCGGCCAACACGTCATCCGACAAACTTTGCACGCCCACTTGGATCTTGGTGGCTCCAAGGCGTCGCAAGCGCTGCACCTCGCTTTCGTCGAGAAAGTCGGGTCGCGTTTCAAGTGCAATTCCGACACAGCGCGTTGTCGCTACTTCGTTGGCTTTCTGCGCAGCGGCCAGCGTCTCCCAGGTTGCGCTTTCCCACGGTGCCAAAAGTTCGCCGCCGGTACTTGCCTTCAAAATCTGCACGATGTGCTGATTGTACGATTTATCACTTTTTTGTGTCGAACCCGTGGCCGCAAAATTGGCCGTACGCACTTCGGCGCAGCGATTGCGCCCGGCACCAAAATCGTTCATGGCCTCAAAGCAGCGCTGCAAAAACCAAATCTGATACGGCTCGGGGTAAAACGACCAAGTGCCGCCGAGCACGATCAGTTCGATTTTTGCCGTGGCATGCCCCATTTGGTGAAATGCGCGCAGGCGCTGAAAGGTTTGCAAGTATGGGTCGAAGTGATTGAGCGCCGCGCGCTGTGCGCCGGGTTCGCTCGCGAGATAGCTCTTGGGCATGCGCAGGTCGCTTGGACAAAAAATACATTCGCCGGGGCAAGGGAAGGGTTTGGTCAGCACGGTGACGGGAGTAACGCCACTTTGTGTACGAACGGGGCGCAAGCGAATTCGTTCGAGAAACTCGGCTTCGCAGTCCCAGCCTTCTTGCGCGGCAAAGCGGCGATAGCCTGCGATGAGTTCGCTGCGCGCAAAGAAGCCCTTGCCATCTTTTGGGTGCTGTTTGAGAATCGCGTCGAGCGTTTTGGCCGACCAAGTTTGCGCAGCCAGCACCGCACGCACGATCGCAATCAGTTGCGGTGCGTAAGCAGTAGGATCAAAGAAATGATTTCGCGTAGGCATGGCATCTCGACACAAAATCGCGTCGTCTGGGCGTGCGGCTGCACGCGAAGTTTAAAAGTTTCGGGAAGGCGCCGTCGCGCGCCAAACTAGCGCGGTCACCGATGGATCGAAAGACAGCCGAGTTTTTGAATGCCCTAAATCGCCGTTTTTACGCCGCGCAGGCGCAGTCCTTTGGTCAAACGCGCACGCGGCCCTGGGCGGGTTGGCAGCGGCTTTTGCCGTGGCTCGAAACCAGGGCCGGCGCAGTGAGCGCGTCGCCGCTCGCGATTCTTGATCTGGGCTGCGGAAACGGACGCTTCTTCGCCTTTCTGCGCCAGCATCTTCGACACGATTTTGTGTATCACGGCATTGATTCCAGCGCAGCGCTTCTCGCGATGGCGCGCCAAGATTTTGCCGCTGACGCGCGCGCAAGTTTTATCGAGACCGATCTCAGCGCCGACGATCACGGCGCGGCCTACGTAAGAGAGGGTCAAGAGGTCGCTTGGGATTTCATCGCCGCCTTTGGTCTTTTGCATCACTGGCCGGGCTTTGAAAATCGCGTGGAGTTCTTGCGTGACGCGGCGCAGGCGCTTCATCCAGGCGGCTTGCTTGGCGTCGCGTTCTGGCAGTTTGCGAAACACGAACGTTTTCAACGCAAAATTGTGTCTTGGTCAACACAAGCAGGTGTTGATTCGGCGCAGCTCGAGGCGGGCGATTGTCTTTTGTCGTGGGGGCCGTCGCCGGACGCGCTGCGCTACTGCCATTTTGCCGACGACGGCGAGCTTTTGCGCTTGCGAAAGCGGCTCGAAGCGGATGGCGTGCATCTTTGCGAAGCGTTCTCTTCCGACGGAGAAACGGGCGATCTCAATCTTTATTGGCTTCTCGAAGTGCGCAAGGCCGCGTGCGTCGGTGCAGCGCCTTTTTCGCCGAGGCAAAGCGCAAACGAGAAAAGAAAAACGGAAGTGAATCAATGAGGGGGAATCAAGAAAGGCCAAAGCCACAAAGAGGAAGCGCCCTGAGCTTGCACGCAACAGCAAAACCCAGGGCGCTACCCGATGGCACGACACGCCGCCCAAAGCGCGCCGTGCACCTTGACTCGCGAAAAGGAAACGCCCTTTTTTGATCGACGCTGCAGCGGCTTCTCTTGAGCTTCGCTTGCACTTTTTTTGAAGCCGATTCAGGCTCGTTTGGGCTCTCGGTTTTGGACTCGCTTTGACTACGCGGTTTTTTGACTACGAACGGGGAGTCGGCGGTTTAGTTGCTCGGTTTTTTTGAATCGGCGAAGTGCAGGTCGAGTGCCTTGCTTTCGCAGGCTTCTTCCATCGCGTGCGAACTGCGATGAAGTTGCCGATGACTTGCTTTTCGAGCAAAGCAAAGCTGCACATTGGCTTGATGCGTGAAAAAACGCATGAGATTTTGTGAAAAAAAGTTCACGAGCCCTCAACTTTTTCATGCAAAATTCGAAACATCCGGGTAGATTGTGACTCTGTTCGAAAACCGTCTGCATGCCAGGCGGTGGGGGTAAGTGAGTTCGTTGCGTTTCAAGAGTCTGGGTACAGAGAGCAGCACCGACGGAAAATTCGAAAAGCAGTTTTGAAAAATCCGAGAAAGTGTTCTGGCCCAAGCGATTGCAAAGCA
>CAYRID010000118.1:0-7045 GCA_964424225.1 uncultured Geobacter sp.
ATCTAAAAGCATCTTCTTAGATTTTTTGATGTCTGCCAAATTAAGACCAAGTGAATATAGCGTTACCCAGCTCACGAAGAAAGCCGTCAACATCGTGAGCACTACATTTCCAACGATCGCTACGAACTGTGTACGCGAAACTTTCACCATCAGCTCGACCAACGCAAGATAACCTTCTTTGCCCTTGCTGTTCGACGGTGGCAAGGTCGCGGCAATCGTGGCCGCCGTCATCGCAGGCTGTTTCGTCGCAATCGTGCAATGCGCGAGATGAACGACAACAAAACAAATTCCGTAGTTCAACCCAAAAGCCAAAGTTTCAATGAGCGGTGGTAGATGCAGTTTTGCAATCACAACTTTGAACAGCGCCATACAACCGATGATCAGCCCCGCGCCGGCAGCACTGCGAAACATGGCAAACCATTCGCGACGCGAATCGGTGATGTAATGTTCGCCGGTGTGGCTTGCATGTTCCGTCACTTGCAACGCCAAGAGTTCGGTGTTTTGGCGAAGCACATCGCGAAGACTGTTCTTTCGATTTTCGGCTTTTGCGAGTTGCAAGAACAAACGCAAAACCGCTTCACCTTGGCTTGGCGACGGCACCGGATCGACGAGCTGAAGCAAGAGGCGCATTCGCTCGATGTGCTGTTCAAGACGAAGCAAGTGATAAGTTAGGCTCACCGAAACGCCATAACGAAGTGCGTGTTTGCGAACGCGAACTACTTGGTCGGCGCATTGATCCAGCAAAACCCAAATTTGTTTTGCATCGTCGTCGAGAGCCGACTTTTCCGTAAGCGCCTTACGATAATTTTCAACAAAGTTTTGTGTCTCAACATTTTGGCGTACGAAAGGCGACTCAAAGCGCTGCATATCCGGTGCATTTTGCACGAGTTCCGGCTCAAGGCCGATGGTGGCAATGCGGCAAGACAAAACATGAATCGCCTCAAGCATCTGCAAGCGGCTATAAGAACTATTCGCCTCGCTCGAGCTGGATCGAAGGCTTCGATACAACTCGGCCCACACCGCATAGGGTATTGCGGAAAGCCAGACGTAATCGTCTTTGCGATAAAAAACCAATCCAAACACATCTTTGAGTATGTTTGAACGTGGTTTTAACGGAAGAATTCTCTCGCCAATACGTCGACGTAATGCGGTGAGCAACGGCTCATTCGAAAAAATTCCCGTATCCGTATAAAGATGTGCTTGGCGTGTTGTATTAAAAAGCTCGCGTAGCTGGCTCTCAAGGGCGTGGCGATATTCGGCGTTTTGTTCGAGCAAAAATGCAAGCGCACGCAGATTGTTCACCACCGTATCGACGTCACCAACTCGCCGTGGACGAATCGTATCCACCAGCGCCACAAAATTGTTTGGGATCTGCTCGGCAGAGCAATCAAGCATTTTTTGTAGAATGGATTCCATCGTTTCCCGGCCAAAATCAAAGCTTTGCTAAGAACTCGCGAGTTTAACCCATCACAAATCTTTTCTCTCCTGTTCGATCCAACACGAATTGGTGTTGAGCACTTCGTCATGGAGGCGTCCCTTTCCGCTGCGTCCTCGCTGCGCGCGCAAGAATTGAGTGGGACAAACTTTTGAAAGTGGTTTCGGGGATTTTCAATTGATTTCCAAATCAAAAACCCACACTCTCGAAAAAGCCAGTCCATACGAAGGAGAACAAAAGTGGCTCCCAAAAAGCGCATTCAAAAACCGGCAACAAAACAGACGTCGAAGCCAAGCGAGTTTCGTATCGAGCACGACAGCATGGGCGAATTGCGCGTTCCGGCTGCGGCATTTTGGGGAGCGCAAACGCAGCGCGCGCTCGACAACTTTCATATCTCGGGCGAACCGATGCCGCAGGCTTTTCTTCGCGCGCTTGCGCAAGTGAAAGAAGCCGCCGCCGAGGTGAACGCCCAACTTGGACTTCTCGATGCGCCGCGCGCAAACGCCATCGCAAAGGCGGCTCAAGCCGTTTCCGACGGTGAATATGCCGAGCAGTTTCCGATCGATCGCTATCAACCGGGATCGGGTACATCGACAAATATGAACGCGAACGAAGTCATCGCTCGGATTGCCGCGAAATCTGCAAAACTCGAAATTCATCCCAACGATCACGTCAATCTCGGCCAAAGTAGCAATGACGTCATCCCGACAACGATTCGTGTCATGGCGGCAATCGAAGTCCAACGCAGCCTCTTGCCCGCGCTTTCTCATTTGCAAAAGACGATTGCAACCCAAAGCAAAAAAATTGGAAGCACCGTCAAAACCGGACGTACGCATCTCATGGACGCCATGCCGCTTAGCTTTGCACAAGAGTTCGGCGCGTGGTCGGCGCAGCTTGCGTCGGCGGAAGCGCGAATTCGCGACAGCTTGCAGCGCGTCGTGCGCTTGCCGATTGGCGGCACAGCGATTGGCACCGGCATCAACGCACATCCAAAATTCGGCGCGGGCGTGGCGCGCACGCTCGCAAAGAAAACCGGCATGCGCTTTGCGCCAGCTAGCAACACTTTTGAAGGTATAGCGGCGCAAGATGATGTCGTTGAACTTTCGGGGCAATTCAGCGTTCTTGCTGTGGCGTTGATGAAAATCGGAAACGATTTGCGCTGGATGAACTCGGGCCCTCTGGCCGGACTTGGAGAAATCGAGCTTCCGGCGTTACAGCCTGGCTCGTCGATCATGCCCGGCAAAGTCAATCCCGTGATTCCGGAAGCGTTGTGCATGGTCTGTGCACAAGTGATTGGACTACACCAATCGGTGACAATTGCCGGACAAAGCGGGAACTTTCAACTCAACGTCATGCTGCCTCTTCTCGCGTGCAATGTAGAAGAAGCCATCCGTTTGCTTGCAAATGCCATGCGTGCACTGGCCGACAAAGCCATGGCCAAGCTTCGCGTCCGTCAAGAGAACGTGGCGAGTGCACTCGATAAAAATCCAATTCTTGTTACGGCCCTCAACCCTGTAATCGGTTACGAGAAGGCCGCTCAAATTGCAAAGCGTGCCTACGCAGAAAAACGTCCAGTCTTTGAAGTTGCGCGCAAAATGAGTGACTTATCCGACGCAGAACTGCGTCAGCTCCTCAACCCTGCACAGCTCACCCGAGGCGGAATCAAAAAGAATTGAATCCTCGTTTTAAGAAACTCGTTTAAGCTTTGCGAAATAAGATTTTTTCGTCGGTGAATCTTTGATCGACGTGTGTTTCGTCGCTGGCTCGACGCGTACTGGCCCTCAATGCACATGCGTCACTTGATCGCCAAAACCGCGCAACCACCAGTTGAGCTGCTCCGTGTCGACCACCGTCGCGCTGATTTCGTAGTGGTCGCCGATTTCACGAACCTCTTGGTCTTCGGAAAGTCGCGATTCGAGCAAGTGATAGCCGGCCTCCTTTTGAATCTGGAAGGTGAGCCGGATGCGGCGTCCATCGCCGAAACCAAAGCGTCCGTCGTCGTCGTATTTTTCAAGATCAAATTCTTTGGGGCGCTTAAAGCTCGAAATGGACTTCATTGCCGAAAGAATTCGGTGTAGTGCCAGAGTGCGTTCGTTGTCATAGCCCCTATAGCGGCAAACGAGATATAAGCGCGGCCCTTGTTGCGCAAGCCCAAGCGGCATGACTTCGATCTCCGCACGTCGCCCCGCCGCATTTTTGTAATCAAGCTGCAACCAATGGTTTTCGTAGAGTGCCATACTCACCGTCTCAAAAACTTTGGGATCGACCGTCGGTGGAAGCAGTGGCTGCGTCTTGCCCGTGCCGGGCGGACCATACACAAATACGTTTACACCTTTGCGCTTCGTCGCAAGCGCAATCTTGAGATAGGCACGCAGGGTATCGATCGGCTGCGAAAAGTGCGTGTAATCCGCTAGCGAAAGCTCGGGCGGCGCGCTCGGTGATGCCCAAAAGCGAAGGAGCGTCGTCGTGTCGATCTCCTCGTAAAACATTTGGAGATCCAATGTTTCGGGTTTCACCTCGAGCATTCGCGGCAAACTAGCATGGAAACGATCGAACGAGCACGCAAGCATTCCAGATCGGATGAGCATCCCGTCCGAACTCAAGGCGTGAAGCACGACTTTCTCGGGTAAATCAAAGAGCTGCGAAAAAAAATGGGCTACTTCTCGCCTTCCACCATCTATTTCATTTTTATGAAGACAACGTCGAAAGAAAGAAAGGTTATGACTTAGAATGAGAAATTCGAGAATTCGACATTCTACCTTCGACAAACCAAGCAAGCGCGAAATCTTTAAAACATTTCTGCGTAATGGCTGCGGCGCCTTCACGCGCTTCGAATTTTTCTCCAACTCTTTGTAGCGCGAAGAGAACTCTTCCTGCGCTTGTTCGTACAAAAAATTCGAGACGTCGATCCAGTGCCCGAGACCCATTGTTTTTGCCAACGCAGAATCGTTTACGCCACCTTCATCAAATAGAATGTTCTTATTGAAATCCATTCGCGCAAAAAACTTCCACAACCACCAGCGAACGAGCTGCGGCACATCTTTTGAATCTACATTTTCATGATGTCGCCAACGACGCACTCCCGTTAGCCCAAGGGTTCTTTGCCTGCTTCGCATAATGCCAACCTCGAAAAGTGTCGAGGCAAGAAATACTCCACCCCTGCATCAAGAAGTGTCGCAGGAAAAATTTTCCGTTAAAAAAAGCTTGAGCCATTTTAACTGCAAACACGGTCGTTCTGATACGCTGAACCGATCAATGCGAACTGCATATTTTCTTAAGAATTAATACACTTTAATGAGTCATTGAGGGGGCAAATGGCAATTCATACGGTCGACAACACCAATTTTACGAAATGGGCTCGCAGTCTATCCGGTTGCGACGGAGGAAACCCGGAATCTCCGATCTGGCTATGCGGAATCGAATGGGGTTATGCAAAACGCAAGGGTCAGTCAGATGATGACTATAACAAGGAGGTTTCGACGTACTATGAAGAAATAACTTCTGGTGAATTAGGAGAGCCACCGAAGAAGTACGATTGGGCGGGCAGTCTGACATATCCTTTCGGAATATCGGTTGCCAAACTCTATACGGCTTGGATGCAGAAGGACGTGAAGAGCTACTCGGCTATCAAACGTGACACTCCACCGCTATTCAAACTGAATCTATACCCAATTGCGTTTCGCTCATTGGACCACAAGTTATGGAAACAATACGAGCTTGAAAAAAAAGTAAAATTTGAATCCAAAGAGTGTTACTTAGAATGGTGTCGAAAATATCGATTTCCTTATTTTTTCAACCTTACGAAAATAAAAAATCCAAAGTTGATTATTGGTGTTGGGATCACTCATCGGTATGATTTCTCTCTTTGTTTCGCTGGTAAAAAAAGACAGCTTGAGGAAAAAATTTTCGACGAGAAAGGGGGCAAACGACGCTACTTCCACCAAAAGATTAACGACGGAAAAACCACACTGGTTGTCATTCCACAATTTAAGACGCGATATGGATTAAACTCCGACTCTTTACTTAAAGAAATGGGAGTTTTCCTTGCCGAGCTTGTATCTCCCGATTGCGTGTCTCTGGAGAAATGAACTCGTCCCCCTCTGAAATGTCGGGAGAGAGAAGATCATGTTATTTTGAAATTCGATTAGATCCTCCCTTACTACTGTTGCAAGGTTTACAAAGCAGCTGAAGATTCTCCCAAGTTGTAAATCCTCCTTCGGAAAATGCCACGATATGATCGCCTTCTAATTCCTGGAGGGTACGCCCTTCATATGGTTTCTTACATCCAGAGCAAAAAACAACGCCGTTGGCCATGCTGCGTCGGATTGCAGCCTCTACCCATTCTGTAGATTTCTTTGAGATGCATGACGGGGTATGCGGCAGCCATCTCTGCGGCGATGGTTTCCCAGTCTGTTTTTGCGAGGATCTCCGCAAGCCGTGGCGAGCGCTTCGGCGCAGTGGCCTTCTTTCGGCGGGTCTTTACACTATTTTGAGTCGACTTCTTCATGGCTCAAGGCTCCAAAGCGCGTTGCACAGCCGCACTCGCTTCTTTCGCAAAAAGTTTCGAGCGGATTGCAAGCTCGGCACCGACCGTAGAGTTCTACGTCGTCGGGAAGATTCTCGCCGCACTGAGAACACCCTACGCACGCCGTGTATCCGATGCTGCCTTGCTTGTATGCGCGGGCCATGGCCTCGACCTCGAGCGCAATCGTGATCTGCTCGACTTGGCTCTTTGGATCGGGAACCTTCCCCACCAAAATGTCACGCGCCATGTCGATACGTCTTTTTGTGTCGGTGTCCAACATGCGTCATCCCTTGAGTTGTTGGAGTGCTGCGGGCGCCGCCGTGAGCACCTGCATCTGTCGTATGACAATTTCGTTCAAGTGCTTCAAGCGCTCACTTTGCGGCAGTTTCATGCTTCCTGCCGTCGCCCGCAGACCAACGGCATTGGTTTTGGCGATCCACTCTTTCACGCTGATCTTGTAACTGTGTAGACCCGCCTGGCTTTTCATTACGGCGAATTCGCCATAATTAAAGTTGGGGTTGTGCACACGTTCCCAAATCCCAAGAAACTCAACGGTATTGCGGTTGCGCAGCCAATCCGAAACGAAAAAATCTCCGTCCTTGGCTTTCAGCATGTCGGTCAGCGAAATGTAGTCCTCGTCTTTTTGCGAAAGGACGGTGACGGGCGTTCCCAGAACTTCGATCGTCAATTTTTTTTGCTTTGCTCACTGTTTCCCTCACGCGGCAAATTGGTTCAGGGACACAATAGTCTTTCACGTACTCGGGGATGAGTGTTCGATACTTCTCTGGGACGGCCCGACCGTCGCGCGGAACACTTTCCCCAAACAAGAAAGATAAACTCGCCCTGCGACGAAACGTGTCGCAGACAAGTTTTCGAAATGAAGGTTGGCGGCATCGCACGCGTGACGACACGCTGGAACATTCGCTCTTGCTCTCCGCCGTAGGAAGTTCACGCGTTGGGGTGCGGCGGATGAATGACTGCGCCCCGAGAAAAGCATGCAGGATGTCAGAAATTAAGATATATTTCTGACATACGAGGTTACCCATGAGCACGCTACCCGAGACCATCCTGCTGCACGCCCAAAG
>CAYRID010000119.1:0-7010 GCA_964424225.1 uncultured Geobacter sp.
CTTGCACGAGACGCGGAATGGTTTGTTCGGTCGGTTCGTTTTGCGCGTTGGCAGCACCGTGACTTGCTTGATTCATGCCATGCAATCCTTTTTCCTGTTTTCGCGATATTTCTTCGGGCAATTTTGGGTGATCTTGGAGAAGCAGTGCTCCCGCTCTCGCACGGTATTTTCAAAACCAAAGGCATCGCGCGAGTGCGGCCGATCCTATCTCAATGCGTCGGAGCGAGCTAGAACTTCCCACCGAGTTTCGCCGCAGTTTGCATTGCGTAACTTGGTGGCCTTATTAACATACCGCCGGAATTTTCTCGGAGTGATCCCGCATGCATCTGCGTTTTAGTGATACCGACGAAGCCTTTCGACGCGAAATCGCAACTTGGCTCAAAGACAATCTCTGCGGCGAGTTCGCCGTGCTCAAAGGTCGCGGCGGGCCGGGTGACGAGCACGCCCTCTTCGACGAGCGGCTTGCGTGGGAACAAAAACTCGGTGCGGCGGGCTGGACCTGCGTCGGTTGGCCCAAGGAACACGGTGGCCGTGGACTCAGCGTAAGCCAACAAGTGATCTACTTCGAAGAATACGCACGCGCCGGCGGTCCAGGTCGTGTGGGTCACATCGGCGAAGGCCTCGCTGGCCCGACCATCATCGCCTTTGGCAGCGAGGAGCAAAAGAAACGCTTTTTGCCCGGCATCGTGAGTGGCAAAGAAATTTGGTGCCAAGGCTACTCGGAACCAAACGCCGGCTCGGATCTCGCCAACGTGCAAACGCGCGCCGAATTGCAAGGCGACGAGTGGGTCATCAACGGCCAAAAAATTTGGACCTCGGGCGCGCAGTGGTCGCAGTGGTGCTTCGTCGTATGCCGCACCGATCCAAGTTCGTCGCGACACAATGGACTGGCTTACCTACTCGTTCCAATGAAACAAAATGGTGTCGATGTGCGCCCGATTGTGCAGATGACGGGCGATTCGGAATTTAGCGAAGTCTTCTTCGACAATGCGCGCACTGCGGCGAGCAACATCGTCGGAAAGCCCGGCGAAGGCTGGAAAGTGGCAATGGGCACACTCGCGTTCGAACGCGGCGTATCGACACTTGGCCAGCAGATGCTCTTTCAAAACGAGCTCGATCAAATCATCGCCATCGCGAAGCAAAACGGCAAAGCCAAAGACCCCGCGATTCGGCAACGCATCGCCGATGCTTGGATCGGCTTGAAGCTGCAACGCTACAACGCGCTGCGTACGCTCAGTGCCGAGCAAACGGGCGAAGTTTCGCGCGAAGCGATGATCACGAAGATCTTTTGGGCGACCTGGCACCGAAACCTCGGCAAGCTTGCGATGGACGTACTCGGTGCGGAATCGGAAATTGCCGACGGAGCGCCGTATGAACTCACGGGCTTGCAGCGCATGTTCTTGTTTACGCGCTCGGACACGATCTACGCGGGCTCGAACCAGATTCAACGCAACATCATCTCGGAACGCGCACTCGGCATGCCGCGCGAGCCGCGCCCGGCATAGTGCGCCTTTCAAAACCAACACCAATTCGTGTAATATCACCGCGAGGAGATTCTCTTGAGCAAAACTGCCCCGCCCTATGTACAAGGCCATGATTTGCTACGCGGCAAGACCGTACTCATTACGGCCGCCGCCGGTACCGGAATTGGCTTTGCCGTTGCAAAGCGCTGCCTTGAGGAAGGCGCAGCGGTTTTCATCAGCGATATCCACGAACGTCGGCTCAGCGAAGCCGTGGACGAACTCGCCAAGGTGCCAGGCACCAAGCGGCCGGGCAGCCAAATCTGCAACGTCACCGACGAAGATCAAGTGCAGGCACTCGTCAAAAAAGCCATTGCCGAACTTGGACACATCGATGTGTTGATCAACAACGCCGGGCTCGGTGGCACCGCGAACGTCGTCGACATGACGGACGATCAATGGAACGCCGTGCTCGGAATTACGCTCACCGGCACATTTCGCATGACGCGCGCCATGCTGCCGCATATGTACGCGCGTAAAGCCGGCGTGATCGTGAACAACGCCTCGGTGCTCGGTTGGCGAGCACAAGTTGGGCAAGCGCATTATGCCGCTGCGAAAGCCGGCGTCATGGCGCTCACGCGCTGCACGGCGCTCGAAGCTGCCGAGCACAATGTGCGCATCAATGCCGTCTCGCCAAGCCTCGCAACACACAAATTCTTAAATAAAGTGACACCGCAAGATGTACTTGATGAGCTTACGTCACGCGAAGCGTTCGGACGCGGTGCAGAGCCGTGGGAAGTCGCCAACGTGATGGTTTTTCTTGCGAGCGATTATTCATCGTACATGACGGGTGAGGTCGTCGCTGTGAGCAGTCAGCATCCCTAGCCCTAGCGACTCCCGATCGGATGCAAGCCGCGCGACACATTTTTAATGTCATCCATTTTGTATAAGGAGAACAACACCATGCCGACGATTTTCAAATCTCCCGCCGAACTACTCTCTGCTCAAGGCAAACATTTGGGGCATAGCGAATGGCTCAATATCGAACAGGATCGCATCAATCTCTTTGCCGATGCGACGGGCGATCATCAATGGATTCACGTCGATCCCGAAAAAGCCAAAAGTGGTCCGTTCGGTGCGTGCATCGCGCACGGCTACCTCACTCTCTCGCTCGTAAACTACTTCTTGCCGCAAATCGTCGACGTGCAAAACATTTCGATGGGCGTCAACTACGGCGCGGACAAAGTGCGCTTTCCGGCACCGGTACCAGTCGGATCGCGCGTGCGTGGCAGCGGTGAATTGATCAAGGTCGAAGAAGTGAAAGGCGGCGTCCAAGCGACGATTCGTGTCACCGTCGAAATCGAAGGCAGCGAGCGTCCGGCTTGCGTCATCGACACGATCAGCCGCTACTTCGCAAAAGAGTAAGCGAATCAAACTTTGAAGCGATCGACGCCTTCGCGCAGCCGCACCGCCTCTTCAATAAGACTCTGCATCGACTGTGTCATGCGCTTCGCCGCCACTTCGTTGGATTGCGTCTTCTCCTGCACGACCGCTACGCGCTGCGTGACTTCTTGCATCGACTCGGATTGCTGATGCAAGGACTGCACGATGTCTCCTGTTGCAGAGCGCACATGTTCGATGGTGTTGGCGATCTCCGACGCACTATGACCTTGCTCTTCACTTGCAACCTGAACTTGTGTCGCCGCGTCATGCATCGATTCGTTGCTCGCCACCATTTCCTGCGTCTTTTGTAGTTGCAGCTCAGCAGCGCGCTGAATATGCGCAACGCTATCTCGCATCGATTCCATCAAGCGCGTCACTTCCTCGGCCGCTGCAGATTGCTCTTGCACGGCACGCACGACTTCCATCATTCGCGAGCCCGTCTCCAACGCAGCACGATTGATCGCTTCGAGCGAAGCACCCGACTCCCGCGAGAGATCTACCCCCGCACGCACATTGCTCGCACTGCGATCAATCGCAGTCACCATCCGGTTCGTACCTTGCTGAAGCGTTTGAATCACCTTCGTAATTTCTGCAGCGCTCGTCAGCACACGGTCTGCAAGATCTTTGATCTCGTCAGCCACGACCGAAAACGCACGGCCATGTTCACCTGCTTGAGCTGCGATAATGGCTGCATTCAGTGCCAGAAGATTCGTTTCATCGGCGACATTCGTAATCACACCGACGATACTTCCAATTTGCTCCGTCTGTGCATCGAGCTCTTTTACGAGTTTTACCGCAAGCTCACTGTCTTCTTGAATTGAACCCATACCGCGAATGGTCTTTTCAATGGAAAGCTTGCCGACTTCGGTATTTTGAACGACACGCTCGGAAAGTTGTGCCGTTGCGGCAGCGTTCTCGTCGACTTGGCTCAGGGCAACGGCCATTTGTTTGATACCACTTGATGTCTCAAGCGTACCTTGTGAAAGCAGCGCTGCACTTTCGGTAACACGTCCGATTTCTTCCAAGAAGTTTTTAAAAGTTTGCGAGGCTTGCGTCACCTTTGAAATAAGTACAGTACCGCTATCGGCGAGCTGCTCACCCATCGCACCAAGCTCCATCACCGACGAAGAAGATTGTTCGACCGAAGCGTTGAGCTCTTCCGCAGAGACATGAATGCCTTCGACTTGACGATTGATGCTGTCCATCGCTGTCGTCACATGCGCGACGCTCTCGGTTTGCTCGCGGCTCGCCATCGCAACGGCATCGGTCACATCCGCAATCTCCCCCGCAGCCAGATCGACGCGGTCCGCACTCGCAATCACGCCCGACACTGTTTGGCGTAGTGCGCCAGCCATCTCTTCGATGCCATGGGCAAGACGACCCAATTCGTCTTCGGACTCAAGTGTCGCGCCGCGACGCAAGTCGCCCGCCGCAACACGACTCACTTGAGCCCCCAACAAACTCAGCGAGTGCCGTAAATCTGCTGTCAGCCGGTTGGCCGCGGCAAATCCGACACCGACGGCAAAGAGTGACACGAGCGCAATGTAGGCGATCATGTTCTTGCCACCCTCGGCGGCACGAGCATCTTCCTGCGTCACCACCACCAAAACATGCTGCTGATCCGGAAGCTCTTGCCACGCAAAAGTGTGGGGCACATCGAAAATCGAACTATCTCCCGCCGTCACGCCTTGCTCGCGCGTTTTGGCCAACGTTGCGAGCAAGGCCTCGATCTCACCTTTCACAACGGCCGAGCGATCCCCTGCAACAATTTCTCCCGTCTCACGTTGAACAATCAAAAACTTACCTTCGCCAAAATACGTCTGCACGGGGCGCGACGCGATCTCCGCCGCTTCTCCAGCCAGAACTTGTTGCGCTTCGTGTTGCGCTTCTTCGAGCAATGCACGTTGCACCGAAGTCTCTCGCGTCTCCATCGAGCGCAAAATTCGCGACTGCGTGTAGACAACACTAAAAAATGTTACTGTCACCAGTAAGCTTGCGATCACGAGCGGCAACTTAACGCTTAGCGTAAACGACTTTGTAAGATCCTGGCGTACCTTAGGATCATGCAAACCCTCGGCCGCAATGGCTCGATAGGGTTCGACAAATTTCTTGAGGGCGGAAAAGGAAAAGAGCTGCGAAAGAAACCCCGCTGCAGCTGCCGCAACGCCAATGATTGCACCCATTGACACCGAGAAAGTGTCACTCAAGATCCACGTTGTCAGAACGATCGGCGGCGCCAAACCAAGCCAAATGCTGACACCAAGAATTGTCTCACTGCGCGGCAAATTTGCGATCGCGTCGAATCCGCTTCGGTAGTCTTCTTCGGTGGCCTCTCCCGCAAAGTGTTTCTGCAAGAAGATTCGCAGCGTCCTTAGCCGACGTTCGCGAGAAGGAACCAAAACTAAAATTCCGATCAAACCCAGCGGAATCACGAGCCAAGTAAAAATCGTCATTTCCCACGGCGTCAGGCGCATGAGTGGAGTGAGAATCGGCAAAATCAGCACGCCCGCAATGCAGTGCCACATCGCTGCAATACCGCGCACGCCCCAGCCAAGGCGATTGATCAACGCTTCGCTATCCGATTTCACTGCTCGACGCTCCATCTACTGCGGGATGATTTGCGCGGCGTGCCACGAGGCCACGCGACGATCCACTGCATCCAAGGTTTGCATTGTCTCCATGCTGCACCGCAAAGTTGCTTAAGCAAGCATTGAACCAACGCCGCACACACCAAAGCAACTCGACTTTTCATTCGGAACTTCGTGAGAAACTCTTTAAAGAAAAGACGGTTAGGCAAAGACCTGCAAGTCAAACAAGGCGTTTGCTGCGCCGACAAGAAGAAAGGCGAAGGGCAGCAGATTGTTTTGAGCAAGGGAAAAGCGAAGTCAACTACGACGAAGAAGTATTCTTGGCCGCATCGAGGAAAGCGGGCTTCTCGCCGCCCCCATGCACAAGCAAGCTCGCACCCGTGACATAGCTCGAAAGCGGCGAGGCGAAATACAAGCAAACGTCGCCAATATCTTTGGGTTCGGCCAAACGCCCAAGTGGAATCGTAGCAGCGACCGAAGCAATCCCGGCCTCGTCGCCATAGTGCAAATGCGCCTGCTCGGTCTTGATCAAACCCGCAACGAGTGCATTGACTCGTACTTTGGGTGCCCATTCGACCGCAAGACTTTGCGTCAAGTTCACAAGTCCCGCTTTCGCCGCGCCATAAGCCGCCGTACCCGGCGAAGGGCGCGTCGCACTCACGCTGGCAATGTTGATGATCGAACCACCCTCGGCTTGCTTTTGCATCACGGCATTGGCCTTCTGGCAAAAGTGCAGCGGCGCAATCAAGTTCAAGCGAATGATCGACTCCGAAAAACGCGGAGATACTGTCGCGGCGTCCGCCGGCGGCGCACCGCCGGCATTGTTGACGAGCACATCAATACGGCCGAAACTTTCGAGTGTAAATTTTATCACCGTATCGATTTGATCGACTTCGCGAATGTCGGCCGCCACGAACGCAGCAGTGCGCACCTCCTGCGCCGGCAACTCCTCGGGCGCATTGCGACCACAAATCACAACTTGTGCACCGACGGAAAGAAAGCGCTCCGTAATGCCGCGCCCCACACCCTTTCCGCCACCGGTGACGATCACCACTTTGTCTTTCATGTCGAGCGGACAGGCCATACGTTTACTCCGAAAGACCAATTGCTTTTGCAACGAGTTCACGGTGATAGGATGCGTCACCGAAAAGTGTCTCACTCGACTTGGCGCGCTTGAAATACAAGTGCACGTCATACTCCCAAGTAAAGCCGACTCCGCCATGAATTTGAATTGCATCGGCTGCATTTTGGAAATACGCATCCGACGCCGAGGCTTTGGCCAGCGACGAAGCGCTGGCCAGTTCGGCGCCGTCCTCCGCCGCCACACAAGCAGCATAATACACACCCGAACGCGCCGATTCGACGCGCACCATCATGTCCGCACACTTGTGTTTGATCGACTGAAATGAACCAATGGGGCGCCCAAATTGGATACGCTCTTTTGCGTAGGCCACCGCAAGATCGAGGCACTTCTGCGCGCCGCCCACTTGTTCTGCCGCCAGCGCGATTGCAGCAAACT
>CAYRID010000120.1:0-4447 GCA_964424225.1 uncultured Geobacter sp.
TTTCTTGAGGAAATGCTGCCAATCGCTTGCAACCAAATTGTGTTCACAGCAACATTATGTCGCCCAACACAGAAAAGAGTTGAAACCTTTTCGCAGTCCCTCATTCCGGATTTCGGCCCCCGGCAGGCGCAACGTCCGGAATTACGCCTCCGGATCCAGCGCTGACAACATTGCAAATCGCTCTGTTCTCATTTCGCGCGCAAACGACCTTCGCTGCGCGCAATTTTCTCACTTCATTTCATCGGGCGATAACCCGCGCAAGGCCACACGCGCCTCGCGTAAAAAACTTTCCATCGCCGCCGTAGGCGCTCTTTCGGCCGATAGCCGCTCGATTCCCGGCGCCGTGCAATCGACATCCGCAAGATCCAGGATTTCAATCAAGGCGTTGATCTCGAATGCAACACTTTTTAGTGACGAGCGAAGCGCCTTGTGATTGGCCATTAAAATTTCTGCCCACAGTGCCTCGTCGCTGCGTGCGATACGCACAAAATCTCGAAAGCCAGGTCCGCTCAGTTCACCAGCTTGCTTGGGTGCATTTTGCAGCGCACGCGCAAACGCAAACGCAATGGCATGCGGTGCATGACTCACCCAAGCCACTTCTTCATCATGCGCTTGCGCACTGCGCAAAACGACGCGCGCACCAAGGTCTTCCCAAAAACGACGAACGCGCTCCACGGCAGACGGTTCCGCCTCTTGCAAAACGATACACGCGGCACCCTCGAAGAGATCGTCCCGCGAATTTTCGATGCCGCTTAGGTGGCTACCCGCCATGGGATGTGCTCCCACGAAAGTGACGCCATCCGGCAAAAGTGTCGGCAACGCCTGCGCCAGACAACCTTTGACACTGCCGACATCGGTCACGATTGCGCCTGTCCGCAATGCAGGCGCAAACCTGCACACTTGTTCCAACATCGCTCCAACGGGCGTCGCAAGCACAACGAGGTCGGCATCCCGCACCGCCTCCTTTGCATCGCGATAGACATGATCAACACACTGATGTGTTACTGCATATTGCAACGCCGCGTCGCGCCGTCCACTGCCAACCACCGTGCGAGCCAGCCTGCGTTGCTTGGCAGCGAGCGCAAGCGAACCACCAAGCAAACCAAGCCCGATCACAGCCATTTTTTCGAACGATGTACTCACTTCAGTGTCTCCCGAATTTCGCGTAACGCCTTAATGAAGCGTTCGTTTTCTTCCGGAAGACCGATCGTGATGCGAATTGCACCGCGAAACCCAAATGCATCCATCGGACGCACGATGATACCGCGCTGCAAAAGCAAGTCGCACACACCGGGCGTTGCGCCGGTATCGACAAGCAAAAAGTTTGCGTCCGTCGGCCAAGTGCGTAGCCCCATTTGCGCAAGCTCACGCGTCAAATACGCCACGCCGCGCGCATTGATCTCGCGCGAACGTGCCACATGGTCTTCGTCATCGAGCGCCGCACACGCCGCAGCTTGCGCAAGTAAATTCACATTGAACGGATGACGCGCGCGCTCGAGATAGCCCGCGATCTCTGCATCCATCACGCCGTACCCCACGCGAAGCCCAGCCAAACCATAAATTTTCGAAAACGTGCGCAACGCCACCGTCCCCGGGCGTCGCCGCACCCATTCAAGTGCATCCGGAAAATCGCTGCGCTGTACGTATTCGAAATAGGCTTCATCGATCCCCAGCACAATATTCGGCGGAAGCGCTTTGGCAAAACGATCAAAAGCTTCAGCACCTACACTCGTTCCTGTCGGATTGTTCGGATTGCAAACAAAGACGAGTCGCGTTCGCGGTGTCACAGCGGCCAGTAGCGCGTCGAGATCATAAACAAGATTTTGTGTCAGAGGCACCGGCACCGGCGTTGCCCCCATGCCTTGCACCACCACGGGATACATCGCAAACGACGGCCAGCCATACACCACTTCATCGCCCGACCCCAAAAAAGCTTTGGCCAGCAATTCGAGAATTTCATCACAGCCCGCACCAAAAACGAGTTGCTCCCCTGCTACTCCGAGCTTGGCCGCAAGCTTCGTACGCAAGCGAAAACATCCACCGTCGGGATAACGCGAAATCGTGTCCGCCGCCGCACGCAGCGCCTCCAGTGCTTTGGGCGAAGGGCCAAGTGGATTTTCATTCGAAGCCAATTTGATGGCACGCGCAATCCCCAGTTCGCGCTCCACCTCTTCGATCGGTTTGCCTGGCTTATAGGGAGTCAAGGCGGCGATATACGGTTTGACGATTTTTTCAAAAGCCATTGTTTACTCGTCCCGCCCGCAATTTCCCTCTGCAGCGTCGCAGATCGTTTGTGCCGCAGGAAAAGATCCCAACACTTTGCAGGATCGCGCACGCCGAGCCGCTTCGCGCAAAGCTTTCGCCACTTTTGCGTCCGTGCGATGTCCTTCGAGATCAAAGAAAAAAACGTACTCCCACGGTCGCCCCGGCATCGGACGCGACTGGATCGAAGTGAGATTGACACCATTCTGTGCAAAAGGATCGAGCAAGCGATACAACGCACCCGCTTCATCGCGCGAAGCCGTAAACACCACGGAAGTGAGATCATGCCCGCTGGCTGCCGGCTCTTGTGTGCCAAGAATCAAAAAGCGCGTCGTGTTGTCGGAGCGATCCTCAATCGCGCGCTCAATCACTTTGAGACCGTAAATTTCGGCCGCAATCTCACCGCCGATGGCCGCCGTCGAAGCATCTTGGACTGCAAGCTGAGCCGCCGCCGCCGTGCTGGAAGTTTCAATTTTCTCGATTCCCGGCATATGGGTTTCAAGCCAAAGTCGGCACTGCGCGAGCGGCTGTGCATGCGATGCGATTTTTCGCACCGCACTTCGCCGGCCCGTTTTCGACAAAAAATTGTGTCGGATCTTCACGCGCACTTCACCGCAAAGCGCCACATCGCTCTCGAGAAATCGATCAAAGGTCGGCGTCACAGCGCCTTGTGTCGTATTTTCGACAGGAACGACAGCATGATCCGCGCGTCTTTGTTCAACGGCCTTGAACACGTCATCAATCGTCGCACATTCAACCAAATCGACTTGCGCACCGAATTGCTGGAGGACCGCCTGATGACTAAAGGTGCCTTGCGGTCCGAGATACGCAACGCGCAAGCGCCGCTCAAGCGAACGCGTGCCCGAGATCACCTCGCGAAACACGCTGCGCAGCGCTGCGTCGGGAAACGGCCCTGTGTTCTTGCGCTGCAAGGCTTCGATGAGATCGCGCTCGCGCGCAGCCGAGTACACTGCAGCGTCCGCCTGCTCTTTTAAGCGGCCGATGTCGCGCACGAAACGCGCTCGCGCATTGAGATTCTCAAGAATCGCACAATCGACAGCATCAATCTGCGCTCGCAATACTTCAATTTCATTCAAAGAATTCGTTGCGGAGTCGACACGAGATTGTGTCGAAGATTTTTTCGACGGCGAGGATCGCTTGGACGGGTTTCGACTGCTCGTCGCCATCGCACACTACTCTGTCACGGCTTCGTGTCGGTGCGAAGCCCTGCGCTTCGCCGCGTCTTCTTGCGCACACTTTGCATTGCACACGAACGGAGGGCGCATACGCGACCACTCTGCGCGGTGGATTCACAGGCGGCCACTCTTACTTACGCGTTTGCTTGCTCGTTGCGAGCCACGATATTCGCCACGGCAAGCTGACTCATGCAAAATTGAAACTGCTGCAACGCCTTGAAGAAGACGGAAGAGAGGAGAACACCCAGCCAAAAAAGCGCTAACCCCTCGAAATTGCTGCGACAACATATCCAAGGCCCTTCTTGGGTGCAAACCTTTTCTGCGGGGAAAATCACAACCTTACAAAGATCCCTCTTATGATCGCTCTCTCCCCCGAAAACTCAAAAAATTTCGCGGATAACTCTTTGTACTCAAAACGATTTCGCTTATTCTCGGATCCACACAAACTCTTAGTTTTGTGCTCCGCAGGCCTTGCAAGGACGGGCAAAGGCAAAAGCTTCGAAGGCAAAACACAAAATGGCATCTCCCGATCCTGGCGGTTCGAAGCAACTCGCCAGCAGTCTCCCGGTAAAGATCATCTTCGGGATTTTCATCGCAACCTTCGTTACGGCCATCGGCGTTAGCTGGATTCCGATGCAGTCCATCTACGTCGAATCACGCCGAAATCTCGAGAACTCGTTTCCACGAATTTTAAGTCATGTCAGTTTGCGCGTAGAAAATTGGCTCGACGACGGCCAGCGCGAAATCGAGCAGATCGCGAATGAAAACGAAACGGTTCTCGCGCTCAGCAGCGAAAGCGAACGCGCGAAAATAACCCGCGTACTTCTTCGGCAGTTGCGCATCTCCGGACATCTCGAAGGCTTTGTCCTCTTCGACGGCTCTGGGCAGCCACAGCTCGAAATCGGAGCGTTGCCCCTGCTTTCGGAAGAAATCTATTCCGAACTTCGCGCACAACACAACAACAAGCTGTTTTATCTGCGCAACACTCC
>CAYRID010000120.1:4457-6798 GCA_964424225.1 uncultured Geobacter sp.
GTCGCTGCGGCACCCATTCAAATTGCAAACGGCGAGACTATCGGTTGTCTTTTTGGATTTTATAACGCGGCAAGACTTACTAGTCTTCTAACAAGCGCTGCGCTCGGAAGCTCCGGGGAGCTCTATCTCGCGACCGACGGTGCAAAGATTCTCACTTCAGTGCATACACTCCCGCGCGACGGGCGTTGGACGGTTGCAAAAGAAATCACGACAACCTATGCACAAGACACAAAAGTACGTTCATACCCCAACTACGCAGGCCGTTATGTGCTGGGCAGCTCGCAGCCCCTGCGCTCCCTCGATGTCATTCTCGTCGTAGAGCAAGAATACGAAGAAACCTTTCGCGCGTTGTTTGCGATTGCGCGCTGGCTCATCGCCGCGGATTTAAGCATGGTTTTGCTCTTCAGCCTGATTGGCTACCGCGTTACCAAAACAATTATGCAGCCCATCTATGCACTTTCCGACGCCGCACAGCGCATCACGCATGGCAATCTCGACGTTCAACTTTCCGAACCAAAGTCACAAGATGAGCTTTTCCTGCTCACGCGCGCCTTCAACGAAATGACAAAGAAACTTCGCGATAGCCGAGAAGAGATCGAAGAAATCAATGCTCGCTTGCAGGATCAAAACGTCGAGCTGCATTACGCAAACAATATCTTGGGTAGAATCTCGATCACCGACGGACTCACGCAGCTTTACAACCATCGCTTCTTTCAAGACCACCTTGCTCAAGAAACACGGCGCGTCGATCGCAGCGGCGACGCGCTCTCGATGATCGTGATCGACATCGACAATTTTAAGAAGCTCAATGATCGCCTTGGGCACGCTGCGGGTGATCAGATATTGATGGAAATCTCATCGCTGCTTCGCAAAACCGTTCGCGAAAGCGATCTCGTCGCGCGTTATGGCGGTGAAGAATTTGTAGTGACGGCAAGCGATACGAATCTCGACGGCGCACAGCGACTCGCAGAGAAAATTCGCGCCATCATTGATCGCCACGAGTTTAAAGCCGGCTCGCCGACCCAGTCCGTGCACGTCACCGTTTCGCTCGGCGTCGCAGAGTACAAAGGCGACCGCAAGAGTTTTTTCGAGCGGGCCGATCGCGCGCTGTATCGCGCCAAAGCGCGCGGCAAAAATTGCGTCGTCACCGACGAAGAAATGGACGCATAATGCACACCAAGACGCAGAAGAGCCTTGTTTCCAAGCCCCTGCGCATGCAACTCTTGCTGCGATGAAATTGATTGGTCTTAGCGGCGGAATCGGTTCCGGAAAGAGCACAGTCGCGCGAATGTTTCGCGAACTCGGCGCCCGTGTTATTGACGCCGACGCAATCGTGCATGAGCTGCAAGCCAAAGGAACGCCGCTGCTGGCCCAGATCGTCGAAGAATTCGGCTCCGAAATTTTGGACGAAGACGGATCGCTGCAACGAAAAAAACTCGGCGCGTTCGTGTTTCGCGACCCGCAAGCACTACAACGCTTAAACGCACTTGTGCACCCCGCAGTAATTCAAGAAATGGGCCAACGCATCCAAGCTGCCGCGAGCGCAGGTGCAGAAATCGTAATTCTCGATATTCCGCTGCTCTTTGAAGGCAAAAAGAAAGGCAACGGCTCGGCAGCACAAATTCCATACGCAGCGACGGTACTCGCCTATGTGCCGCAGTCTGTGCAAATTGAGCGCACGATGGCACGCGATCGCTGCAGTCGCGACGAAGCCAAACGACGCATCGACGCGCAGCTCGACATCGAAGAGAAAAAATCGTTAGCTGATTTTGTGATCGATAACTCGGGCGACCTCGACGCCACCCAGGCACAGGTTCGTACCGTTTTCGATCAACTCAAAAAAGTGTAATATCAGCGAAGCGCCGATTTTAGATCGGCGACCAACTGGCTCACTCGGTGTGCGGCTTCATCCCGCGAAGCCGATCCCTCGACAAGCTGCACGATGGCGCTTCCTACCACTACACCATCCGCATACGCTGCAATTTCGCGTGCTTGCGCAGGCGTCGAGACGCCAAAACCAACACAAATCGGAATTTGACTTTGCGTGCGAGCAAACTCGACGCGCTCGCGGATTCCCGTCGCCAGTGCACTGCGCGCACCCGTGACACCCGTCAGTGACACATAATACAAAAAGCCATGCGTCTTCGTAGCGAGCATCTTGAGGCGCGCATCCTGCGTGGTTGGAGCGGCCAGAAAAATGGCATCGATCTGCGCTTGCTCCATCGCAGCATAAAACTCAGCACCTTCTTCCGGCGGCAAATCCGCCAAAATCACGCCATCGACACCGGCCACTTGCGCTGCTGCGGCGAAAGCTTGGGCACCCATCGCCAGAAATACATTG
>CAYRID010000121.1:0-6754 GCA_964424225.1 uncultured Geobacter sp.
CGAATCACCGACGCAGGCTGCCAAAATGAGCGTTGGCATAATTTGCGTTGTCGGCGTTACGACAATACCGAGATACCCCATGATGCCAAAGGTTGCGATCAGCGAAGTGGTGACGACGAGAACGGGAAGAAACACACCCGATAAGCGACGGAACATCAAAAAGAGCACGATTCCAATAAACACATCCGAGAGTAACGTAAAAATTGCCATGTTCTTGCGCATGACCTCAAGAATGGCATGCGTCATGGGTGGTCCACCCGTTATGTAGATCGGAAAATCTTCGGCTTGATGACGCGCAACGATCTCATGCAGCGTCTCGACCAAGTGATAAAGCTCTTCGTTGTCGATGGTCTTTGCTTTTCGGGACGCACTCGATATCTCACCTGTGCTTGTTGCACGGTCAGCCAGTGCTGCGTCGAGCGAGTCCGCACCCTCGGACTGCGGGTGCCAAGAGCCCGGCATCAGGCGAATGGGAATGGCAAGAACCTTTCCGTCTTCCGAAATAATCGTGTTGACGTAGGTGGGTGAAGACAGCGCGCGTTCGCGAATCTCCGCCAATTCTTCGGGCGTCGTTGGCCAATCTTCAAAAAGATCTTTGACGATTAGCTCGTCCCCTTCCGCACGCGTCACGCGCGCGTTGATCAAGCTATTGACTTCGTCGAGCGACGGTAAGTTTTCTTCCAGGTCGCGATGAAAAGCGCGAAACTTCTCAAGAAATGCGAGATCGAAGACGTTTTCCGTGCGGAGTAAAAGCAGGATATTCTCGTCGTATCCGAACTGGTTACGAAAGCGGTCATACACTTCGCGCGAAGCATCGTTTTCGCTGATGTAGCTCTCTGTAGACGCTGCCATTTTGACAAGCGAAAGGCCCGAGAAGAGCACGGCTGTTAGTGCAACGGCAGTGCCGACAATCCACCACGGATAAAGAAATACGAAGCGCCCCCACCGACGGAAAAATGCTCGAATCAATACGTGGATTTTCAACATAAGCTTTGCTTCCCAGATCAAATTTGAAGAAGAATTGTGCTGACTACGCTCATTTCATGCTTTGAGCCGCAGCTCACACGCTCGTGCTCTGCAGAGCACGAGAAAACACTCGGACTTGGCTAATATCACCAATTGACCAAAACAGTCAACGCTCTGAACGAAAAGTCATTGGCAGTCCCGTGGGAGAAAAGAAGAGGTCAATGGAAGCGCGGGTTCGGCGATTAAGAGTGCGAGCAGCGCCGCGCGCTCTGCGAGTCGATCCACATACACAAATTCGTGACGGGCATGCGCTCCGTCTCCGACGGGGCCAAGCCCATCGAGCGTCGCCGTAAACAAGCTCGTCGTATTCCCATCCGACGCTCCTCCCGATGATGCATCTTGCAGTGCGAGTCCAAGTCGTGCGCCGCATTGGCGCGCAAGCGCCCAGAGTTCGGAGTTGCGCGCCGTCTTTTCCATCGGAAGCCGCGAGAAGCCGCCGTGCACGGTAATTTTCGCGCCGGGGAGTGTCGGCTGGATCGCGTGCAACGCTGCTTGAATGCGCTGCGCGTCGGCGATGGTGCAAACACGCACGTCAACCACTGCTTGGCAATGCGGAGCAACGACATTGGAGTGAATGCCACCCGCCACTTTACCGACATTGACTGTAATTTTTCGTGATGGATCGCCAAGTGCGAGCAGATGCGGAAGGATATACGCAAATTCGTGTATTGCGCTCACACCGCGCTCGGGCTCGACGCCCGCATGCGCCGCCTTGCCTTCGATTTCGAGTACAAAGCGCCCAATTCCTTTCCGTGAGGTTTTGAGAAATCCCGCGTGATCTCCGGAAGCGGGCTCAAGGATGAACGCACGATTTGCGATGCGCGCAAGTCGTCGAATCGTCGGAGTCGAGGTTTGACTATCCACTTCTTCATCGGAATTGATGAAGACGATGGGTGTTACCGCAGGAGAGATCTTCAATTCGGCGAGCGCGCGCAATGCAAAGACGATCTGCACGAGTCCCGCCTTCATGTCGTACACGCCCGGCCCGTGCAAACGGCCATTCTCGATATGTACAGGCATTTCTTCGAGCGTGCCATGCGGCCAGATCGTATCGCAGTGGCCGACGAGAAGTTGAATGCAACGTGGCTTGAGGGCAAAGCGCGGACGTGCGTACAGGTTTCGATCGGCAATCCGATGCGTCACAAAATTGAGTCGTGCAAATTCTTCTTCGAAAATGGCGAGTACGGCGCACTGCGCTTCGCAGTCCTGCGACGGTGATTCTGCACGCAACACACGATCAAGGAGGTGTAAAAAATCCGCTCGGTGTTCTTCCATCCACTCCGAGATGGCCTTGGTTTGCGCGTGTTGCACTTGATCACTGAGATGCGTCATGGCCTTTTGGTTTCTCCTGAGGTGTTTTACTTCGCTGCGCATTTTGTGCAAGGCGATGTGCATCCACAAGGCGCATCTGTGTCGAGCTCGCGGCAGCGTTCTTTTGGTGATTCGAAAGTCAGGAAACGTGGCAGCTTCGTTTGCCCCGCTTTTCAAGATACTGCTGATGGTATTCTTCGGCGCGATAGAACGGTTGCGCTGCAACGATTTCAGTGACGATGGGATTTCGAAAACGCTTCGCACGTTCAAGCGCATGCTTTGAGGTGCGCGCGGCGGCTTCTTGCTCAGCGTCGCAAAAGAAAATGACAGATCGATACTGGGTTCCAAAATCCGGACCTTGGCGATTGAGTGTTGTTGGATCATGGCAATCCCAAAAATTTTCAAGCAATGTTTCGTAACTAATTTGTGTAGGATCGAATTCAACTTCGACCGCTTCGGCGTGACCTGTGGCGCCTGAGCAAACTTGCCGGTACGTAGGATCGATCCGCGTTCCTCCTGTGTAACCCACGGCCGTACGCACTACTCCAGGCAACTGCTGAAAGCGCGCCTCGACGCCCCAAAAGCAACCTGCACCAAAACACGCCTTTTTCGTATCCGACATTGCATTCTCTCCTCTCTGTGTTCTCCCCGTATTGCAATCCTTGCGAAAAGAATCAAAATTGCACCGGTTCAAGAAGTCCTGCAATGCCACCTATTGCAGGGCGGTGAGAGAGGTCCCGTGCAAGTCCGTCCCAAAATTTTAGTGATTGATGATGGTGAATTGGGCGATGTGCTCGCCGCGCTCGGTGCACTCGGTGAAAGTTGCGTTCGGCTGCCTTGGGCGCAATACGATCCCACGCAACACTTTCCGAGTAAGCTTTTGATTACGACTGCACGTTACGCAGTTATGCGTCTACAGCCCTCGCTGAGTACATTGCAAACTTTGCATCCCATTCAAATTTTCTTCGTGGATCATTATTCGCAGAGCATGCAGCAGCGTTTGATCGATTGTGGCGCGGACTTTCTCGCGCGACGCCCAATTTCTGCCGAACGCTTGCGCGAAGTTTTGCGCCGCGCACTTGCTGGAAACTCGGATCGTCGTCGCTCGTTGCGCACGGCGATGGAAAGTGAAATTCGTGTGCGCGATGGCCTGCTTTATCGTAGTGCCCTGCTCGCCGATCTTTCGCTGACGGGATGCCAACTCGTTACGTCGCTGCCGTTCCAGCAAGGCTCGACCGTGCAAGTTCAGCTTGCTTCGGCATTACCGCAGCACAAGAGCCTTTGTATTCCGGGGAAAGTCGTGCGTTCCAATCGACGGAAGGAAACGAGCTTTGGAGGAATTGCAACCTCGGGCGTGCACTTCGATCCATTCAATCTTGAAACACAACAAAAGCTCGAAACGCTTCTCATGCTGCAAGAACTTCGAACTTTGATGCCGGCACAGAAGAGCTCATCGGGGCACGGCCACGCATAAGTCGCAGATATAGAAATCATGGCTAAGGCTGTGCGCGCCTTGCGTTTCGCGGGAACGATTGCGAAGAACTTTTGCTTGCACTTTGAACGCAAATCGAAAACGCTTCGCAAGATGGCCGAACAAGACTCCAGCGATTTGCGCAGTGCCGAGCAAGTGCTCGCGCTCTACCCAGGCTTCGACGGTGCCAAGCTCGAAACGCTTGGTGGCGGACTCATCAATCGAAGTTTTGCGGTGCACGCAGCGAGCGGCGAATACGTTTTGCAACGCGTGCATCCCGTCTTTTCTCCGCAAATTCACGGCAACATTCACATGGTTACCGAGGCACTCGTTGCTGCCGGCTTCGGAACACCAAGGCTGGTACGATCAAAAAATCAACACTTTTTTGTGGAAGACAACTCGCATGCACGCTGGCGTTTGTTGACACGTGTACCCGGCGTAAGTGTCGATCGTCTTACAAGCCTTGCGCAAGCACGGGCTGTCGGGGCTTTCGTTGCACGATTTCATAGCGCATTGATCAATTTGCCTCGGCCTCTCGCACCGTTGGGCTTTCGCCTGCATGACCCAGCACATCATCTCGTTCGGCTTCGCCATGCTTTGCAGGCGCATTCGACGCATCGTCTCTTTGTCAAAGTGTGTAGTTTGGCTGAAAAAATTTTTGCAGCTTCGAAGGAATGGGAAGATTTTTCAGAGCTGCCAAAGCGCATCGCACACGGCGATCTCAAGATAAACAATTTTGTGTTTGCGGCAGACTCGCCGGCGGGACACGAGCATGTCGTTGCCCTCGTTGATCTTGATACCCTCAGCGCTATGCCACTGTATTTTGAACTTGGCGATGCTTGGCGGTCGTGGTGCAATCCGCAAGGCGAAGATACTCTGGCAACGCAGTTCGATCTTGCAATTTTTGAAGCTTCTACCAAAGGCTATCTTGAAAATTTGTATTTTAAGCTTTTGCCCGTCGAACGCAGATCTCTCGCTCACGGCGTTGAGTGCATAAGTCTTGAGCTTGCAACGCGTTTTGCCATCGATGCTTTGCAAGAAAACTACTTTGGTTGGGATGCAACGCGTTTCCCTGCGGCCGGTGAGCACAACCTGCTTCGCGCAATGGGACAATGGAATCTTTACGAGCAGGCTCGATCCTGCCGTGCGGAACGCCTGCAAATCCTGCTCGCCGAAAACCAATGAAAGCATGACCCGCTGTCAACAGGAGCCAAGGTGTCCGATCGATTCATTCCCCCAAAACCAGAATCCAAAGTGACGAGCCTCTCGGAGGATACAATCGACACCTTTGAGTGTATTGTGGTTTCGCAAGAGAAACTACGAGTCCGCACAGTCAATCTCGTTCGCGAAGAACCCTGCGAAATTCAAATTCAGGGCCAAACGCTTCTCATCACAATGCGCACGCCGGGTCAGGATATTGATCTTGCGCACGGCATTTTGCTCAGTGAAGGCATTATTCGCTCGGCCGATGATGTGCAGGCAATGCACCACTGCAGTTCTTCCTCCAGTACGCACTCCGACGGAAATCTTCTAAAAATTTCACTACGTCCAAGTTGCACGGTCGATTTTGCTGCATTGCAACGCAATTTTTTGGTTCACAGTAGTTGCGGGCTCTGCGGCAAAACTGCTGTGGAGAGCGTACTCAAATCGGCTCCGCCCCTCGCCGATGAATCGCGGTTTGCGATCGCGCAAATCGTTGCGCTCTCGGCACCATTTCAGCGTGAGCAGATGCTTTTCTCTGTAACCGGTGGCGCACACGCGGCGGCACTTTTTTCAGCGCAAGGCGAGTTGCTTGTTTTGCGAGAAGACGTAGGCCGACACAACGCTGTGGATAAAGCGCTTGGATGGGCAAGCCGCAATCGTCTCCTTGCGCAGCCAGGCCTGCTCTTGATGGTGTCGGGACGTATTTCTTTCGAAATCGTACAAAAGGCACTCGTCGCTCGCGTACCGGTTGTTGTTGGAATTTCCGCTCCGACTTCGTTGGCGGTCGAGCTGGCTACGGATGCTCGGATAACACTCGTGGGTTTTTTGCGCGACCGAGAAATGAATCTCTATGGTTATACACAGCGCATCGCTGATGCCCTGCCGTAGTTTGCGTTCTTTGTACTAAGTAAGTCATATCGTTTTCGAAGAATCGTGCAGCGCAATGTTCTGACTTTGCCAGGATACAATGTGAATGACGCACTAAAGTTTCATTCTCTCGATTTGTAGATCAGGCCAATGCGCACGGCCGTCACTTTGTATTCCGGGCAATAGGAATCGGGATCGTGCTGCGGTCCGGTAAGACGGTTGGCGTGCGTTTCGGGAAAATGGAACGACAAGAACAAAGTGCCGGGATCAATCCGCGGCGACCATTGCACGGGGACTTCGATTTGGCCCCAACGGCTTTCGAGTGCAATCGTCGAGCGATCAGCAATACCCTCGCGTGCAGCATCATCGGGATGTATTTCGAGCCAGTCGCAGGAAGTCAGTTTTGCATTCGGCGTACGCCGCGTCATCGTGCCGACGTTGTAGTGATCGCGTACACGTCCTGTGATGAGTAAGTACGGGTAGCCATCGACGTTATGCTCAGGACTCGGCAAGAAGTCGAGCGGCACGAACAAGCCCCGCCCGCGCAAAAAACCATCGCGGTGCACAGTTTCGGTGCCGGGGTGCTCTGGCGTTGGGCAAGGCCATTGCAATCCGTGATGCGCAAGGCGCGAATAATGAATACCACCAAAAAGTGTCGGAGCTACGCGAGCGATTTCTTCCATGACCTGAGCGGGTGACTCGTAACTCCAATTTGCACCCAGTGCGCGTGCAAAATCTTGAGCGACCTCCCAGTCGGGTCGTGCGCCGTGCAGAGGCGGTTGTTTCGATGCAGAGCCTTCTTGATAACGAAACATTTGTGTGTTGAGAGTGACTAGTTCATCACATCCCGGTGCAGGAACTGCAGGCCGCACGAGC
>CAYRID010000122.1:0-6704 GCA_964424225.1 uncultured Geobacter sp.
CGATGAAGCACGGCTTCGGGGTTTTCGAGATGAGCGGCGTGTCCGGCGCGTGGGATCGTTGCGCTTTGGGCTTGCGGCGCAAGAGCAGCAAGTTCTGCGGCGATCGCCCGAAACTTTGCGTCCTCTTCGCCGGCACAAAGCAAAACTGGCATCGTGAGCGTTGACAGCTTTTGGTGTAATGGTTCCTGCACGCCGGTGCCGCAGCCGCGCAGACTTCCCGCAAGACCTTGCGCAGAGTTCGCGAGGCGTTGTTTGCGCAGTGCCTCGCGGGCGTCACGGGAAAGATATTTTTGTTGCGAGGCAAAGAGCGGCAGCTTCGACCAGTGTTCGGCAAAGGTTTCAATGCCATCACGCAAAATTGCGTCGGAAAGTGCGGCGTCGGTTTTTCGTCGGGCTTCACGCTCTTGCGGGTCAGAGATTCCCGCCGACGCACCAATCGTGGTGAGAGAAAGCACGCGTGCCGGTGACGAAACAGCAAAGGCAAGAGCGATACGCCCGCCCATCGAGTAGCCAAAGAAGTGCGCCGCTTCGATGCGAAGAGCATCAAGAAGAGCCCGAATTTGACGCAGGCAAGATTCGACACTATACAGTGTTGAATCTTCAGGATGTTCGGATTTTCCGTGGCCGAGCAAGTCGATACCAATGCACCGATAGCCCGCAAGCGATGCAGAGAGTGGACGTAGGCTTTGTGTGCAGCCCGTAAAGCCATGCAGAAGTACGATTGGCACACCTTCGCCGATGGTTTCAACGTGAAGCTGTACACCGTCGGCCGTGATGTGGTGTTCGGCAAACTTCCTCGGAGGATTGTCCGACCTGAAAGAGCGTTGGGGAATCATCGCACCCTGCCTTGGCATGTTTTTTTTGCGTTCGTCTTGGCGCGACGCTCGGCAAGTGCTTTGGCAACGCACTTCGTGATTGTGCGATGTGCTGCAACACTGGCTTTGAGATCAATCGGCAGCTCAATGACGCGCAAGCCATTATCCTGCAAAGCCTCGAGTGAGATGGTGCGAAACTGCGACCACGATGAAACCTTCGCGTACTTCCCGCCAAAGCCTTCAACAAAGGGTTGCAAGTCGAGGTGATGCGGCGTCGTAAACAGCGCGTCGAAGGCAATCGTCATGTCTTTTTTTTGTGTCACTTTTAATTTTTGTGGTCTTGCAGCGTCATGCTGAGAAATTGGAAGGTACGAGAAAATGCCACCACCGTTGTTTTGCATGACGAAAATCAAAAGATCGAGTGAGTAGCGCGAGGCCGCGAGGAGGCCACCCAGATCATGCAAGAAGGCGAGATCACCGACGATAAGAATCGTCGGTACGTCGAGAGCAGCGCTTACACCGAGAGCGGTAGAGAGGATTCCGTCGATACCGTTTGCACCGCGATTGCAAAATACGCGCAGTGGCTTTGCGCTCAGGGGCAGGAACGCATCAAGATCGCGCACAGGCATGCTGCTCGAAACGAAGAGTGCGGCTTGTTTGGGGAGAATCTCTGCTAACTCGCGAACAAAGCGCGGCTCAAGCAGGCGCTCATCTTCCTGCACGGCCGTAGCGATGGCTTGGCGCACACATGCATCGCTTGCGAGAAACTCTGCGCACCACGGGCTTGTGCGTGCTTTGGGTATTTTTGCGGCGAGCCGCGCAATGAGTTCAGCGAGCAGAGGCTCGGGATCTACGGCAATCAGTGTATGGGCGAGATGTGAGGGGTCATGCCAGGTCGCTTCGGGGTCGATCACGACCGAGCGGGCAGCAGGGTGTGCTTCGAGCCAGAGCCGAAGCGCCTTGCTCGTCGGAAAATCGCCAAGGCGAAGCACGGCGCGCGGCGCGTGTTCTGCGGAAAACGCGGCATCCCGCAAAAGCAAATCCGAGGCCGCGAGCAAAGGCGCATCCTGCACATGCTTGCCGCAGCGAAGCTGCGAAGTGGGATCGGCAAAGATGGGCCAGCCTGCCAGGTGGCCAAGGGTTGCGATGACGTTCGAAAGTGTCGGGCTAATGTCAAGCGGTCCGCATGCGATGATGCCGTGCGCTTCGCTCGCGATCCAATCGACGATCTCGCAAATGACGGACTCGCTCGCTCGTGTTTGTGCGGGCTTTGCGTCACAAAATGGCTGCAGCTCTCGTCCGTCACTGGATAGTGTATGGAGATCTTCGATAAAATCTCCGTCGATAAATTTCGGTTCGAGCGGTTCGCGGAAGGGAAAGTTCAAATGCACGGGGCCGCGTGGGTGCGATGAAGTTTCGAAGACTGCACGGCAGGCCAGTTTGCGCACGGCGCGCAAAACCAGATTGCTTGCTTCGGGCAGTGGCGCTTCGGCAAACCAGCGCACGTGACTTCCAAAGATGCGTAGCTGATCGATTGTTTGGCCCGCTCCACAGTCGCGAAGCTCGGCAGGGCGATCTGCTGTAAGAACAATCAGCGGTACACGTGCATGATAGGCCTCGACGATTGCGGGTAAAAAGTTGGCTGCGGCTGTGCCCGAGGTGCAAAGCAGCGCTACGGGTGAGCGCGTGGCTTTCGCGAGTCCGAGGGCAAAGAACGCTGCCGCGCGTTCGTCGACGTGCATCCACATTTTTAGGCTTGGCGTTTGCGCCGCTGCGATGAGAAGCGGTGTTGATCGAGATCCTGGGCATGCACAAATATGTGTTACGCCTGTGCGAGGGAGTTCTTGCACGAAGGCGAGAGCGAAGGCGACATTGCGGTTCGGGGCGTTTGCAACGCGATTCATGCCTCGATCTCCAAAAAGGCGAGTAGCGATGCGCGAAGCTTTAAGCGCGTCTCTTCGAGTTCTTGTTCGGGATTCGAATCGGCCACGATGCCGGCACCAGCGAAGAAAAGAGCCTGCGTGGGCTTTAAGAGTGCACAACGAAGTGCGACGGAAAAATCGCCACTACCGACGGTGTCGAACCAGCCGACAGGGCCGCTATACCAACCGCGCTCGAGCTCTTCATTTTCTGCAAGCCAGCGCTTGGCCGCTTCGCGCGGCGCACCGGAGATGGCTGCCGTCGGGTGCAAAGCTTCAACAAAATCAAGCACCGTATTTGTGGCGACGGCGCGACCGGTGATTGGGCTGTGAAGATGTTGGATCGCATCCAGTGCGAGTACGCACGGCGAGTCGGGAATTTGTAGCGTTTCGCAGAGCGATTCGATGGCATCGCGAATACTTTGCACAACCAAGGTGTGCTCATGACGCTCTTTGCGACTATTTTTTAGCTGGTGGCGCTTTTGTGTGTCGATTTCAGGAGTTAAACCACGCGGCGCTGAGCCAGCCAACGCATCGATGTGTAGTATTTGTTTTTCGAGTGAAACTAAGCGCTCTGGCGTTGCGCCGAGAAAAGTATCCACGCCGTGAGTGACGGCAAAAAGTGTACAGCGCGGATAAGTGTCGCGTAGCTTTCGTAGCATTCGCTCGGGTGCGAGGGTTTCGCGACAAAACAGAGTGGTTGAACGTGCCACGACAGATTTTTCAAGCTCGCCGCGCTCGATCGCTGCAAGCGCCTTACGCACGATGGCAAGATAATGCTCGCGTACAGCCGGACTGGGTTCGCGCGGAGTCTGAGAGGATTTCTCGTTGCGAAGCGGATCGCTTCGATCAAGAGGGTCTTCATTCAACGAAAAAAAGGTACAAGTGCTTTTCGTCGAAAAACTGTTTCTTGCTGAAGTGGCACAGAGAACCGATTCCGGCAGCGTAGGCAAAATTTCATTTTGTAAATCCGTGCCGTTTTGAGGCTGAATTTTTTGAGAATTTTGTTTTGTACGGGTTGCTTGCAATGGCGCATTGGTTGCGTCGAGAATTTTGGCGTGATGGTCCTGCCAACACTGTGCAATGTCGTCGATATTTGTTTCGCGATGGATCAGAGCTTGAAAAATCGCACCGCTCACTTCGCCGCGAATTTCGATTTGTATTTGTGGCAAGACGAATCGTGCATGAGGAAATGCAGTCCAGGTTTGCGATGGGCGTGAGCGATCTTCAAACGCAAAACCACCGACAAATTTTGGCGTAAAGAGTGATGATTCCGAATCTGTACAGAGGGCATCGCCGCAGCGCAGAACGTTTTGTGTGAGTGATGTGACTTGTCTGCGAATCGCAGCAAAGCGGCTTGCATCATGAGCTTCAAGCACGACGGCGCTGCCGAGCCCAAGCAAGCCAAATCCTTGTGCAGGTTGTTCGAAGAGGAAGCGTTCTGTATCGACGGAGGCTGCAAAAATTTCGACGAGATTGAGTGCAGAGATACGCAAAGCGACACTCAGCAAAATGGGTGTTTGCCGCGTGCAAGCGAGTGCGTGTGCTTTGGCAAGCGCGGCCCTGAAAGTTGCCTTTTCGCCGCTTGCCGCATTGATTTGCTTTGCGTTGCGAGGCGACATCGCGGTACGTGCTGCTTCAACGTTTGGTGCTGTGCCCGTCGCGACGCAACCGCTTTGCGCAGAATGTTTTTGTGCAGGATGACTCACCGTAACACTCCTGTGAGTAACTGCGATGCGCCAAAGAAAAACTTGGTGCGCTTCACATCTTTGAAACCTGCTTTTTCAAGGCTTGCAAAAAGCATCTCGTCCGACGGTAGATACGCCACTGATTTCGGCAAATAGCGGTATGCAGTGCGATCGGACAAGAGTCCACCGATGAGTGGAACGAGTTTTTTGAAGTGCAGGCAATGTAAGGCGCGCAAGAGCGGGTTTTTGGGTTCGTAAACTTCGAGCAGTGCAATGCGGCCACCGGGTGCAAGGATGCGTGCCATTTCATGAAAAACGGGTTCAAGTGACACAAAATTGCGAAGGGCAAATCCGCATGTGACTGCGTTCGCGCAGCGATCGGGTAGAGGTAGCATCAAGGCGTCGCCTTGTACGAAGTTCGCAGCGATGCTGCGTTGTTTTGCCGCAAGCAACATTTCCAACGCAAAGTCGATGCCGATCACTTGTGCGCCGCGTTTTTGTGCAAGCTCGCAGAAGTCACCGGTGCCGCATGCGATGTCGACGACGGTGTCGTTCGCACCGACGGCGATCATGGAGAGTGAGTGCCGTCGCCATTGTTGGTCCATGCCAAAGGTGAGCAGGCGATTGAGCAAGTCGTAGCGCGGCGCAATGCGATCGAACATCTGCTGCACGGCTTCGCGCTTGCTTGCACCGACGGGAAGGTGATCAAGATCCATTGGCTATTCCTTTTCCTTTTTACCGCGGTGCGTGGGAAGCTGCATTTTGAGGTCGCCTGCTTCGGAGGTGTCGGCAAAGCGCTGCAAGGCGCGGCGAATCAAAGTGCGCTCGAAATGCAGGGCTACGAGCCGTGTGATTTCGGGTAGTAAAACATGAAAACGCTCAAGCGCGGTCTCCGCGTCCTGTGTCGCATTTTCTTGTAGGATGACGTTTGTGTCGTACAAATCACTCGCACGGGGCGTGGCGAGCGGCTGCGTGGAATGCGCACGACGAATATAGCAATCAAAAAGATCCACGGCGCGTTCGGCGACTCCTTCGACGGAGTGCGCATGGTCACGAGCTAGCACAACAAGTTCTGTCAGCGGCAGGCCTGCTTCGATGAGCACTCGCCCAGCGCGAAACATTTGCAAATCGGCCTCGGTGTAATGCGGTTCGCCGTCGATGTGATGCGGCTGAATCAGCTCCGCCTCCTCGGCAACATCGAGAAGTGTCGCGGGCATGGCGGCCTCATGCAGAAATTCTTCGCGGTAGTACAAGCGTTGGCCGAGCGACTCTTTTACAAGGGCCGGTAAGAGTTTCTCATCGAGCCCCGCGATGGGTGCGCCCTGCGGCGCATCGAGCACGCGCTTGATGATTGCCAGAGGTAGTCCATCGTGGTTGAGCGCACGAATTCGGCGCAATCGCCGGAGATGCTCCTCGCTATACAGCGCAATCCGGCCTTTGCGCCGAGGTGCCGCGAGCAAGCCCCGACCTTGATAAAACCGAATCGTGTCGATCGTAACGCCCGCCGCTTCCGCCAATTCTTCTACACGAAATTCCAAACGGGATGTGTTCGATGTGGGCACGGCTATTGTCGCATTGATTGTCATGGCGGGACTGTACGAGTGATCACTCGAATTGTCAGCGTCTTTTTTAGCTGGCGAGTTTTGGTCCAAGAATTTTCAAAAATTCATTCAAAAACTATTTCAATCATTCTTTTGGATACTGTCGCATATACAATGAGCGGCCGGCTGCTCACGCGGGGTGAGCAGCCGGCTTGCTTACACAGACAAAAAGCTAGGGGGATATTCCATGCTAAAGAAAGTAGGAATGGCGTTGGCAGTTGGTTGTGTCGCTTTGTCTTTTGGGTGCGCTTCGGGGCTGTCGCCCGTCGGTACGGGTCTGCTCACCGACGTCAAAGGTCCCATTATGGCCACGCAAGCCGCCGGGTCGAAAACGGGTACTTCGTGCGCGAGCACGATTCTCGGCTTGATCAACAAGGGTGATGCGTCGATCGCCGCCGCAAAAGCAAACGGTGGAATTTCGACTGTCGCCACGGCGGACTACCACACGAAAGGTTATTACCCCTTTGTGGGTGAAACCTGTGTGATCGTCACGGGTCAGTAATTTCAATTCGACAGCCGGGTCCTTCGCGAGAGGGACTCGGCTGTTTTTATTTTCTCCTTCTTTGTATTTTCTTGAGCGTTGTTCTTTCAAAGATTTTTCAAAGCGTCCGCCCCTGGCGGCACAATCTTATTCTCAAACTTTTAACTCCGCAACGAGATGGATCTGGCTTGAGACAGTCG
>CAYRID010000123.1:0-6535 GCA_964424225.1 uncultured Geobacter sp.
ACATTATTCTACTTTATCGAAGAGCATTACGACGGCGGTAAAAAAAATACCGAGTAGTACACCGCGCAGTGGCAGAATTTCGGCCAACACTTGATGCGAGTAGGGTGAGGCATTGAGCGCCAGGCCACCGATGAAGGCTCCAATGGCGAGCGTGAGTCCAAGCTGCGCTGCACCGACGGACGAAGCGAGGACGAGTGCGAAAGCGACGAGACTAAAAACTTCGAGCGAACGCAACTGCGCGATGTGATTCAAAAGCCACGGAAAAAGGATTCGCGTGACGACGTAAATGACAGCGAGACCGGCGAGCGTCTTGAGTGCCAACACCAAAATGGGAAGGAAGGCAAATGGAATGGCACCGGAGAGCACCGGCATCATTGCGAGCATCGGAACGATGCAGAGATCTTGAAATAAAAGGATGCCGATTGCGTGTTTGCCGTGCGGCGTATTGGTCTCGCGGCGTTTCGACAAGATATTGACGACGAGGGCGGTACTCGACATGGCGATGAGGCCGCCAAGCACAATGCCTTGCACGGGCGCAAGTCCGAGCAGCGTAGCGATCGCAGCGGTGAATAGCGTTGTGAGTGCTACTTGCAGGACACCCGAAAACACCACGGTTTTCCAAAGGCGCTGCAATTCTTGAAGTGGTAACTCGAGGCCGATTTCAAAGAGCAGAAAGATCACGCCGAACTCGGCCAAGCTTTGCACATGCTCTGGGGTGCGAATCAGTGCAAAGCCGCTTGGTCCAATCAAAGCGCCGACGACGAGAAATGCTGCAATGCTCGGGAGACGCAAGCGTTCGAAGAGAGCGACGCCTGCAATCGCAGCCAGGATGATGATGAGCAGTTCTGCGAGTTCGTTGGCGTGAGGCATGCTTTCCTTTCGTGAGAATTGCGTGAGAAGAGTGTGTGCGCCGTATCGACATATCGTGGAATCGACTCGACGCACTTTGGAACTTTGTTAAAGTCGCAGCGTCGTTTTTTGCGCGAGTAGCTCAGTTGGTAGAGCATCAGCTTCCCAAGCTGAGGGTCGCGGGTTCGACCCCCGTCTCGCGCTCCATTTTCTGCCCCGCCTTTTGCGTTTTCGTAGATTATTTTTGTTTTGAGTGTTCGCGTATGTGAATGGCGAGCAGAGATCCTGCGCTAGCGACAGCGCCAAAGAGAAATGCAAACTCGGCTCCCGCGCGATCCCAAAGCCATCCTGCAATGCCGCTTGCAAGAAGAAGCGCAATGGCGCCAAGCAAGTTGAAGATTCCAAAGGCGGTGCCGCGAAGTTCAAGCGGAGCGGAGTCGGCAACCATTTTGGCCAGCAAGCCTTGTGTCGCACCCAAGTGTAGGCCCCAGAATAAAATGCCAGCTCCGATTCCGATCCAACCGTCGCTGATGGCGAGAAAGAAATCGGCGACGATTAAGAGTATGCAGCCTACGAAGAGCAAGCGGCTGCGCGATATCGAATCTGAGAGATGTCCGAGTGGATACGCGGAGAGCGCATAGACGACATTCATGCCGATCAGGACCAATGGTGCATAGGTCGTGGGCAAACCGCCTTGCGTGGCACGTAAAATCAGGAATGCCTCGCTAAAGCGCGCGAGTGCAAGCAGGGCTCCGATGGTGACGACCCACCAATAGTCGGCACTCAAGTGTTTGAGATTTTCTCTGCGAATCGGATTGAGTCCTGACTCTTTTTTGTGTTGATCGGGTTCTTGTACGCCCCATTGCAATAGAGCAACGGCGGCAAGGGCCGGAAGGATGGCCATTCCAAAGACGACACGAAAATCGTTTGCAAAGAGAGCCATCAAGCCCATGGCGAGCAGGGGACCGACGAATGCTCCGACGGTGTCGAGTGATTGGCGCAGCCCGAAGGCCGCGCCGCGCAGTTCGGGTGGCGTGATGTCGGCAATCAGTGCGTCGCGCGGTGCGCCCCGAATGCCCTTGCCGATGCGATCTGCGATGCGTGCAGCGAAGACGAAACCTGCTGTCGGGGCGAGAGCAAAGAAGGGCTTTGAAATTGCACCAAGGCCGTAGCCCAAAACGGTGAGAGGTTTGCGTTTGCCCCAGTAATCGCTCAAGGCTCCGGAAAAAATTTTGACGAATAGAGCCGTCGCTTCGGCAAGACCTTCGATGAGGCCCACCAAGAAGGCGCTTGCACCGAGGGATGTTACTAAGAAAACCGGGAGCAGGCTGTGAATCAATTCGGACGAGATGTCCATGAGTAGGCTTACGATGCCGAGGGCAACGACGCTTGCGGGGATTTGCTTCGAGGGGGTGCGGCGCAGGATTTCTTTGAGAGCGCGCGCAGAGAGACGGCGCAGTGAGAGCAGCGGCGGTGGCGATTGCGGCGCATCCACTTTTTTGTTTCGCGACGGATCGGCAGAGGCGTCGTGCGAGGAAGGAAGTTTGGCATCCATGCGCTTTGCAATCTAGCGGTGCGGTATCGACTTACCAAGCTTGCAACCTTGCGCAGCGTGTATTCTGATTGGCGACGGACCGCACGAATCGGGAGAAGAACGCATGGACGAAGCCCGCGAATGGCCACGAGAGGGCGCCGAAGAAGAGCGCCGTATTGAAGCGTTGCTGGCCGAGATGACGCTTGAAGAGAAAGTAGCGCAGATGTCGGGCAGTTCGGGTTGGCTCGATCTTCTCATCATGCCGTTTCGGTACAACCATCGACCCTTTGCATCGGGCCAGAATGAGCGCTTGGGGATCGAGGCACTGCGCTTCACCGACGGTCCGCGCGGTGTTGCGGTTGGGCAATCGACTTGTTTTCCGGTGCCGATGGCGCGCGGTGCGACCTTCGATCGTGATCTTGAAGAGCGCATCGGTGTGGCGATCGGACGTGAGACTCGCGCGCGTGGTGCAAACGTGATCGCAAGTGTGTGTATCAATGTTTTGCGTCACCCGGGCTGGGGGCGTGCGCAAGAGACGTACGGTGAAGATCCGTATCACTTGGGTGAGATGGGTGTGGCGGCGGTGCGTGGTGTGCAGCGCTATGCCATGGCTTGCATCAAACACTTTGCGTGCAACAGCATTGAAGAGTCGCGCTTCAAAGTAAGCGTGCAGATCGATGATCGCAGTTTGTACGAAGTGTATTTGCCGCATTTCAAGAAGTGTGTCGATGCTGGCGCTGCGATGGTGATGAGTGCCTACAACCGCATCAATCGCGAATACTGTGGACATCACCGTCGCTTGTTGCGCGAAATTCTTAAAAACGAATGGGGTTTTCGCGGCCCCGTGATGTCGGATTTTGTGTTTGGGATCTATGACACAGAAAAAGGTTGTTTGGCCGGGCTCGATATCGAGATGCCGTTTACGCATCGCTACGGTCGCAAGCTGGTGCGCGCCGTGCGCAAAGGGCGTGTGCCCGAGGCGCTGATTGACGATGCCGTGCGTCGGATTTTGCGTGTGAAACAACGCTTTTCAGCGACGGAAACGACGAACATGGATCGCGATGCACTCACGCCTTTCGAGGTGGAGCATATTGCGCTTGCACGCGAAGCTGCGCGCAAATCCTTCGTGCTTTTGAAAAATGATGCGAAGCTTTTGCCTTTGCAGCGCGCTGTGCTGAAGAAGCTCGCCGTGATCGGGCCGTTTGCGGATGCCAAGAACATTGGGGATCTCGGTAGCAGCCTTGTGCATCCGCGTTATGTCGTGACGCCGCTTGCGGCTTTGCGCGCAAAACTTGGTCATGGCGTCGAAATCGTTTTCGATTCGGGGAAAAATTTGCAGCGCGCTGCACGCGTTGCACGGGAAGCAGATGCGGTGGTTCTCGTAGTCGGTTTGTGTGCGAAGCAAGAGGGTGAGTATTTGCCGCTACTGGGTCGCGGTGGAGACCGTACCTGCTTGCGTCTTCCGTCGGTGCAAGAAGCATTGATCGAGTGTGTAGCGCAGGCCAATCCAAAACTTGCCGTTGTGATCGAGGGTGGCAGTGCGATTGCGATCAGTCCGTGGAAAGATCGCGTAGCGGCGATTTTGCTTGCGTGGTATCCGGGGATGGAAGGCGGCACAGCGCTCGCGGAAGTTTTGCTTGGCGAAGTGAGCCCGAGCGGGAAGTTGCCGTTTACGTTGCCGCGCGCCGAACAAAAACTCGTTGACTTCGATCCCAAGGCCAAGGTGACACAATACGGTTACTATCATGGCTATCGCTATTTCGATCGCGAAGGCATGCAGCCGGATTGCGCGTTTGGCTTTGGTCTTTCCTATACGCAGTTTGCGTATTCAAACTTGCACCTCGATGACATGCGGGTTGGTAGAGAGGGCGTGCTCAATGTGCAAGTCGATGTCGCGAATTGCGGTGATTTCGTGGGAGAAGAGGTTGTGCAGCTTTACACTGGATACCCGCAATCGAATCAAGAACGTTTTGCAAAAGAGCTAAAGCATTTTGCGCGCATTGCACTTGTACCCGGCGAAAAGAAAACCGTATCGTTTTCGTTACGCATCGCCGATCTTGCAAATTACGATGCGAGTACGAAAGCGTGGACCGTTGTAGAGGGTGAGTATGCAATTTACGTCGGTGGATCTTCACGGAAACAAGATTTGCTGACGGCCATTTTTACCGTAACGAGGGACATCTGATTTCTCGTTGTTTTTTCGAAACCGGAGTAGAAGCGCGTGTCGCATGAAAATCCCGATTCTTCGCAATCCAGTTACATCGAGACACTGAATTGTTTCTTTGAGCGTGTTGGTAGTTGGTCGTTTGATCATCGCTGGGTGGTCTTGTTTAGCTGCTTTTCCGTTTTTGGCCTTAGCATCTTTCTGGCGACAAAGGCGCATATTGATCTCACGTTTCAGGCCTTTTTCGATGAGGCCGATCCCACGTTCAACGCTTTTTTGCAATATCGCAAAGATTTTGGTTCCGACGAAATCGCCTACATCTTGTATGAAGCACCGAAGGCTGAGTATGGGCCATTCAATATTGAAGTCATGCGCAAAATTGTGTCGCTCACCGAAGCGCTTGAAAACGAAGTGCCTTTTGCAAAAAAAGTAACGAGCCTGACGAACGTCGAATATTCGGAGAGCATTCCGGATGGCATTGATGTGTATCCTTTGCTCGAAGACTTTCCGGAGACGCAAGAAGAACTACTTGCGATTCGCGACAAGGTGCTCGCCAAACCCATGCTCGTTGGTGGGCTTGTGAGCGCCGATGCAAAATATGGGGCAATCATTGTGGATATGGAGCGGTCTTCGATCGATTCTCCGACGGAGCTGCAATACGATCCCAACGGCGGACCGGGTCTCGAGAATCTTTTTCCACAAGTAACGGACAGCGCGATCGAAGCGATTTTGAAACGCCCCGAATATTCGGGAATCGTATTTTACAATTCGGGCGATGTGCCGTGGAATGCGGCCTATAACCGCATCATGATTCCCGAAACCATGAAGATGACACTGCTCTCTTATCTTTTAATCGGCAGCATGCTCTTCATTATTTTTCGCAATCTGCGCAGCGTGTTTGGGCCATTTGCGATTGTGACCTTTGCACTCGTTTTTGCGACAGGTTTTGTTGGTTTGCTCGACTGGAACATCGATCTGATGTTTTCGTTGTTGCCTGCACTAATGCTTTCCGTCGGTGTTGCAGATTCTGTGCATATCATTTCTGAGTTTCGAAGACATTTCGTCGAGCTTGGTGATCGCCGGCAAGCCGTATGCAAAACAATGCGCCTCGTCGGTACGCCGTGCTTGCTTACGAGTACGACGACGGCCGCCGGGTTGGCTTCAATGAGCATTTCGCATATTCAATCGATGGCGAACTTGGCTGTGTACAGCGCGGTCGGCGTGATGATGGCATTCGTGTTTACCATCACTTTGCTGATGACTTTCTTTACCTTTGGATCGACGGAGTTGTGGCAGCAGGCATCTTCCGGTCGCGCGACAAGTCGCTTGCGTTGGTGGTGTACACGCTTTGGTGTCCCGATCGCTTTGGTGGGATTGTTGGTTGCGGCGCTGCGAAAACCCGATGCCGCCGCTGCGCTTGGACTTTGGCTTGCCGAGGAGCGTTGGAAAATCGTTTTGGTGGGTTCTGTGCTGGCCACCACTTTGCTATTTCAAAAGTATGCAGAGAAAGTTTTGGCTTGGATTACGCATCTTGACCTTCGTCACCCCCGTAAGATCATCGCGTTCTTCCTGCTACTCTTTATTATGTCGTTCTATGGAATGTCCAAATTACGGGTTGACACGTACTTTATGGATGAATGGCGCGATGGCACGCCCATGAAAGAAATTACACTCAAAGCCGACAGCATCATGGGCGGTATGAGCAGCGTGATTTATTTGTTCGACACGGGTAAGCCGGAAGGCATTAAAGATCCAGCGGTTCTTCGCGAAATTGAGCGCGTGCAGAAGCTCGCCGAGACGCATTCTGATTTCGTGAAAAAATCCTATTCGATCGTTGATGTCATCAAAGATCTCAATCAGACGTTTCACGAAGGCGATCCGGCGTATTACCGCATTCCGGAGACACGCGAACTCGTTGCGCAGTTGATTTTGCTCTACGAAATGCAAGGTGGCGAAGATCTCGGTGACTACGTTTCGGGTGATCTTTC
>CAYRID010000124.1:0-6356 GCA_964424225.1 uncultured Geobacter sp.
GATCTCAAAAAACAAAGTTCAGAGTTTTTCGCCATTTTCATTTCCATTTCACCGCGACGAATACGAATCGTCTTAATGCAAAATCAATTCTGCGAGCTTTGGCAAAATTTCTTCAAGCGGTTCCTGAAACTTCCAGGTAGCTGCCGCATCGTAGGGCGTTTCCGACGCAGTCAAAATCGCAGTGTGCGCCCCTTGGCTCGCTGCAACCGAGAACATCGTATTGATCGGCCCTACGACGAGTGAAGTTCCTACAGCCACAAAAAGCTCACAACGACGAGCCGCTGCAAACGCACGCGCCAGGTCTTGCTCCACCAAACTTTGACCGAACGAAACGACTGCGGGCTTCCATGCACCGCCGCATTGGCAACGCGGCACTTTGACACCGCTCTCCCAAAGTGCTTGCGCCGGTGCGCGCGGCGCACGGCGATGACATTGCATGCATTCGACAAATCCGTCACTGCCGTGAATATTGATCAAGCGCTGCACCGGAAAATCACTTCGCTCGTGCAATCCGTCAATATTTTGTGTTACAAGAAGTTCGATGCGATTAGCGAGTGCAAGTTGCGTCAAAGCCCGATGAGCAAGACTGGGGTTGGCCGCAACAATGGCAGACCAGGTTTCGCCCTTATACCGCCAATATTCTTCGCGTGCTGCTTCCGACGCCATAAACTCTTGAATCGTCACCGGCTGATAGCGCTCCCAGCGCCCGCCCGGCGAACGGAAATCCGGAATACCCGAAGCCGTTGATAAACCGGCGCCCGTCAAAACAACAACGCGCGAACTTCGTTTCCAAAAATCGACAAGTTCAAGAAAGCTTTTGGCGTACGGCATCGCCCTTCGTCCCTACGTTCAAGCTACACAGCTTCTTCACTTTTTTAGCAATGGCAAATCGGGAGTGGACGACATTGTTGGCGCAGAAGAGGCGCGCTTTATTTTTGTTTCGGGATCATTCCACAAATTTGTGTTGGGATAAAATGCCTTCCATGCAAACCAATAAGCTTCAATCACGCGAACATCATCCGGTGCATCCCAGGAAAACAGTGCCAAGTCGGGAAAGTAAGCGAGTTTGATTTCGCGCTCCATGAATCGATCCTCAACCGATTTTCCCAATGCGGTCAGAATCGATCCAAGATAAGCGCGATGCTGCCCGCTCTTGCTCACCCCCAAAACAAGTTCTTTAGCATGGAAGCGTTCATCCTTGGCCTCGACGGGAAAAGGGATTTGATCCTCGGTCCAATAGCGTTGAAAAGGGCTATATCCATAATCAATTTTATCTGGCAATGGGCGCATCAAGACTTTTGAATCGCGATGGCGACGCAACCAGGCGGCTGCCGGTTCTTGATGCACATTGATATACTCAAGTTCTGTTCCGCTCAGTGGTCCTGCGATTGCTTTGCCCAGAAACTGCGACCAAAGACTTTTCGTCTCAAGATCGTAAAGCAAAAAATTCGAGTTGTAGATCAACCCGGAAACGCCAAAAGTCAGCACTCGTCCATTGACACTACGCAAATAAACAAGTGGCGCGCCGGCAAGCGGGTCGTAAGTGACAACAATCTGTGTCGATCCAAAATGGTCATTGACGACTTGATGCCGCTCAATCAAGTGAATCGGATACGCGCGCGCTTCACCCGCGAGTGCAATCCCGATCACCGGCGTATCGGCAGCAACCCAGCTCGCCTCCTGAATCGATGCGAACTTCGGCTGATCCACACGCGGAATCGCATCGCGTTTGGGTCCGCCAGCGATAATTTTTTCGCGCGCCACCAAAGAGGGAGAAAGCGTAAATCCATTCCAATTTTGCTGTGAGTTCGTCTCTGCACGCGCTGCGGCATGCCAGCTCAGCATCATTCCAGAAATCACAAATCCAATCCATGCAACACAAATTTGTGAATACTGGCTTATTCTACGCAATTGCTTCGCCTCGCTCTGCATCATTGAACATTTCATCCCGCATCCATTTCGTTGCAAATTTCTCATTTGTCCAAGCAAGATTTTTGCGCTCGATGCTTACCTATTACTTTTTATAAATCGACCTAATTTTGTGTTGTCACGGCAACAACGCTATCGCGAAGAATTCCTAGTAGGCGTGTCAAATCTTCGTCGGAAATTGTCAGTGGCGGAGTCACATACACGACATTGCCAAGTGGTCTTAAGTATGCACCGCGCTGGCGCGCTTCGGCATACACTTGCCACCCCGCCTGCGCGAGATAACCCGAGGTACCCGCAAGATCAAGCGCACCGATCATTCCGAAGGCACGCGGGTTTTCCACGCCTTCAAGATTTTGCAGCGATGCAAAAAAATCAGCGATGCGATGCATCTTCGGCTGAGCCTGTTGCAAGATGGCTTCTTCTTCGAAAATTCGCAGCACTTCGAGAGCAAGCGCTGCACCCAGCGGATTGCCGCAAAACGAGTGTCCGTAATAAAAAGCACGCTCCTTCTCACCCAAAAAGCCCGAGTACACACGCTCGCTCACAAGCGTTGCTGCCATCGGTAAAATTCCGCCTGTAAAACCTTTTGCCATACAAAGAAAATCCGGTGACACCGAAGCATGATCACAAGCCCACATCGTGCCTGTGCGCCCGTACCCTGCAAACACTTCGTCACAAATCAAAAATACGTCATAACGGTCGCAGAGCGCGCGCGCCGTGCGCAAAAATTCCGCAGCATAAATACGCATTCCCGCAGCACCTTGCACAAGCGGCTCAACGATCAACGCCGCAATTCGATCCTGTGCTTGATGCAGATGCGCCTCAAGTTCCAAAAGCGATTTTTCAAGATCTACACAAGGAGATGTTAAATGCGTACAGCGGATCGATCCCCCTTCGAAAACATCATGAAAAGTCGAAATGCCTCCTAGCGAAGTGGCTCCAAGTGTTTCGCCATGAAAAGCACCGTCGAGCGCAAGAAACTCCTTGCGCTTTGGGCGTCCATTTTGGGCCCAATATTGCAACGAGGCTTTGAGTGCAACCTCGACTGCCGTCGAGCCATTGTCGCTATAAAAAACATGCGTGAGACCCCGAGGAGCGATCTGACAAAGCGCTGCACCAAGCTCGGCCGCAGCTCGGTGAGTTACACCCGCAAGTGACACATGGCAAAGCTCTCGAACCTGTTTTTGCAATGCCTCAACGAGGCGAGGATGTGCATGCCCAAGCGTCGAGACCCACCAAGACGAATTGCCATCGAGATATTCGCGCCCATCGAAATCAAAAAGCTTTGCGCCTTGCGCGCGTTCAATCACCAACGGATCAATGCGAACGTACTCTTGCATCGCCGTGTATGGATGCCAAACGTAGCGCTTATCCAGATGAACGATTCTCTTGCGATCATTTTGCTTCATGCTAAGTCTCTCAGCGACGACATTTCGTGTTTCTGCAAAAGCTCCTGTGGAATATCAAGCGGTAGTTCGATTCGAAATGTCGTGCCGCTGCCCGGAGTCGAATGCACTGAAATTTTTCCGCCATGACTGGCGATGATGCCGTGGGAAATCGAAAGCCCCAGACCCGTCCCTTTGCCTACGGCTTTCGTCGTAAAAAATGGCTCGAACAAGCGATTTTGAATTTCTTTTGGAATCCCTGGGCCCGTGTCGGAAAATTCAATTACTACACCAACCGGTGTCGTGCGCGTTTTGATCAGAATTTTACCTTGGCCATCGAGCGCATCGCAGGCATTCACGAGCAAATTCATAAAAACTTGATTAATGCGACCAACGAAACAACGCACACGCGGGAGTTCACCGTAATCGCGCACGATTTGAATCCCTGCTTTCAAGCGATGCTCAATCAGCGAAATCGTACGTTCGATGCACTCGTGCAAGTCGGTCTCTTGCACTTCGGCAAGGTCAAGGCGCGAAAAAGTACGCAAATCTTCGACAATCGATTTTACGCGCTGCGTGCCCTCGCGACTCCGTGCAATCAAACGCTCGAGTGCATCTTTGGCTCGAGCGCGGTTTTCGTCGGAGAGCGTTGGATCTTCGAGCTTCTGCACGTAATCCTCGATCAATTGCAAGTTCGCATGCACATAACCGATCGGATTGTTGAGTTCGTGTGCGACACCCGCTACGAGCTGGCCGAGTGAAACCATTTTTTCGTTTTGAATGAGCTGTGCCTGCGTATCGCGTAGCTCGCGCGTGCGTTCTTCCACACGCTGCTCGAGACTCGCATTCAATTTCGCAATATCCTCGTAAGCCTTGGCATTTTCGATTGCAATCGCACTTTGGTTAGCAAGAGTTTTTAAAAGTTGACGATCATCCGCAACGAAACGCTCGCGTGATAATTTTTCTCCCACCGCGATGATTCCCAGTAGCTCTACACCAAAAAGGATCGGAACAATCAGCTTGATTTGCAATGCATCAAAAACAGCATGACACGCTCGGCGTTCTGTAGGATCAAAATCATCGTCAAAATCGAGTCGCGAAAACTCTTCACGCCGATTCCAGAGCTGATCAATCAGCGGATGCTCCGAAGAAATCTGAAATGCAAGCGCTTCGGCACTCCAATCGCCTTGCGCAGCCACGGAACGCAACTCTTTTCTTTGCTCGTCAAAGAGCAAAACCATTGCACGCTCGATACCCATCGCTTCCGTAAGCGTCCACAAAATTCGTCGCACGATCTCTTGAATCGAAATCATCGCCGCCAAAGCATCGGATACCTCTTTGACCGCACGTCGATAGCGCGCGCGATTGTGATCGAAAACTCGATCCACGAGATTTTGCAAACGCATTCGTACGGGATTAAAAAGCAAAATGGCGAATACGATAAAGACACCTTCAATCCAGGCAGAGCGCTTCTGAAGATTCGTCCCGAATACGACGGAATAGGAAAAATAAATCAAGAGCGCAAACAAACCCGTAATCGAAAGACTTGCTGCACCGTAACTCGCCGAAGTTTTGGCCACTTGACGAAGCTCAAATAAATTTTTCTTACGTAAAATTGCGTAAGATGATGCAACGGGCATCACGAAAAGCCACCCCAGCGCAAACGCCACAGGGAATGCCGTATGCAAAAAAACTTGCGCAAACAAGTTCACACCAATCGGTAGGTAGCTTACGAGCGCGGCGAGCAGAATCACGTCGGACCGATCCGACGCCAACCCGTCGCCCATGATACGCGCGCGGCGGCGCTCCACCGCAAACGACACCAACGCAAGGATGCATACACCATTCACGAAAAGGAAAATACTCCAACTCAATAATGCGTAGGGTGCATTTAGAAAATCCTGAAATACCACCAAGGAGGCGAAATAAGCCGCAATCAAATAAGGAGCTGCGCGAAGGCCCGGGCGCCGTCGCACCCACGCCGGTTCCATCGGGAACGTTGTGATGAAGTGAAATGTCGAGGCTGCGACGAAACAGGGATTGATCGATGCTGCGATATACAACCACCCGAGGCTCGTCGCGCGAACAAGAAACAACTGCGCAGCTGCAAAAGAGCAGAACAAAAGAAACGCCCAGGCTTCCGGACGATCCTTGCGCGCCCGCCACACCCAAATGCCCATGCCGAGAAAAACCAATCCGACACCAAACATCCACACATCAAAGACAATGGCCGTAACACTTTTGTCGGTAGAACTACTCGGCCCAAGCGGCACAACCGCTTCACGTCCATCGTATTTTTCGACTTCATAAACGTTCGGCACGCCTTTCCACAGCACTTCGTACGCAGAATTTCGAAACCAACGTTCCGCGGGCTCTCCGTCGACGCGCACGACACGATCCCCCAGACTAATGCCTGAGGATTTCGCAGTCTCGGACAAGGACTGCACAATCGTGTTCCCTGAAAAAGTGTAGACATTCAAAGGAAGCCTTGGTGAGCCCTGGAAAAACAGCAACTCACCTAGACTGATCACCATGGCCAATAGCGCCCAAAACAGAGCAGCGCCTGCAGAAAAGCGGCGAAAATGATGACGAACAAACGGTGTCAAGTTCACTTCTCAGTGTCGGATGCAAACATTCGGTTGCGAAATCGCACGCATCCAGCAAGCCGTAATACAGCGCCAAGCGCAGAGATCGCAAAGCCGCACACTTACAAAACAAATGGAAAAACAGGCTGCGCAGCACACAAAATTGACTCACGCCGCGCGAACACACCCGCTAGCTTAGCGGACACGACACAATGCTTTTGGCGAGAAAAACCGCGAAGCCCAGCACTTTCTATTTGGACTCAGACTGACGCTTCAATTCGATTTCGTGTTGCAATACTGCAAAATTGAAATGCCCTGGATCCGGACCGTAGTTGTAACCACGTCCGTTGAGGAGTCCGTCTGTGGTGGCTGTCGCTTGCTCGGCATCTGCGTTGGCTGCACACCGTGAAAGAAGAATCGCAGCACGTACGTCTGCCGCAGAAACCTGCTCTCTCGC
>CAYRID010000125.1:0-6325 GCA_964424225.1 uncultured Geobacter sp.
AACGATCCATGGCGAGAGGGCCGAAAAAAGAATCTTTGCGCAGCGTGACGCGCGTGCGGAGCAGTCGTTCTGCGCAAAGCAAGGCAGCGGGAGGGATTGCCTTGGAGGCGGGAGATGCGGCTTCGCTTCGAGAGCGTGTTCTCGATGCGGTAGAAGTTTGTTTTTTGCGGCATGGCATTCGCAAAACGACGGTCGAAGACGTGGCGCGTGAAGCGCATCTGTCACGCATGACGGTGTATCGGCTTTTTAGTAACCGCGATGCGTTGTTTCAAAGCGTGATTTTTCGCCATGCCGAGCGTTTTACGGTAGCGATGACGGAGCACTTGGCGAAGTTTTCGACGGGAGACGAACAGCTCTTTGAAGGCATTGTGTATGCGTTGCGCGAGCTTCCGAAGGGGCCGTTGCATTCGATCTTCTTTGGTCCCGATGCGGCTTTGATGACGACGCGCTTTGCGATTACGTCGGACAATTTGCTTCGCATGGGAACGTATCTCTTGGCGCCCATGCTCGAACCTGCCCGCGCGCAAGGGCGCTTACGCAAAGGTGTGACGCTTGCGCAGGTGCAAGAGTGGCTCGTGCGCGTGATTTTGTCGTTTTTGATGGTTCAGGGCTCGGATGAATGGGATGGGGAAGCGGTGCGACATATGACGCGTTCTTTCATTTTGCCGTCGGTGCTGAAAGAAAATCTTTCGGACGCAAATTTGAGTTATGCAAAGGAGGCGCCTTGAGTTTGCGCACTGGCTTTGAGTGGGCGTTCGAGCGCTGGGCACGCATCGTGTGCAAGCGGCGCTGGGTAGTCATTGTGACGCTGGTGACCTTTGCGTTGGCACTCGGAAGTCAAATTGGACGTATTGAGGTTGACACTTCGTTCGAAGGTTATTTGCCCGCTCACGATCCCACGCTCGTGACCTACGCCAAATTTCGAGAACAATTTGGAACCGAAGAGCGCGTCGTCATTGCGATCAAGCCACAAAATGTTTTTGATTTGCGCTTTCTGAATTGGCTCAAGGCTTTGCACGAAGATCTTGAAACTTCCGTGCCCCATGTGCGCGAAGTGACAAGCCTCATTAACGCACGACACACTTATGGAACAGGCGATGCTCTTGTCGTTGAAGATTTGTTGACGAATTTTCCGACGAACACCGAAGAGTTGCAACATTTTGAAACTCTCGTGCGCCAAAATCCGCTTTATCAAAACGTCTTAATCTCGAAAGATGCAAAATTTACGACGATCGTGCTCAAGATCGAAACCGATGCGCAAAAAGAAAGCGATGCAGAAGTGCTTGATGCCTTCGAGGGAGCGTCTGCGCGCGCGACGGCCAAGGGGTCGTCGAAAAAATCCGAAGTGCATGTTTTGAATTCGCTGCAGCTCAAGGAATTCGTGCAGTCACTGCAAAAGACGGTCGATCGGCATCGCGCATCGGAAATTGAAATGTACGTCGCGGGTGGTCTCGTAATGAACTACGAGATGACGAGCATCCTCAATCATGATATGGCACTTTTTGGTGTTGTCGGCAATTTGGTGATTTTGGGTTTGCTCTTTGTTTCCTTTCGCGGTCATTGGCGTGGGGTCGTGTTGCCGATGACCGTGGTGACGCTGGCGATCCTTTCGACCGCCGGCATCATGGCGCTTTTGAAGATTCCGCTGACGGGCACGACATTGATTCTGCCCTCTTTTTTGCTCGCAGCCTGTATCGGCGATTCTGTGCATATTCTCGAAATCTATTTCTGTGGCATTGAAGAAGGCAAGACGCGCGAAGAAGCGATCCGCTATGCACTGAGTCACGCAAGCCTTGCCGTTTTTATGACGAGCGCGACGACTGCGGGAAGCTTGGCGTCCTTTCTTACTGCAGACCTCCGGCCCGTCGCTGATTTAGGTATTGTGTCGCCAATCGGTGTCATACTTGGATTTGTGTATAGCGTAGCTTTGTTACCAGCTTTGCTTGCTGTGTTGCCCGTCGGAAAGATTCGTGTGCATGCGCCGGATGCAGCGCCTCCGCTTTTGGATCGTGCGCTGATTGCATGTGGAGAGATTGGTGCGAAGAAGCCGTGGTGGGTGGTGACGGCGTCGGCGCTACTTTGCTTGATTGCCGCGCACGGCGTTTCAAAGCTTCGCTTTTCACACGATGTGTTGCCCTGGTTTCCGGATGACATGCCGATCGCGCAAGCGTATCGCGTGGTCAATCGCGATATGCAGGGGCTGTACTCGGCAGAATTTTTGGTTCAGACCGACCGCGAAAATGGTGTGCAAGATCCGCGACTCTTGAAGGCGATGGATCAAATGGGGGAATACGCAGCAAACCTCAAACTCGTCGACGTCGTTACCGGCAAAGTGATTTCGATTGTCGACATCGTGAAAGAAACGCATCAAGCGCTCAATGAAAATCGTCCTGAATATTACCGAGTACCCGAAGATCCAAACGTCATAGCGCAAGAGCTTTTGCTGTTTGAGAATAGTGGCACGGACGATTTAACAGAAGTTGTCGATACACAATTTCAGGTTGGACGCATTTCGCTACTCGTCCCGGCAGTCGATGCCTTTGGCTATCCGCCTTATGTCGATGCGCTCACGAAGAAGTTTCAAGAGCTTGCAGGGGCCAATGTCCGAATCGTCGCAACGGGCCTCGTGACGTTGATGGCGCGTACCTTTCATGCCGTCGTCACGAGCATGGCAAGCAGTTATCTCGTTTCTTTTGCGGTGATCGCGTTGCTGATGTCTTTAATGGCCGGCACGGTACGCGGAGGACTCGTCGTGATGATTCCGAACATGTTGCCGATTTTTCTTACGATGGGATATATGGGCTGGGCAGGCATCACGCTCAACTTTGCGACGATTTTGCTTGGCGGTATCGCGATTGGGATTGCAGTGGACGATACGATCCATTTTGTTCACAACTGGCGACACTATTATGTGAAGCATCGCAATGCAGAGCTTGCGGTGCGCGAGACGATGCAAACGACGGGGCGCGCTATGTTTTTGACGACGGCAGTCCTGGCGACGAGTTTTTTCGTCTACACACTTTCGAAGATGAAGAATATGGATTTTTTTGGAAGTTTGAACGGCATGGCGATTATTTTGGCGCTTCTCGCCGATCTACTTTTGAGTCCGGCGTTGGTGGTGTTGATGGCACGGAGCAAATGGTTTGCAACGGCCTTGGGAAAGAACTGAAACTTCCGTAAAGGAGACAGTCATGCGCAAGCAACAAGTGAGTATGATTTTGGCATTGACCTTTTTCTGTGTCGTTTGTCTTGGGCTTCAAGCGGCGATGGCGGAAGAGAAACTGACAGCGCGCCAAATCATGGAAAAAGTCGATGCGCGCGATGACGGCGACCGCATGGTCTCCGACATGGAAATGATTTTGATCGACAAGAGCGGCAAACAGCGTATTCGTCAGATGCGCACTTTTGGCATGGATAAAGGTGAGGACGATTACTCATTGATGTTTTTCTTGGCCCCGGCGGATGTAAAGAATACTGGCTTTTTGACGTACGACTATGACGATGACACCAAGGATGACGATCAGTGGCTGTATTTGCCGGCGCTCAAGAAGACGAAGCGCATTGCATCGAGCAACAAGAGCGACAGCTTCATGGGCTCGGATTTTACTTATGCGGATATGACGAAACGCAATCTCGCCTATTACGAATATAAATTGATGGAAGAAAAAGAAATCGATGGCCATAAGGTTTGGCAAATCGAATCGACTCCGACGAATCCCAAGGAAATTGAAGAGACGGGCTACACAAAATCGGTTGTTTTTGTGCGTCAAGATAATTTTACGATCATTCGCGCAGTGAGCTGGGTAAAGAAAGGCGATCGCTTGAAATATCTCGATACAAAAGACTGGAAGCAGATCGATGGAATTTGGATTGCGGGTGAAGTGTATATGACGACACAGAAGGGCAAAGAAGTTTTGCACAAGACGATCTTGCGTAACAGCAACATCAAATTTAATCAGGACATCAACGAAGATTTGTTTACGGTGCGCCAGCTCGAGAAGGGGCTCTGAGCGATGAGGCGGTGGATGCAAGTTGGAGTTGCGGCGCTGGGAGTTGGCGTCGTTGCATTTCCAATGTTTGCGCGTGCGGCGGATACGAGTGTCGAGGATGTGCTGTCGGGTTTTGATAGCAGCGCATCGGCGTCTTCGCTCGATGCTACACAAAAAGAGGATCGCTGGTGGGACTTGACGGGCGAGGTGTTCGTCAAGTCCGCCTACAATTTTGCGCAGCATCATCCGCATCACGGCGAGCCGGATTACAGCGGTCTTTCGAAGTTGCAATTGGGCACACGCTTGCAACTGGATTTAAAATTGCCGCATGAGTGGGAAGCACGAATCTCAGGGCGAGCCATACACGATTTTGCGTATTCCATCAATGGACGTGGTGATTATACGAGTCAGGTTTTAAATCTTCACGAGCAGATCTTCGAACTGCAAGACACTTATGTGCGTGGAAAGCTACTGCCGAATCTCGACCTCAAGTTCGGGCGTCAGGTCGTGAACTGGGGGCGTTCCGATAGTTTGCGTGTGCTGGATGTATTGAATCCGCTCGATAACCGTGAGCCCGGTCTCGTCGATCTCGAAGATTTACGTTTGCCCGTGACGATGACGAAGCTCGACTATTACTGGAATTTTCTCGGCGGAGAATGGGATCTCTCGGCAATCGCTATACACGAACGTCGGTTTGATGCGGGTCCTGCGTATGGAAGCGATTTCTATCCAAGCTCTGTGCGCATGCCGCGCGCGAAAGATCCAGCAGATTGGCAGATCGACTATGAATATGGTGCTGCACTCACGGGAACTTTTTCGGGTTGGGATTTTTCACTCCATTATGCGCGCTTCTACACGGATCAGCCCTACATTGAACTCGTGCCGATTCCCGTATTTCCGTTTGTAAGGCCACGTGCCGATTACGCGCGTGTATCCATGTACGGTGCCTCGTTCAATGTCGTTTCGGGAAGTTGGCTCTTCAAAGGCGAGGCAGGCTACTTCACAAATATGCGGTTTTTGGGCGACCAAGGCCGCGAGCACGATCGCGTTGATGTGATGGTGGGTGTCGAATACATGGGTTTTTCAAAAACTACCATCGCCTTCGAAGCCGTGAACCGACACATTCGTGGGTATGATTCTGCAATGATGCCGCGCCGCAATTCAACCGAATTTGCGCTGCGTTACACGCGCGATTTCTTGAATGACACATTGCATGTCACTGCATTGGGAATCTGGTTTGATGTCGATGCCGAAGATGGCAGCATGATGCGCTTGAGTGGCGAATATGATCTTACCGACGCCATTACGCTGGGTGCTGGCGTGATCTTTTATAATTCTGGCGAAATGGTTCCGTTCGACTCGATCGATCGCAATGACCGCGCGTTTCTTGAAGTGAAGTACAGTTTTTAGCGTCGTGCGCTACGCAGAGCATCGCAAAGCCATGCGCTGAGTAGTTGTGGTGAGTGACGCACGAGTTTTCCATAGGTGAGGCGTGCGCTTTCGCCAAGATGTGCGATTTCAGGCGAGCGGAAGAATAACTCAATCCAGTGTAATCCCTTGGGCCCGTAGAGACGATTGGCGAGAAATTCTTGAAAGAAAAGATTCCAACCTTCTTCGGTGCAAAGAAAACCGACTTCATAATTTGGAATTTTTTTTGTTCCGGCGTCGAGTGCGCCGCGTAGTCGGTGAGCCGCGTAGATTGCGTTTTGCATCGCTGGCGTAATGCCTTCGCCAAGTAGAGGGTCGATGCCGTGGGCTTCGCCGATCAAAATCAAGCCGGGTTGATGGGCTTGTGTTCGGCGCGAATAGTAGTGCTCGGGCCAACCTGCGAGTTTTGCGTCGAGCGCGCGAAAACCATGGCGTTCGGCATAACGCTGCGTCCATTCGCGAAGTTGCGCACCGGGCGTGTTGCCGCGGCCGTCCATGATGCCGATTTTCCAAACATGACTTGCACCGGGTTTGGGATACGGAAAAATCCACGCATAGCCGGGAATGCCGTCGAAGATTGGTTCGAAATCAAAAATAAGAGTGTCGCTTTTAGGTGTAGAATGAATGGGTTCAAAAACTCCTTCAAGCAGGCGCCCTGTGATACCGCCTCTTAGTTTGGAGGCGCGACGTGTTGTGCTGTTTGCGCCGTCAGCACCGATTAGCCAATCGGCTGCGATCGAATCAGTGTCGGGTGTGATTTGCCATCCGTCACTAATTGGTGTAATCGACTGTACTGAATTTTCTTCGCGCACGTGGATGCCTTGTGTGCGACATTTTTCGAGAAGTGCGGAGTCGAGTTCGGCGCGATCATAGAGCCATTGTGGTCCGGGTTCGCGCAGGATGCGCTC
>CAYRID010000126.1:0-6274 GCA_964424225.1 uncultured Geobacter sp.
CGAGCTACCGACAACGAATCGTCCATATTCCCGGCGAAAAACATCCTGTCTGGATCGACGACGATCGCTTCGATTTTGACTATCACGTGCGCCACATCGCGCTGCCTGCGCCGGGTAGCGACGCAGAACTCAAGGTCGCAGCAGGTCATATCTTTTCGCAGCAACTCGACCGCAATCGACCGCTCTGGGAAACCTGGATCATCGAAGGGCTCGCCGGGCAACGCTTTGCCGTCGTCTCGAAAGTGCATCACTGCATGGTCGATGGGGCTGCAGGCGCCAATGTTTTTGCGCTTTTGCATCGCATCACTCCCGATGTTTCCGTCGGAGAAGCGCAGCCCTGGCGCCCACGCTCTGCGCCCAAAGCCTTGGATCTCACGCAGCACGAACTCAAGCGACGCTTCGTCACTCAACCCAAGGCACTCTGGCGTGGCTTGCAGGAATTGCGCAAGGACCTCCCAAACAGCATCAAAAAAGGTAAGCGCATTCTTCGCGGTATGCGCGAAGGCATCGAAGCCGGAGCGTTCCATTCCGCCTCACCCGCCCCCTGGAACGCACCACTAAGCCCCGAGCGAAGCTTCGAATCCATCTCCATGGATTTACGGCAAGTCAAAGCTGTGAAAGATGCACTCGGCGGCACCATCAATGACGTGGCCGTTGCCGTCGCGACCGGTGCTCTACGCCGCTATTTGCTACGTCGCGAATATGACGTCGACACCATGCAGTTTCGCGGCACGATTCCTGTCAACGTTCGCACCGAAGAGGATCACGGCAAACTCGGCAACAAAGTGGCAGCGATCGTCATTGCCCTGCCCATTGCAGAAGCGCGAGCCATGGATCGCTATCGTGCCGTTGAACACGCGACGAGCGCAGCCAAAAAATCGAATCAAGTCTATGCCGTTTCTTTTGTCGAACGCCTTGCCGACGAAACTCTCGCGCGTGTGTACTGCGCGCCCGCACGCTACAGTTTTTCGTGTTGCGCATCCAACCTAATCATCACGAATGTCCGCGGGCCACACTTTCCGCTGTATCTTCTCGGAGCCAAACTGCTTGAAGGCTTCACGGTCTTAGCGCTCGGCGAGCGCCAAGGGCTCGGCATTTCGGTATTTAGCTACGAAGATCAACTTTGGTGGGGCTTCACGGCTGACCGTCGCCAAGTGCCCGATCTCACCCACTTCCGCAACGACATCCTCGTCGAATGGGAAGCACTGCAAAAGCTTGCGGGGATGAAGCGTGACGAATCGATCTCTCTCGGCGATTGAACTTTACATTGAGGAAAGTGCATCCGCGCGCGCCTACCGCTGTGGCATCGCACCACTCCGCCTAGACAGAGCATGACTCCGACGGATTGCGGTAGATCACAAAACAAACTCAAAGTCGTCGTGTTTTGTTGAAAAACGAAAAAATCACACAACGTCGAAAACTCTTTTTCGCCGTATAACATTTTTGGGTTTATACTCGCTTTGCCTCGCATGCTCTGCCTCGCTATCGCCAACGCTACACCCTGTGCACCTTCGATCGTTCCCTTGTTTCGAGGCAACCCTTCCAACAAGGAGATCTTTCATGGGCCTGATTCGTAAACTCATCCGCAATCAAAAACTCATCAGCGCGCCATCCAGCAGCACGGTGCATCAAGCCGCAGTCCTCATGGAGCGCTCCAAAATCGGCGCCATTCCGGTGATTGATGGAGAGACACTCGTTGGTGTCTTTTCCGAACGTGATTTGCTCACGCGCGTCGTGATGCCAGAGCGCGACCCGCGCACGACACGTTTGAGCGAGGTCATGACCAAAGAAGTCATCACAACAACACCGAGTGTTCCACTTTCAGTTTGCCTGCGTCGCATGGCGCAACACGGTTGTCGGCATCTGCCTGTCATCCACGAGGAACGCGTCGTGGCCATGCTTTCCGCACGCGACCTGCTCTTTGCGAAGCTCGAAGACCAAAACGAGGAAATCCGCTCTCTGCGCAGCTATCTGGAACAATCTCCGCTTTATTGATGCATCGTCGGAGTTTGCACTCTGCTCCCCCACGTTCGCGCCGCATACGTCGGGATGCCGTGCGCTACGAAGGCAACTCGCGCAAGCAAGAAAAATCCACTGCATCCGGCACAAAATTTGTGGATCGATATGACACATTAAAATGTATAGACTGTGAGTAGGAAAGCAGGCTCGCGCGATCGGCGCGCATCCGCACCAAGAAAAAACACGTTGACAACACAATCAGAAGCGCAAACGCGAGCGACAACCAGATCCGCGCTCGCCACCAAGCCAAGGCCGCCAATCCAAGAAAAAACACCGTCGCGAAAATTGCAGAAATTTCAAAGTTTGGTGTCGGTGCCTTCAGCCAGCTCAGTGGAAAAAATCCAGCGAAACAACCGGGTAAAGCCCAGAGTGTTTGAAACCAATACACCGCAAACAATGCAGCCGGCAGCCACGCGATGAAAGCCGTAATCAGAATTTGGCGCGCAAGTAGCTTTGGCTCCATCGACGTCGATCCCATACAAGTGTGTTCAGTAGTAAACCCAAACGCCCGAGTTCAAAAAGAAGTTCACTTCACTCCCACGCAAGCCGTGTACCCAACGCAGGTGATGGCCAAAGCTACTAAAACTCATGAAATAGCGATCACAGTGCCAACAGTAGAATTCATCGAACGGATCGTAAAAAGCCGAAAAAAGCGGGAAAAAAGTTGGCACGAGAACAACGCGGCTGTGGCGACAAGACGCATCATGGCGATGAACGTGGCGGCGATGAAGGTGGACTGCGGGTGAGCGGTCGTGATGCTCCCATGAGCGCCTCTCGTGCCGATCAAAGCCATACAAGCCGTATCGCGACTCATCGTAAGAACCGTAATCGCCACGGCCCGAGTCGCCGATGCGCGGGCGACGATCGTCATGATCTCGCGAACGTCCCGCATCTCGTCGATCTTCTCGATCGCGGCGATCACGCTCATGGCGACCGTAATTCTCCTCTCGATCCGCATCGCGATCGCGGCGGTCGGCTGCCTCCTGGCGATCTGTGTATTCCTGCGGATCGGAGCGCTTGATCACAGCACGCTGCACATCATTCGGCATACGCTCACGCACGTTTTGTCTTGTCGGCCGTGGTTCCTCTCCCGCACGCTCGGGTCGCGCCTCTTCGTCCAGAGTTCGCACTTCCCCACTCGACCTGGGCCAATCCGCACGCTCTCGCACCTCTTTGCGCTCAGGCCGGCTCCTTCCTTCCCATGCGGGCCTTCGATCTTCAAGGCGCTCCCCGTCGCGAATTTGTGTAGGCTCCGAAACCACATCACGCCCTACTGTGCGTCGCGTCTTGTGCGCCTCAAGAGGCGACACATTTTGGCGTTCACGCACTCGCTCCGACGGTGCTGATCTTTCCCCGCGCATACGTTCGCGCGAAGACTGCGCTTCAGCGAAATCCACACCAAAGACCACAGAACAAACGCTCATCCATAACACGGCGGACGTAAGGCGTAACGCTGCGTTTGCGCGTACGCGATCGTGCTCGCGGTCTGCCGCCTTGCCTACAACAGCATTTTTTTTGCTTTTTTCTTGGATGCCTACGCGATTCACTGCGCCACTCGCCACCATTTCGGTCTCCTTCACAGAGATTGCTTTTTTTGCGATGCAGTGACACGGCACGCTATTCAGAAACCCCTTCCGTGACCACGAATTTGCCGTCGATGCGCACTCTCAAAGCGCACACGCTCCACGCCAAGCCGCGCATGTCTTCAACTCCACTTTTCCTAGGCGACCCGCTATTTCAACAAACCTTCGAACAGGCCCCTCAAGCCCAACAACGGCGAAGCAAAAATCTTTTTAATCCTCGTGCAATGCACAGAAATACAACTCCCAAGGATCGGCAACCATCAAGCAACCTACAGGCAAAACAAAAACTTATCTCCGCTTTTTTTGAACTTTTTTTGTCACTTTTGGGCAGGCATTCCTTCACAAATGCCTTATTTGGACCGATAAACAAAAGAGCACAAGCAGTCTTCTTTGTGGCACCTGAAATTTTTAAGCGGCGGATTCGGATGACAATTGAGAACGAATCATCAACTCGGGCTGAACCTCGAGAAACGGTGCCGGAGCATTCGCTGCTGGACCGGCTCACCAATTGGTTTTTGCCGCCGCATATCCACAGCGACCTTCCCTACAAAAAACGCTTCAACCTACTTGTGTGTATGTCTAGCTTTAGCATGATGACCTTGGTCATGCTGCCACTAGCGCACTGGCTCCTCCATGATTTGCGCATCTCCACCATCCTACTCGTCTGCGCCCTTTGCGGTTTGAGCACACCCATTCTAATTCGCCAAACAGGTTCATTTCGGCTGGCTACGAATGCGCTGCTGGCATGTGGCGCCGGAACAATCTTTGCGCTTTCACTCGTCACGGGAGGTATCTTCTCGCCGGCCTTGGCGTGGGTACCCTACATCGCGCTCGTTTCCTTATTGCTACGAAACCCCAAAAGTTCGATCGCTTGGCTCGCCATTTGTCTTGCTACGATCGCAGCACTCTTTGTCTCCAATCGCGTCGGATCTCCTCTCGCAAACGCCGTACCGACTCAACACCAAAGTTTGTTGATGCTACTCAGCGCCAGCTTCGCCACGATCGCAACCTTTGGCCTTGCCTATGCCTATCATGCACTTCAAGATTCGCTAGTCATGGCTCTGGCCGCTGCAAAAACGCGCGCTGAAAATGCCAACCTTGCCCTCGCCGATGCCAATGACGCTCTGGAATCGAAGGTCTTGCAACGCACCGCCGAACTCACTGCGCTCAATGAAAGCTTGCGCCAAGAAGTCAGCGATCGGCGTCGCGCAGAAGACCAAATCCGGCATGCTGCCCTACACGATATTTTGACGGGACTGCCCAATCGCAACCTATTTTTGAATCGCCTCGAACAAATGCTCTATCGACTGGGCCGGCGTCCAAATTCAAGCTTCGCGGTGCTATTCATCAATGTCGATCGCTTCGGCGTTGTGAACGACAGCCTCGGCCATACGATCGGCGATCAAATCCTCGTCTCCATCGCACAGCGCTTGCGCAAATGCGTCCGCCCAAACGACACCATTGCACGTCTCGAAGGCGACGAGTTCGCCATTTTGCTCGACGAAACGCATATCCCCGAAGGCTCGCTGCGCTGTGCAGAGCGCTTGCACGAAACGCTCGTCGCGCCGCATCACTTCGAAGGCTACGACATCTTCACGACGATCAGCATCGGTATCGCACTGAGCTCGTCGAGCTTCTTGCATCCCGAAGATATGATCCAAGCCGCAAAAGTCGCCATGCTTCGCGCCAAGAGCAAAGGCAAAGGGCGCTATCACGTCTTCGACACCATGAGTCTTTCGAGTGCAACGCCAAAACTCAAACTTGAAACAGAACTGCGTAGGGCACTGCATCGCGGCAATGAGCTTGTGCTCTACTATCAACCGATCTTCAATTTGAACACGGGAAAAATTGCCGGCTTCGAGGCGCTCATGCGCTGGGATCACCCGGAGCACGGCCTAATCCCACCGCTCGATTTCATCCCGCTCGCCGAGGAAACGGAGCTGATCCTACCGATGGGGCGCTGGGCCATTCACGAAGCCGCTCGACAACTTGCGCTCTGGCAAGAGCACTACTACGCCGAGGAAGGCCAACCGCTCACAATGAGCGTCAACGTATCGAGTCGCCAATTTTCGAGCGAAAGCCTGATCACGGAGATCCGCTCCGTGCTCGACAAAATGAACATCACACCCAACACGCTCAAACTTGAAGTCACCGAATCTTTGCTCATCGACAACCCCGAACTCGCCGCCTCGACATTCGAGGGCTTACAGCGCCTTGGCATCCACATCTCGATCGACGACTTCGGCACCGGCTACTCGAGCCTCACGTATCTCTATCGCTATCCGTTCGACATTCTAAAAATTGATCGCGCCTTCGTAAGCACGATGTGCAAAAAACCCAAGAGTCGCGAAATCGTAAAAACCATCGCGAATCTCGCGCATGGTCTCGCGCTCGACATCGTTGCCGAAGGCATCGAAACTCGCGACGAACTCGAACAACTGCGCGCACTCAATTGCCAATATGGTCAGGGCTATTTCTTTGCGCGACCACTGCCTCCCGTCGAAGCGGAGAAGCTGCTCGCGGAGCAACGTGTCAATTAACCTCACGCAGTCAGAATGGTTCGCACCATGCAAACCAACGTACATGATTTTTGTTTGACACCCTCGCCGTAGCACGACAAACTTGCGCGTATCTTTGGCGTACGACACTTTGCAGAGCGCGAGCACGCGGCG
>CAYRID010000127.1:0-6252 GCA_964424225.1 uncultured Geobacter sp.
ATTCCGAACTGGCCGGGCCGGCGTTGCACCAAATCATCGAGACGCTTTGCGATGTGCCCTATCTCTCGCAAGTCGTGGTCAGCATCGGCGGCACGTCGAACAAGCACGAATTCGAGCAAGTGTGCCGCGCATTCGATCGCGTGCGCACGCTCGGTGGACGACCCGTGACGCCGCTCTGGGTTTCGGGTCCGCGCTTTGAAGATCTCTTCAATCGCTTGCGTGCCGAGGGGCTTGAACCGGGCGCGGAGGGCAAGGGGCGTGCAGTGTGGACGGCGTCGGGATATGTCCTTGCGACGAACATTGCGCGCGTGATTACGGTGCATGATTGTGACATTTTGAATTACGAGCGCGAGCTGCTTGCGCGACTTTGTTATCCGGCGGTAAATCCCAATCTCGATTACGCATTTGTGAAAGGTTATTACGGACGTTTTACGGATCGCTTGTATGGGCGTGTGACACGTTTGTTTGTCACGCCCTTCTTGCGCGCCATGAAATCTGTGCTCGGTCCCCATCCACTGCTCGAATACATTGATTCCTTTCGCTATCCGCTCTCGGGCGAATGTTCGATGACGACAGATATGGTGCAGGTCAATCGCATTCCGAGCGATTGGGGTCTTGAAGTGGGAATCCTTGCCGAGGTGTATCGCAATTCGTCGCTCAAGCGCGTTTGCCAAGTCGAAATCGCCGAAAACTATGACCACAAACATCGCGAACTCTCCATGCACGATGCGACGCAAGGTTTGCACCGCATGGTCGTGGATATTGCATCGTCGCTGATTCGCAATCTTGCTAGTTACGGCGTGGAATTTTCTGCAGGATTTTTGAATACGCTGATCGCAGCGTATGTCCGCACCGCGCAAGATACGATTGCGCGGTATAGTGACGACGCAGCACTCAATGGCTTCGTCTTTGATCGCCACGCGGAAGAACTCGCGGTGGAAACATTTTCTGGCGGGCTGCGTGTGGCGGGGCTCAATTATGTGCGCGACCCGCTCGGTGCGCCGCAGATTCCGAACTGGAATCGTGTGACATCGGCCTTGCCGGATTTCTTGAGCGAATTGCAAACGGCCGTTGAGGACGATGCACCGATCCGACACTGACGAGTTTTCAAACGCGCAGCACGGATTTTTGTCTTGCTGCTCTTTGCACTGTTTTTGGAGGCGAAAGAAAGAATGTTGCGAATTGCCGGGATTCCCTTGGGCGACGGCTCACCCCTCGTGCTGATTGCGGGTCTCAATGTCATTGAAACCGAAGAGGCGACACTAAAATGTGCTGCGCGAATCAAGGAGCTCGCGGAACGCTACGGATTTCCGCTGATCTTCAAAGCCTCCTTTGACAAAGCCAATCGTTCGAGTGTGCAGTCTTATCGCGGGCCTGGGCTTGAACTGGGTTTGCGCATCTTGAGTCGAGTCAAAAAAGAACTCGGTCTCGTCGTCACGACGGATGTCCATGAACCGGCGCAAGCCAAACCGGTTGCAGAAGTCGTCGATTGCTTGCAGGTGCCAGCTTTTTTGTGTCGGCAAACAGATTTGCTTGCGGCCTGTGCCGCGACGGGACGGCCGGTCAACATCAAAAAAGGTCAGTTCATGGCGCCTCTCGACATGATTCATGCGGTCGAGAAGATGCGCGCCTTTGGCGGCGGCGGCGTATTCGTGACCGAGCGTGGCACGACCTTTGGCTACAACAACATCGTCGTTGACATGAAGGCGCTCGGCCACATCCGCACGTTTGCACCCGTGTGTTACGACGCAACCCATGCCGTGCAGCGACCCGGCGGTCCGCAAGGCTACACACTCGGGGATCGCGAGTTCGTGCTGCCGATGGCTCGCGCAGCGGTGTGTATGGGTATCGATGCACTTTTCATCGAAGCGCATCCCGATCCGGCTAAGGCTCCGTGCGACGGTCCAAGTCAAATCAACTTTGACGAGCTGGAACAATTGATGAACCAAATACGCCAGCTCGAAAACTTGCTTGCGACGTTCTAAAGATTGAGTTTTTCCTTTGCAAAGTGTTTTTTGCGACGTGTGCGCAAACTCAAAAGCCCAAGCAATCCCACTCCGAGCAGGGTAGCTGTCGATGGCTCCGGCGCGAGAACGAGCCCGCCGGTATTGTGCGGAGCATCATAAGGCATGCTGACGAATTCGTGTGCAATCGTGTAGTTCGTGCCAAAGCGCGCAATGGTGCCGTTTACAGTGAGTCCGCCACTCGTGACGATGCGAACGAGATGGCCACTGTTGAAGATGCCGCCAGGCTGCGTAGCGAGATGGAGATAAAATGAATTGCCTGTTGAGCTGGGTTGGTGGAGCAGTGGAGTCCAAATATCATCGTAGTAGTAGGAATCATACACAATTTTGTAACCTGAATTTGAGTCTGCAGCCCAGGTCCGTGCATCGCTAGCTGAATCTACATTGATCATCCCATAAGCTTTCGACTGGGCGACGCTGAGACCCGTGAAGGTGAGATTGATTGCCATCGTGCGTGCGCCGTTATAGTTGCCGTATGGCGAGTTCTGGCCAAGATCATTGGAATCGATCCAAAAGTCGTAACTCGTGAAACCGTTTTCGAGCTGAACGATTTCGTTTAAATAGAGCAAAGGTGCTGCGTTCGCAGAGGTGCCAACCAAAAGTGCGAAACACAATCCGAGGAGCTGAAGCGTCCAGTTCTTTTTTTGCATAATTTTTTCTCCTGTCTTCGCGTTGCACGCAGCAACAAAAAATGAACGACATCTTATTGTGTTCTTTTTACTGCAACTACAGTGCCAAGCTTCTCTTTGCGTCCGGTGTCGAGAATGCGCGACTCATATTTGTGTTGTTTGCGTTTTGTGTGGTACTCGAATGAAGAGATGCGCGAATTTTAGGCGCAGATGATTTACGCATGTTTTGTGTCGCCTAAATAAGTGCATTGCAAGCTTGCGGGAAGTTCGGAAAGACGCTTCTGGATGTAGCTCTGAATGCGTTGTCGATGGTTTTCGAGGAGCATCGTGAAGCAGATCCCGTAGAAGGGACGATCGTCTTGCGAGCGATGGATGACGCGACCTTTGGCCATGAATGGTCGCTCGTGCGGAAGCGTGATGCAAAGATCGATTCCATCATGAATGTTGCAACCATGAAATCGATACGGAACATAAATGCCAATACCGGTGACACTGATATCTCTCGCATGGAAGATGTCTAAGAATTTATCTCCCATGATGTGCACTTCGACTGGATAACGCGAAGCGGGGCGAACGCGCATGGCGCGTTCTTTGAACTCTACTTTTGTGCGTTGCGCTTCTTCGCGAGTATCTGCATGTGTCGCGTTGATCTTTGCATTCATCATTCGATTCTTGTCCCCACGGTTGCGTTACGAGGTGCAGCCCCACCTTCTGCATCTGTAGTTTGGCCATAGCAAGGCATGTGCCATGCGGCATCGTGCTTGGAGACGCGCGTGAATGCGGTTTTAAGCCGTGCAGGCGTGATGACAAGTGAAATTTGCAACAGTCGAAATGAGTCGGTTGCAAAATGCGACGTTCTATTTCAAGAGCAACTTGTTGTGTCGTTTCTAGCGTGAATTCAGATGGCACGGATCCTGCTATCTCTCATGCCGAGAGTGAATCAGAAATGTGTCACATGCCGCGAGGCAAATGTACAAGGCGTATGCACTTGGTCGGTGTGTGGAACTGTATGCAGGAGGTTTTATGGTGAAGAGTATGTGCAAAGCGTTTCTGGAGTACACGCGGCTTGAAATCCAGCGTCGCGAGAAGGGGCTTAGCGGTTTTGCCTATCGGCGCTGGTATTCCTTGAAAAAGAGTCTCGATCAAAAATTGGTGCAGTCGTTTGATGCGCACGAGGATAGCCCCACCGTTTTTGATGCATGTTTCAAAACGCCCTGGCACTTTCAGCGCGCTTACATGAGCAATATTTCCGGCGGTGGACTCTTCGTCGACACGGAATATCCTGCCGATATTGGCACGAAGGTGAAATTGAGAATTCGCGTTGAAGAACCGAAGACGGAAATCGAACTGACGGGTGAGGTCGTTTCCCAAAACGTGGCGAATGAATACAGCACTGCGTATTTGGGGATGGGAATTTGTTTCCGGACTATTGAGGAATCCGTGCGCAAGCAGCTGACAATGCTTTTGGTGGAAGCGCGCCAAGAGAAGAAGCGAGCTTTGGAACAGGTGGCGCAGACGACGAAGTTCGCTGCGATGCCGTCGCGCGGCTGACGCGAGAGGATGGTTGTTCCCGAACGTCAGTGATCAGTTTTTTTGTGGTGCGCTTTGCAACTGGGCTTTGAGTGCGATGGAAAGTTCTTGCGTGCGCAATTGCAAAGCCGCAAAGGCTTCACGCACTTGTGTTTCGTTGCCGGCGCGTGAAGCGAGATGAAAATTTTTTGCTGCGTCGATCGCTGCAGGACAGGAAAAGTTTCCAAGCATGCCTTCTAGTTTGTGCGCGACATTGCAAAGCGTTGTGAAGTCTTGCGTGTCGAGTGCGTTGCCAATGCGCTTGTATTCGCGATCGAGGGAAGCGCAGTATTGGTCGAACATTCGGCTCAGAAGTGTGTAGTCGTGATCGATTGTGTGTAAGAGGTCTTCAATATTGAGAACAGGAAGGGTCATTCTCGCTGCCTTTGCCGGGGAGGGTTTCACCACTTTCTTCGCGTCGATATAGCGTCGTGCGATTGACGCCGAGGATTTGCGCTGCTTGCTGTTTGTTCCCGCTCGTACGTCGCAAAATTTCATCGATGTACAAATTGGTTACTTCTTTGAGAGAAAGGTTGCGCTCGGCTGCCTCACGGATGAGTGACACTTCACCCGTTGCGACGGCGGTTTCTTCGGCGGCTGTGGACAGAACTTCGAGCAGAAAATCTTCCGGCTCGAGCACGGAAGCATCAGAAATTGCCAGTGCTCGTTCGATCGTATTCTCCAGCTCGCGAATATTTCCCGGCCAATTGCACTGCATGAGCATTTGCATGGCAGCCGTGGAGACGGTGCGCGAGCGCTTGGGTGAATGTTTTTTGAGAAAATGCGACACCAAGAAAGGAATGTCCTCTCGGCGCTCGCGCAGCGGCGGAAGATGAATTGGAATGACATTCAAGCGGTAAAAAAGATCTTCGCGAAAACGTTTTTCCGCAATTGCTTCTTTGAGGTTTTGGTTGGTTGCGGCGAGTATGCGTACATCAATGCTTCGCGATTCATTGCTGCCGACGCGACGCACTTTGCCGTCTTGCAACACGCGCAGAAGTTTGGCTTGCAAGGCTGCGCTCATGTCTCCAATTTCATCGAGAAAAAGTGTGCCTTCGTCGGCTTCTTCGAAAAGCCCACGCTTTGCGGTGTCGGCTCCCGTAAAAGCACCGCGCACATGGCCGAAGAGTTCGCTTTCGAGCAATTCTGCAGGAATCGCTGTGCAATTGATGGGAACGAACGGTTTCTTTGCGCGCGGACTATTGAAGTGAATCGTGCGTGCAAGCACATCTTTGCCCGTACCGCTTTCGCCTGTAATCAAGATGCTGCTATTCGCGCCGGCTACTTTTTTTGCGAGAGTCAGCACTTGTTTCATCGCTTTGCTCTTCGCGTGTAAGTTTGCGAGGTTGTTTTCGGATTCGAGCGCGAGTCGAAGCGAGCGATTTTCGTCGATGAGTTGCGCGCGTTCCAAGGCGCGCTTTAACACGAGGGAGAGTTCGTTCGCATCGACCGGCTTCGTGATGTAATCAAAGGCTCCAGCACGAATGGCCTCGATTGCACTATCAATCGAGCTATGTGCTGTCATCAAGATGACGGCTGCTTCGGGGCGTAACTCGCGAATTTTCTGTGTAAGATCAAATCCGTCCTGCTCGGGCATCTTGATATCCGAAACAATTAAGAGGCAGTGATTTTCTTTTAAGATTTCTAGCGCTTTGCTCGCGCTTTGAGCGCGAAGCGTTGCGAAGCCCCGGCTGGCCAGTGCGGTTGCAAGCCGTTCGAGGGTGACGTCATCGTCATCAACGAGGAGAACGGATGGAACTGCGTGCGGCATCGTCAGCATTTTCCTTCGGAACGCGATCTTGATATTTCTTGTTTTTGAGCTTGGTGCCGGTTGAATAGAAAAAATCAGGTCGCGCCGGGATTATCGGCAAAAGAGAGCAAAACTTCAGAGTTTCAATTTTTGCTTGCAACTTGCATATTGTCTGCGCGTTTCGATCAAAAATCATCGATGCATGTTTACTTCCGGAAAATTTCTTCTGCCGAGCTGCGGTGAGGTTTTGAAAATGGTTTAATGGAGTGCCTGGTGCGCT
>CAYRID010000128.1:0-6248 GCA_964424225.1 uncultured Geobacter sp.
CTTGCGGTACCGACGGAAGCGATTTTGGCCTCTGGTACGCGCGAGCTCGTTTTTGTTTCCGTCGGAGAAGGTGTTTTTTCTCCGCGTGAAATTACAACGGGACTCGTCGGTGATCACCGAATGACTGAAGTGCTTACGGGAGTTTCCGAGGGAGAGTGGATCGTCGCGAGCGGCCAATTTTTGATTGATGCAGAAAGCCAACTTCAAGAAGCGATTCAAAAAATGCTCGCGCACGAAAATCAAGCTTCGTCTCAAAAAAGTGTTGGATCGGGCGCTGGCAAGCCTCGCGCGCTGATCTCGAAGGATCCTGGCGTGCAGGTTTGGACGTGTCCGATGCATCCCGAGGTTATCTCGAAAGAGCCTGGGCGTTGTCCGATTTGCGGGATGTTCCTTGAAAAAGTAGAAGTGCGCGCCAGAGCAGAAGATGGAAGCTCTACGCAAAATGAGGTCAAGCCATGATTCAGCGTATCATCGAGCTGAGTTTGCGAAATCGGTTTTTGGTTTTGTTCGTTACGGTGATGATCGGCATCGTGGGTGTGTGGGCCATGCGCACGCTGCCCGTCGATGCAATTCCAGATTTGTCCGACATACAAGTAATTGTGTATACATCATACCCGGGACAAGCGCCGCAGGTCGTCGAAGATCAAGTGACCTATCCGCTTTCGACGGCGATGCTCTCGGTGCCTTATGCAGCGACGGTGCGTGGCTACTCCTTCTTCGGCCTTTCGATGATCTATGTGATCTTTGAGGATGGCACCGACTTATACTGGGCCCGCTCGCGCGTGCTTGAATATCTCAACTATGTGCAAGCGCGTCTTCCCGCAGAGGTGACGCCGCAGCTGGGTCCGGATGCAACGAGTGTGGGCTGGATCTATCAGTACACGCTGAGCGATTTTAGTCCGCGTGCGCGCGTGCTACGCAGGAATCTTGATCGCGATGGGTCGAATGTTCTTGATGAAGCAGAATTACCCGAGCCTAAGGATCGCGTATCACTCAGTGGCGCGCTGAATTGCAAGCTCGCATTGTGGAAGTGGTGTATTGGACGAGCAACCAATTCAACACAAGAAGCTTCTGTGTACGCACCGGAGCAGTTGCGTGAATTTTTCAAAACCAATTCACCACCTGCAACAAAAACGGAGAATGAATTTCAAAACGAATCGCTTGCGTATTTGATCGACGGATTTGATCGCGATCGCGATGGACAGATTTCGCCTGCCGAGTTGTTGCGCGCAGCCAATTTTCAAAACCTTGATCTCGCCCAGCTTCGCTCATTGCAAGATTGGTACTTTCGATACGACTTGATGAGTCTCGAAGGAGTGTCGGAAGTGGCTTCGATTGGCGGCTTCGTGCGCCAGTATCAAGTGGAAGTCGATCCCGAAAAAATGCGTGCATTCGATGTGACGATTCCGTCGGTGATGGAGGCGATACGTGAGGCCAATTTGGACGTGAGTGGACATTTGATCGAAATGGCGGAAACCGAGTTTATGGTGCGCGGTCAAGGCTATATTAAATCGATCGAAGATCTTGAGACGATTCCAGTAGGTCGTAACCCAGACCGACATTCTCCAGTGTTGCTTGGTCAGGTGGCCCGTGTTCAAATTGGGCCCGAGTCTCGGCGTGGCCTTGTCGAAATGAATGGCGAAGGTGAAGTCGTCTCCGGCATTGTGCTTTTGCGCGTGGGTGGCAATGCACTCGATGTAATCCAGCGCGTTGAAACGCGCATAGCGGAATTGAAGCGAGGACTTCCGGAAGGCGTTGAGTTGCATGTTTCCTACGATCGCTCCAAGTTGATTCATCGTGCGATTTCGACGCTGAAAAGAAAAATTCTTGAAGAAATTCTTGTTGTCGCAATAGTGTGTATTATTTTCTTGCTACATTTTCGCTCTGCGCTTGTGGCGATGGTTACAGTCCCTATTGGTATTTTGGTTTCTTTCATTGCGATGCGCCTGCTTGGCATCAATGCCAATATTATGAGTCTTGGCGGTATCGCGATTGCGATTGGTGTAATGGTCGATGCTTCCGTGGTGATGGTGGAGAATCTGCATAAACATCGCGAGCGCGAAGATTCGACTGACTTCGAGCAACTCGTTTCCAATTCGGTAAAGGAAGTCGGTCCTGCACTGTTCTTCTCGCTCTTAATTATCACGATTTCTTTTTTGCCGATTTTTGTGCTTGAGCAACAAGAGGGTCGGCTCTTGACGCCGCTGGCTTACACAAAAACGTTTTCCATGGCGGCAGCAGCCATTCTTTCCATTACACTAATTCCGGTTTTGATGTTCTATTTCGTACGCGGCAAGGTCGTCGCAGAGCGCGATAATCCAATTTCAAGATTTTTGATTTCGAGATTTCATCCGATCAATACATTTGCTCTGAAATACCCTAAGCGCATTCTTCTCATCGCAGTGTTCATCGTGTTGTCGGGGTTAATTCCGCTCAAATTTCTGGGCAGTGAATTTATGGCTCCTCTTGATGAAGGCGATCTTTTGTACATGCCGACGACACCGCCTGGCATTTCGATTACGAAGGCGCGTGAACTGATGCAGCAAATGGATCGAATCATTGCGACGCATCCCCAGGTCGCTCACGTGCTCGGCAAAGCGGGGCGCGCCGAGACGGCGACGGATCCAGCACCGCTTTCGATGTTCGAAACAACGATCCTCTTGCGACCCAAAGAAGAATGGCCCAAAGGGAAACGCTTCGAAGATATCGTGAGAGAACTCGATTCGATGCTGACATTTCCCGGTGTTACAAATTCTTGGACGATGCCGATTCAGACGCGGATCGACATGCTGGCAACTGGCATCAAAACTCCTGTTGGAATTAAACTGCTTGGCGGCGATTTGAATGAGCTTTCCGAAGTTGGGCAGCAGATCGAAGCCGTCGTGCGCCGGCTGCCGGGTACGGCATCGGTGTATTCGGAGCGCGTCACCGGCGGAAGTTATATCGATATTCGCGTGCGTCGTTCCGAAGCTGCGCGTTATGGATTAAACGTTGGCGATGTGCAACGCATCATCAGCTCTGCGATTGGCGGCATGAACGTGACGGAGACGGTCGAGGGACTTGAGCGCTATCCCGTCAACTTGCGTTTTCCGCGTGAACTACGCAGCGACCTCGAAGCAATCGCACAAATCGATGTGCCGACACCCCTTGGACATACTGTGCCGCTTGCGCAAGTAGCGGAAATCAAAATCACAAAAGATGCTCCGGAAATTCGTAGCGAGAATGCACGACGAGCTCTGTGGATCTTTGTGACACCAAAGACGCGAGATCTTGGCGGCTACGTCGCGAACACGCGTAAGATCGTCGAGAAGCAGATCGCACTTCCGCCTGGCATGAGTCTCGTGTGGTCTGGCCAGTATGAGTATATGCAGCGCGCAAAGGCGCGCCTACTCTTTGTTGTGCCACTTACGCTTGCGATTATTTTTTTGCTCTTGTACATGCATTTTCAAAATTTTCGGGAATCTGCTTTGGTGATGCTTGGCACGATCTTCTTTGCTCCGGTGGGGGGTCTTTGGCTGCTGTATTGGATGGGATTTCAATGGTCGATTGCCGTCGGTGTTGGCTTTATCGCGTTGGCGGGACTTGCAGCGGAAACGGGCGTCGTGATGCTGGTCTATTTGCAAGAGGCATGCGCGCGCTATGCCGCAGAAGGGCGTTTGCGCACGCTTGACGATCTACGCAGTGCAGTGACGGAAGGAACCGTCGAACGCTTGCGTCCAAAAATGATGACTGTACTAACGACACTGATTGGATTACTCCCGATTTTATCCGGTGATGAAACGGGTACACCTGTCATGAAGCCTATTGCTGCGCCAATGGTGGGGGGGATGGTTTCATCGCTCATATTGACGCTCGTGATCTTGCCCGTTGCATTTTATTGGCTCAAAGCACGCGAATTGCAGCGCAAGCATTTCGACGCTTAAAAATGCAAGAGGGCTCGGAATAAATCCAAGCCCTCAAGGTTGACCTATTTATGTGTTAGTACGTAAAGGTAGCTTGCACATAGCCAAAGCGCGTATCGTCGTCGGCCATATTGTTGAAGGCAGCGTGCCCCCACATGTAGCTATAGCCGCCTTCGAGTTGAACATGCTTGTTGATTTTGCCGCTGATGACGAGATCGATTTCCGAGCCAAGCGAGTGATGTCCGACGGCGCTTGGATAAGCGCCGTAGCCGAGACCTCCCGTCGGTGTGCGTCGAAATGCTCCCGTGCCATAGTACGCCGAGTCGTTTTTTCGCGCGGATGCAAATTGATGGAAGTAGAGATCGACATTGATTGCATCGATCGGTTGCAATCGAAGTTGGACGAAGTAATCCACCAAGTTTTGGAATGCGAACTGATCAGCAAAACCCATGTAGGGATGGTTCGTTGGCAACAAGTTGTGGAAGGTTTCGTGATCACCATCTTTGGCATCTCCATCGCCCGATGCGGCGTTGACGCCGATGCGAATCCAAGGCTTCCACGGTGCTTTCGTGAATTGATAGCCCGCTTCGGCGATACCTGCGTACGCGCGATGATCGAGCTTTCCATAATCGCCCGTTTGGTAGGCGACCCAGAGCGTGAGATCGAGATTGCCGGGACCTACCGGATAGACACCGATCATCTGAGCACCGAAGGTTAAGATGTCGATGTCTCCATCCTTGAGTCCTCCGTCGGATGGATCGCGATCGTCGTGATAGTCGATGCCAAAGAGACCCAATTCTGTGTTGGGCAAATAGACGCCGCGTTTGATGGTCCAACCGATACCGCCAACATCGATATCGTCAAATTGCTTGTAGGCATTCTCGATATCAAAAACACCTGTGGTCGGTCGCGCATAGAAGCCGTAGACGTTGTGGTCTTTATGATCCCAGTTCACGGTCAGACCGTCATAAGCGCGCTGTCCATTGCTCCATCCGACGGAACCGACGAGGCGCTGTGCCAAGCGCTGCAAACGCAAATAATTCCAATTGCCTTCTGCGTACTTCACTTGTGCGCCAAATAAGATGTCTTGTCGCCCCGCGCGAAGAGCCACGCTTTCCACCGGTTTTACTTCGATCCAAAGATTTCGCAAGCGATCGCTTACGACGAAGTTGTCGTGCTTTGACGTGCCCATGTACAAGAAACCAGGGCCAAAAGTGTTGTCGGGCGAAACACCGTAAACACGTGTGTCTTGAAACTCGGCATACACGGATACGTGTTTGCCGTAGCTATATTTTGCCCCGATGTTCGTGCGATATCCCCAAAATCCATCGGTTGTGGTCGTGCGTGCATCCCAAGTTTCGTAGCGCACACGCGAGGTCAGCGAGAGATCGAGTGAGTGGTCGCCGATCGACCACTTCAAGGGCGGCAAATCTGCCAAGGCTTGCGTGCCGAATCCGGCAACAAAAAAATGGAGTGCGAAGAAGATCGCAAATTTGTGTAACGATTTGCAAATCATTCTATGTGTGATCCGGTTTGTGATCAGTTGTCGATGACATTGCATTGGGTGCTCCTTTGTGTCCGTTCCGAGGTGGCAAATCCGCTTTGAGCTTGGGTCGATGCAACAAAAGCTTTTCGTGACATCGCGCCAAATCGACACAGAGACTGAGTCATCCTTGCGCACGAACGCGTTCTAAAGCGCTTTGCTGCATACCGAAGATGGGTTTTGCAAGTGCAGTGCCAGATGTCGGTGTGTCGATTGGCAATGCAACGCCGCGAAGCGGCATACCTTTATCGAGAGCGCGAGGCGAAGGTGATGGCGCACGATGGATTGATGACAGATTGATTACAGATTGGAAGTACTGGAAGGAATCGAAATGTCAGTGCCAATTTGGTTTGTGTCGATCTTTGGTGGATGTTTGCGCGCGACGTACAGCAAAGAAAATGCGAGGTCGATTGCCGTGGCGAGCAAGAACAGGCCCATCAGGCGCGCGGCCCAGTCCCAGCGTGAAAGAATCGCAGTGCATCCGACAAAGAGGGTGAACGTGTGCAAGAGGAAGCCGCGTTTTGTCCATGCGTCCGGCAGCAAGTTGCGCACCGACGGAACGCGTACGCGTCCGATGAGCGGAGAAAAGCGGTGAAACCAAATCAAGAAGGGAACGATGCGGGTTAGCATTCCGTGGATAATCATTCCTGCCCAACCCCAGATCACAAGCCAGATGAGCAAAACTTCCCAGCGCGGGTTTGAGTCAAAAAAAGCAAGAACACTAATGGGTGTTGCGAGCAGGGCGACGGCGAGCGCTGCGCGCCAAAAGTAAAAACTTGCATCGGGTTGGCTGCGTCGGCGAG
>CAYRID010000129.1:0-6095 GCA_964424225.1 uncultured Geobacter sp.
ACCAAACGAAGCAAGAGGTGACGAGAGATGGCAAAGGCGAAGTTTGAGCGCAAGAAGCCGCATGTGAATGTGGGAACGATTGGGCATGTGGATCATGGCAAGACGACGTTGACGGCGGCGATCACGCAGCGCCAGGCTCACAAGGGTTTGGCGGAGAAGATGAATTTCGATCAGATCGACAAGGCTCCGGAGGAGCGCGAGCGCGGGATTACGATCGCGACGTCGCACGTGGAGTACGAGTCGCCGAACCGTCATTATGCGCACGTGGATTGTCCCGGGCACGCGGATTATGTGAAGAACATGATTACGGGCGCGGCGCAGATGGACGGGGCGATTTTGGTGGTGAGTGCGGCGGACGGACCGATGCCGCAGACGCACGAGCATGTGTTGTTGGCTCGTCAGGTGAATGTTCCACACATTGTAGTGTTTTTGAACAAGTGCGACATGGTGGACGATCCGGAGTTGCTGGAGTTGGTGGAGATGGAAGTGCGCGAGTTGCTATCGAAGCACAGTTTTCCGGGGGACACGATTCCGATCATTAAGGGATCGGCATTGAAGGCGCTCGAGAATCCGGGTGACGATGCGGCGGGGAAGTGCATTGATGATTTGATGGCAGCGCTGGATGCATCGATTCCGGAGCCGAAGCGCGATCTCGACAAGGACTTTTTGATGCCGATCGAGGATGTGTTTTCGATTACGGGTCGCGGCACGGTGGTGACGGGTCGTATCGAGCAGGGCAAGGTTCGTCCGGGTGAAGAAGTGGAGATTGTCGGGATTCGCGGAACGACGAAGACGACGGTGACGGGCGTGGAGATGTTTCGCAAGTTGTTGGATGAGGGTCAGGCGGGTGACAACGTAGGGTGTCTTTTGCGCGGTACGGGCAAGGATGACGTAGAGCGCGGTCAAGTTCTCGCCAAGCCGGGTTCGATTACGCCGCACACGAAGTTCAAGGCGCAAGCGTATGTGTTGACGAAGGAGGAGGGCGGTCGTCATACGCCGTTCTTCAACGGATATCGCCCACAGTTTTACTTTCGCACGACGGACGTGACGGGCGTGGCGCACTTGCCGGAAGGTACGGAGATGGTGATGCCTGGCGACAACGTGGAGATGGTGATCGAGTTGATTACACCGATCGCGATGGACAAAGAGCTTCGCTTCGCGATCCGCGAAGGCGGACGCACCGTCGGAGCCGGCGTCGTCTCGGAAATTATCGAGTAGGGCGATTGGAGGCGCGTAGCACAACTTGGTAGTGCACCGGACTCCAAATCCGGGGGTTGGGGGTTCAAGTCCCTCCGCGCCTGCCAGTTGCGCACGCTAGTGTTGCTTGCGAGATTCACAGTTTTGTGTTGTCGGCGATGAATTTGCATTGAAGTTTTGAAGCGCAGTGAGGTGCGAAAACGTGTCGGAAGATTCGCGGGCCGAGAAGGTCGAGTCGAAGCTCCATCCGCAAGGGTGGTTCCAAGACGCGTCGCAGTATCTCGAAGAGGTACGCGCTGAGAGTAAGAAGGTTGTGTGGCCTTCACTCGTTGAAACGCGTGTTGGCACGATTGGTGTTGTCGTGCTGGTCGCTTTTTTTGCTGTGTTGCTTGGGCTGGTGGATTTCACTTTGTCGAAGCTGATGCAGTTGCTTTTGCCTAGCTAAGCAGGATGGAAATCGTGATGGCGAAAAAATGGTACATCGTCCACACGTATTCGGGCTACGAGAAGCGAGCAAAGCAATCTTTGCTTGAGCGCGCGAAGCTTTTGAATAAGGAAGAGTGCTTCGATGAGATTCTGATTCCAGAGCAGGAAGTTGTCGAAGTCGTCAACGGCAAGAAGCGTACTTCGCGGCGCAAGTTTTTTCCTGGCTATCTCCTCGTCCATATGGAGTTGAATGACGAGACTTGGCACATCGTAAAGGGGACGTCGAAGATTACGGGATTTGTGGGTGACACTGGGGAAGGTCAGAAGCCACAGCCGATTTCCGACGAAGAAGTGGCGCGCATGACCGATCAAATGCGCGACGGTGGAGTGAAGGCCAAGCCACTCGTAGTGTTTGAGCAAGGCGAATCGGTGCGCGTGATTAGCGGACCGTTTGCAAACTTTTCGGGTTATATCGACGAGGTCAAACCGGAGAAAGAAAAATTGCGCGTGATGGTGCAAGTGTTTGGGCGCGCAACGCCGGTGGAGCTCGATTTTGTTCAGGTGGAAAAGGCCTGAGGAGAGACTGAGACGTGGCAAAAAAAGTTACAGCGATGATCAAACTACAGTGTCCGGCTGGTGCCGCAAACCCCGCACCGCCGGTGGGTCCGGCGCTAGGTCAGCACGGTGTGAACATTATGGAGTTCTGTAAGACCTTCAATGCACGCACGCAGGAGATGGAGAAGGGGCTGATCATTCCGGTGGAAATCACCGTGTATGCGGATCGCACCTTCACCTTCGTCATGAAATCTCCGCCGGCAGCGGTGTTGCTCAAGAAGGCCGCGAAGATCGAGAAGGGCTCGGGGGCGCCAAATCGCAACAAGGTGGCGAAGGTGACGCGCAAGCAACTCGAAGAGATTGCAAAGATGAAGCAAAACGATCTCAGTGCTCATGATTTGGAAATGGCGGTGCGCATCATTGCGGGCACTGCGCGTTCCATGGGTATTGAGGTGGAGGGCTAAGCGATGGCAGCAGGCAAACGGTATCGCAAGGCGGCAGAAGCCGTTGATCGTGAGAAACTGTATGAGCTTACGGAAGCGCTTACGGTGTTGAAGGCGTTTCCGAGCGTGAAGTTCGATGAAACCGTCGAAATCGCACTCAATCTCAATGTCGATCCGAAGTATGCAGACCAAATGGTGCGTGGCGCGATTGTGCTCCCGCACGGTGTAGGGAAATCCGTACGCGTTTTGGTGTTTGCTAAGGGAGATAAAGAAAAGGAAGCAAAGGCAGCAGGTGCAGATCACGTTGGTGGCGAAGAGCTTGCCAAGAAGATTCTGGACGAAAATTGGTTCGAGTTTGATCGCGTGATTGCGACGCCGGACATGATGGGTGTCGTCGGGCGTCTTGGTAAAGCGCTTGGCCCGCGCGGTTTGATGCCGAATCCGAAGCTCGGCACCGTTACGATGGATGTTCAGCGCGCCGTCGAGGAGCAGAAGGCCGGCAAAATCGAGTACCGCGCCGACAAGAGCGGTATCGTGCATGCCATCGTTGGAAAGAAATCCTTCGATGCGGAGAAATTGGCCACGAATATTCGTGCGCTGCTTGATGCCGTGATTAAAGCGCGTCCAACGACGATCAAGGGTACATATCTCAAGAAGGCTGCAATCTCGACGACGATGAGTCCGGGAGTGCGCTTGGATACTTCGAAGCTCGCAGCTTAGAGGCTTTCAAAGTGCAAAAGAGGAAGAGGGTAGAACTGTGCTAACGCGAGCTGAAAAAGAAGAGAAGGTCGAGGTTATTCGCGAGAAATTTTTGCGTGCGACGAGTGTCTTCGTTGCGGATTACCGAGGACTCAAAGTCAGCGAATTAAATAAGCTTCGCGGCAAAATTCGCTCCGACGGAAAAGGTGAGTTTGAGTACTGCGTTGCAAAAAATTCATTGTTACGCCGTGCGTCGGAAGGATTGCCGGTCGAAGGCATTCATCAACATTTAGCTGGCCCGACAGCGATTGCGATTTCGTTCGGAGATCCGGTAGGACTCGCCAAAATTTTGGTGGAGTTTAAAAAGGGTAACGAGAAGTTTGAGATTCAGGGCGCAGTCGTGGATGGCGGCGCACTGACACCGGAGGATGTTGCTAGGCTCGCGGAACTTCCGTCGATGGATCAGTTGCGTGGGAAAATCATCGGGTTGCTCAATGCGCCTGCAACGAAGCTTGCGCAGATTTTGCAAGCTCCAGCCGCACAACTTGCACGTGTCATGTCAGCAAAGAGCAAGGTGGAAGAATAAAGTTTTCGGAGTGCGCTCCGGGATCATGGAAGCAAGAAACCATTCGATCAGTTCGACGTAGTGCCGCAGTTGTGCTGGCACTGTGTTTCGAGTTGAAAGACTAAACGCAAGAGGGAACGGAAATGGCCGATTTAAATGCAATTGTAAACCAGCTCTCCGAGCTGACGGTGCTGGAAGCCGCTGAGTTGGCGAAGCTTCTCGAAGAAAAATGGGGCGTCTCGGCGGCGGCTCCGGTCGCGGTAGCGGCAGGTGCTGTGGCGGGTGCAGGTGCTGCACCGGCGGAAGAGAAGACGGCGTTCGATGTAATTTTGAGTGCAGTCGCGGCGGACAAGAAGATCGGCGTGATCAAGGAAGTGCGTGCGATTACTGGTCTTGGCCTCAAGGAAGCCAAGGATCTTGTAGAAGGCGCACCCAAGCCGCTCAAAGAAGGAGTGAGCAAGGACGAAGCGGCCAAGATCAAGACGCAGGTTGAAGCTGCCGGCGGTCAGGTTGCGATCAAGTAACACAATTGTGTTTTAGTCGGAATCCGAGCGCGCTTACTCGTGGAGTAAGCGCGCCGTTAGTATTTCCATTGATAACTTTCGACAACTTTTATGATGGGGGGCGATTCGTCCGTGCCGGAAATTTCTTTCGCCGAGAACGCGCCTAGGATCCGCAAGGATTACTCAAACATTCCGACGATCGTGGAGATCCCGAATCTCATCGCGATTCAGAAGCAAACGTTCGAGCGCTTTTTGCAAAAGAACGTGCCGATGGAGAAGCGCGAGAACATCGGCTTGCAAGCCGTGTTCAATTCGGTGTTTCCGATCAAAGACTTCAATGACACTGCGTCGCTGGAATTCGTCGGCTATACACTCGAAGAACCGAAGTATGACGTTCGTGAGTGTCTCATTCGCGGCATGACGTATGCTGCGCCGTTTAAAGTCACGATTCGACTTGTGGCGTGGGACAACAACGAAGGTGCGCATGCAATTCGTGACGTCAAAGAGCAAGAAGTTTACTTTGGCGAAATTCCGGTAATGACTGAAAACGGAACTTTCATCATTAACGGTACGGAACGCGTAATTGTGTCGCAGTTGCACCGCTCGCCGGGCATTTTCTTCGACACGAGTGCGTCGGTGGCGACGACCGCGATTGGCAAGAAGCTTTTTTCGTGTCGCGTGATTCCGTACCGCGGTTCGTGGCTTGATCTTGAATTCGATCACAAAGATCTCGTGTATGCACGCATCGATCGCCGACGTAAGATTTTTGTGACCGTGCTCTTAAAGGCTCTCGGCTACACACCCGAGGATATGCTCACCACGTTCTACAAGCCTGAAGTCATTCGTTTCGATGGGCGTAAGTATACGAAGAAAGTGGATCCCGAATTACTGATTGGGCAGCGCTGTCTCAAAGAAATTAAAACGGACGACGGCGAAGTGCTGGTGCGTAAGGACAAGAAATTTACGCGTGGAGCTGTTCGTCGTTTGGTGGAGGCAGGAATCGACGAGATCCAAATTCCGCTCAATGATCTTTTGCGCGAAGATGCGGTGAAACGCGTTATTCCGATCGACGTTGTGGATCAGTCGACAGGTGAAGTGATTGCGGAATGCAATGAAACGTTGACGGAGGCGCACCTCGAAGCGTTCAAAGCGCGCGGGATCAACGAGTTCCCCTTGCTCTATCTTGATCCGATTCTTTCGGGTTGGGCGATTCGCGATACGTTACTCGCGGACAAGACGCTTACGCAGGACGAGGCGATTATCGACATCTATCGCCGCTTGCGCCCAGGTGATCCACCGACGCTTGAGACTGCGACCAACGTGTTCCGCAATCTATTCTTTAATCCCGAGCGTTACGATTTATCTGAAGTCGGCCGCTTGAAGATCAATCACAAGCTGGGTTTTGACGGCACGCAACGCATTGAAGTGTATCCTGCAGGGCCAAAAGGACCAAAGCAGGAAGTGCCGCTCGAGAAGCTCTCGACCCTGCGTTCGGAAGATATTTTTGCAGCGGTGAAGTACTTGGTGGATCTGCGCAATGGCGTTTCCGACAAACATGTCGATGACATTGATCATTTGGGCAATCGCCGTGTGCGCGTAGTTGGCGAGCTGCTCGAGAATCAATATCGCATTGGTCTCGTTCGCATGGAGCGTGCCATCAAGGAGCGCATGTCGCTGCAAGAAATTGAAGCGTTGATGCCACACGAC
>CAYRID010000130.1:0-5947 GCA_964424225.1 uncultured Geobacter sp.
ACACCGAGCGGCTCACGTCAAACAAATTCGCGTCAACACCAATTTGTTTCAAATGACTGGATGCATCCCGATGCATTTCAATCACAGCAAGAAATGCTTTGCGATTTTCGGGATAGCACACAAAGGCTCCCATCGCTTCCGCGATCCTCGCACTCGTGCGATAGGCTTCGCCCGTCATCACCGACGTAATCGCCGCCGCAAGGTTTCGGCCTTCCTCGCTGTCGTACGGAAATCCACTCGCCATCAAAAGCGCACCGAGATTGGCGTACCCCAAACCCAGCGTGCGATACAGGTGGCTGTTGCGCTCAATAGCCGGTGTCGGATATGACGCATCCCCGACGATGATTTCCTGCGCCAAGATCGCAATCGTCACGGCGGCACGGAAAGCCTTCACGTCGAAGCGGCCTTGCGCATCAAGGAATGTCATCAAGTTGAGGCTTGCGAGATTGCAAGCCGTATCGTCGAGAAACATGTACTCCGAACACGGATTGCTCGCGTTGATGCGGCCCGACGCCTTGCAGGTGTGCCAGCGATTGATCGTCGTGTCGTACTGAATGCCAGGGTCGCCACAAAGATGTGCCGCCTCGGACATTTCACGCAAAAGTGTCTTCGCCGGTATTTCGTCGACGACTACTCCCGTCGTCACAGCACGCGTTTGCCATTTGCGATCTTGCAACGCGGCATTCATAAAATCGTCGGTGACGCGCACGGAATGATTTTCATTTTGAAATGCGACGGAGTCATAAGCGCCGCCAGGCACGTTAAATCCGCCGGAATAACCTTGCTCGATCAAGGCCCACGCTTTCTTTTCTTCCACGACTTTGCAGCGGACGAATTCCAGAACATCGGGGTGCTCTGCATCGAGAATCACCATCTTCGCTGCGCGGCGCGTCTTGCCGCCCGATTTGATCACACCCGCAAACGCATCGAAACCGCGCATGAACGAAACGGGCCCCGACGCTTCACCGCCGCCGCGAAGCTTTTCGCGTGCCGAACGAATCTTGGATAGATTCGAGCCCGCACCCGAGCCGCCCTTAAAAAGTGTCGCCTCGGTCTTTGCAAGCTCCATGATCGACTCCATGCTGTCTTCGACGGAGTTGATGAAGCAGGCGCTCGCTTGCTGCGGCGCATTTTCAACACCAAGATTGAACCAGACCGGACTATTGAATGACAATTTTTGGTGTAACAATAGATGAGTCAGCTCTGCGCAGAACGTCTCGCCATCTTGGATTGTCTTGAAATAACCACGCGCCGTGCCCCATTCATGAATTTTGCCTACGACGCGACCGATCAACTGGCGCACGCTTGATTCGCGCTCCGACGTGCCGAGATGGCCACGGAAATACTTCGAGACCACGACATTCGTTGCAAGCTGCGACCAGAAAGCCGGCATCTCGACATTCTTTTGCTCAAAAAGAGTCTCGCCTTTTTCGTTGGTAATCGCGGCCGAGCGCATCTCCCACTCAACGCCTGCAAACGGATCTACACCGACATGCGTAAAGTAACGCGAAAGTGTCATCCCCTTCGCCAACTGCGTTTTGGCGACTTTCGTGCTGCGTGCGGATTTCGAGCCTTGCAAAGCTTGCGTCTTGCGTTTCATCGTTCCCCCAGTTCCCGAATTTTCTGTTTGCGAATTTTCTTGTTTTAATCTGCTGACTCAATTTTTCCCAAACCGGCAGAAAGGCACGAAGAGGAGCACGGAAGGCCGAAACGGGAGCCCATAAGTACTCGCGGACAAAACAAGCGTCAACACAATATCTTGGGCCATCTCTCCTGCCAAACCACAACCCCTTGAGGTTACTCAGGTTTTTTTGTGAATTTTTTTTCACCCCCGCAGGCGCAGTTTTCATATGCAAAAGCGCAGTCGCGTAAGTACTCGAAAACATTGACTTCTGGGTTTTTCAAGCCAATCCACTCCCACCCTCTTCAAGAGAAAGCTCGACAAGGAATGCCAAAGCATAAAGGTGGAAAACCAACCGTGAAAAATACCGACGCATCCTGCGCCGGGCACCTTGGCACGTTGCGCCGGGCTTCGTTATACCCGGATCTCACAATTTCCAGCGAAACGCCAAGACGATCTCGCAAAATTTTCGAAAGGACACCCATGAATATTGAAGCCCTGGAAGCAACCCCGGCTGAACTCAAACAATACGAAGAACAAGGTTTCTTCTACCGCACCGGCGTGTTCTCGGCAGCGGAACTCGATCAACTGCGCGAGGGTGCGGAAAACATTCATGCGCAGGTTCTCGCAGCCGCCAAGCGCGATGACGTGCCGCCATGTGATCGCGTCGACAACCAACGCTACCAGAGCCTCTTGGGCTCGACGGTAAAATGGGAATGGAACGAAAATCTCGAAGCCGTTCGCTCGATGGAACCCGCCTGCCACCTCGATCCGCGCTTTGAAAAACTCGTCGATGATCCGCGACTCTGGGCTCCAACACTGAAAATTGTCGGAACTCCAACACTCAGCGTATTTAGCGACAAACTCAATGTGAAGCGACCGGGCGGCGCACCGTTCCCTTGGCATCAAGAAAGCCCGTACTGGGCCTATGGCGCCGAGGCACTCGACAAACTCGTGAGCGTCTTGATGTATCTCGACGATGCGAACAAAGAAAATGGCTGTCTTTGGGTGATCCCGGGCAGCCACAAGCACGGCGTCTTGCAAGGCTTGAAGAACCGCGGCGTACTCGGCGCACTGTACACTGATGTCGATCTGCTCGAAAGAGAAGCCATGCCGGCAGATTTTCCGGCTGGCTCCGTACTCTATTTTCATCCCGATCTTGTGCACGGCTCACAGAGCAACCGCAGCAACACGAACCGGCGCGTGTTCGTCGTCGCCTATCAGCCAGGCGGTTTGCATCGTTGGCGCCTCAACAAGAAGCGCGAAGTCAAGATGACGACATAAACATTTCTATGTAATGCCCAAGTCGAAACCTATCGACGGTGATTGCGAAATCGCGATCACCGTCGTATTTTTGGCAAGTTCACTACACGAAACTTTCATCCCTCAAGGAAGCACACGTGGAAATTTTCAAAGCCTTCTCGGCCGAAGCCGCACACCGCTTACCCAATGTTCCCGCAGGCCACCCGTGCGCGCGTTTGCATGGGCACTCGTTTCGAATCGAAATCCACGTCGCGGGCGATCTCGACCCTACACTCGGATGGGTCATGGACTACGCCGAAATCAAGAGACGCTTTTTGCCTATCTTCGAACAAATCGACCATTCGTATTTGAACGAAGTCCCCGGGCTCGAAAACCCAACCAGCGAAAATCTCGCGCGCTGGATTTGGGATCGACTCAAACCGGTGTTGCCGGCTCTCTCAAAAGTGGTCGTCTGCGAAACTTGCACGTCGGGTTGCACTTACCGCGGCGATTGAAAACGCCGCGTGGGGCACACGCCAGAGCGATGTAACACGCACAGAACATTCAACACAAAAATGAGTCGAGCAAAAAAGCAATACGTTACAAAACGAGTTAAGAAAGCAGATAACCACCGTCGACAACAATGAGTTCGCCCGTCATGAAATCGGCGGCACGACTTGCTAAAAAGAGCACGACCTTTGCCACATCATCGGGCTCACCCATTCGTCGCAGCGGCACGCGCTGAAGCCAACCTTGCAAAATCGCATCCTGAGGAATACTCGCTGCCTGGGCCACGCGACTACGCGCTTCGTCGGTACCGGGTGTCGTAATGCCACCGGGCGCCACCGCATTCACGAGAATCTTGTGTGGCGCAAGTTCGAGTGCGAGTCCCTTGGTCAGCATCAAGACACCGCCCTTCGACGCATTGTATGGCGTCGCCATCCCGTTTGGATGCACTGCATCCACCGAGGCCAAGTTGATCATCTTGCCGCCATGACCGGCCTGCATCATTTGCTTTGCTGCGGCTTTCGCAAAAAGGAATGCGCCTTTGAGATTGATGTCGAGCACGCGATCCCAAACTTCCTCGGGAACATCGAGCACCGGAATCAGCGGAAAGATTCCAGCGTTGTTCACCAAAATATCGAGCCGGCCAAAGGCACTCACGGCGGTCTCGACGGCAGCGGCGGCATCTGCGGCCGAGCGCACATCGGCGCGCACGGCCTGTGCGCGACCACCGCGTGACGCGATCTGCGATGCCGTGCTCTGCGCGGCAACGAGATCGATATCCACAATCACCAAAGCTGCGCCCGCCTCGGCAAGTCGAAACGCAATCGCCTGCCCAATCCCAAGCGCACCACCCGTCACAAGCGCCACTTGCCCCGATAAGTCATAAAGCTCTGCGATGGAAAGATTTGCCATTTTGCCTGCCCTTTTCGTCCTTATTGCGTGAGTTGGAGTTTTCGTTCTTTGTGTCACCGGATCTCTCGAGGAATCTTGCAAAACGCGTATTGCACTCCACTTGGCTTGCACTACGTTGTGCGCCCATCCGCCGGCGCGGATTTCGCAAGGCTCCGAAAAAACGCAAGTTTTTGCAAAGAATTTTTTGTGCTTTCGCTGCAAAGTCGCACGCTCGCTGCGTTTTGCTTCCGCGCACCGAAATCAGAAAACGCATTGAAGAACTCGCCGCAAGCGGCCGAAACAAAGATTCAAAAGCCAAAGGGAATGCATGTATCACTTCGAACGCCTTTCTGCACAAGACACACTCTTCATCAAAGCGGAAAGTCCAACCACGCCGCAGCACATCGGCTCCGTTGGCATCTATGACGCAAGCGAGATGAAAGACGAAAGTGGCCACCTCGACTTTGCGAAGATTCGCCACTTCATTCATTCGCGCCTGCACGAAATTCCGCGCTATCGCCAAGTCATCGCGCGCGTGCCGATCGGCCAACATCCGGTGTGGGTCGACGACCCGCGTTTTGATCTCGCATTTCACGTGCGACACATTGCTGTGCCGCGTCCCGGCACGATCGAACAGCTCAACAACACCACGAGCTACATCTTTTCGCAGCGCCTCGACATTGGTCGCCCACTCTGGGAAATCTGGGTTGTGGAAGGCCTTGAAGGCGATCGCTTCGCTGTCATCACAAAAGTGCATCACTCGATGCTCGACGGCGCGGCCGGCATGGATCTGATGAGCGCCACTCATCGCCTGCAACCTGACGATACGATCGAGGAACCTAAGCCCTGGGAACCGCGCCCCACACCGACAGGAATGCAGCTTCTGCTCGAAGAAGCCGATCGTCGCTATACACAATTTTGGAGCAACACGCGCGCCGTTTTGAATGGGCTTCGCGCGCCCAAGAAACTTTGGGCCGAAGCGCAAGAGCTGGGTCGCAGCTTTCTCGCTGCAGGACTTCCCGGCACGCGCACTTCACTCAATCAGCCAATCGGCCCATCGCGCGCCATCAAAACGACCGAGATCAATCTCGACGAAGTGAAAGCTGTGAAAAACGTACTTGGCGGCACCGTCAACGACGTGCTGCTCGCAATTTGTGCGGGAATGATTCGCGGCCATTTCGAAAAGGAAGGCGTTTCGCTGAAGAAAATGGTCTTTCGCGCCGGCATCCCCGTCAATTTGCGCAAAGAAAAAACCGGCAAAAAGAAAACCGGCAATTACACCGCACTCGTACTGGTCGACTTACCGCTTTGTGAATCCGACCCAAAATTGCGTTACGAAAAAATCGTCGAAGCCACTGAACGCGCAAAACGCGAAAATCACAGTCAGGCCTCGCAGTTCATGCTCGATCTCGCGGAGCATACTTTTTCCGGCATCTACACGGCGCCTGGCATTGCAGCCACAAAATCCGTCATGACGAATATCACCATTACAAACGTGCCGGGCCCGCAGTTTCCAATTTACTTCTTGAAAGCGAAGTTGCTTTCGATCCATCCGCTCTTGCTCTTGTTGCACAACCAAGCACTGGCCATCGCATTCTTTAGCTATATGGGGCATGTCTACTGGGGACTTTCGGCCGATCGTGACACAATTGCGGATCTTTCCGAATTTACCAAAGCTGTACATTC
>CAYRID010000131.1:0-1840 GCA_964424225.1 uncultured Geobacter sp.
CGCTTGGTGCTTTGCAGGTCGCAGGGGGTGCATCGGAGTCTGCATTGGGTGGTATGGTGGCTGCGGGGGGATCGGCCACTGGCGTAGGTGATCTTCCCCCGAATTTTCGGACAGGTGGTCATGCTGCATTGCTGTTCGAACCTCTCGGGTGTGAGATGGCCGCGTCGCGAGTCAGGCGTTGCCGATTGCAATCGATTCCATCGCGTTCGTACAGCATTGATGTCTTCAGGCCGCGCGCAGAATCGTTTCGCCGATTTTCTTTTTGCTGACACCAAGCGCGATCAAGGCGCGGAGCACCAGTTCGAAGCTGATGTCCGGTGATCCGTTTTCGAGTTTGGAGATTCGCGAAACGCTCGAACCGATTTTTTTTGCGAGATCGGTTTGAGTGATGCCCTTGCGTTCGCGGCATTTGCGTACGGCGGCGATCAGTGCGACTTTCATCTCGACGATTTGTATTTCTTCGTCGGAGAGTCCGAGCAAGTCTTGCGCGCTTCCGACGGTCCAACCTTTGCCTTCGAGTTTCTTGCGCTTTTTCGGGTCCATTTTCTTCCTCGTTTATTTTTCAGCGGCGCAGGGGTTAGGCGTTGCGGTGCTGCTCCGCGAGAACTTCGCGGTAAACACCGACGGTGGATTCGGCGATTTGTGGCCAGGCGAAGGTGGCTTCGACGCTGGCGCGGCCGCGTTGTCCTAGTTCGGCGCGTTTTGCGGGGTCGGCGAGCAGCGTTGCGATGCCGCGCGCGAGTTCCACAGGATTGTGTGGGGCGACCAAGATTCCGCCGCCGCCTTGGCTGACGACTTCAGCGAGTGCGCCTGCACGGGTGGCGACGACGGGTGTGCCGCAGGCCATGGCTTCGACGGCGGGCAGGCCAAAGCCTTCGTAAAGCGAGGGTACAGCAACGAGTGTCGCCCGGTTGTAGAGCCGTACGAGTTCGTCGAGTGGCACGCGACCGACGAAGTCGATGCGGTCGAGGATGCCAAGCGCTTGCGCGCGTTTGCGCGCCGGGTTCTCGGCGTGATCTTCGTCGATCAGCGTAAGCCGCGCGGGCGCTTCGATCTTTGCGAGTGCGTCCACCAAATCGACGATGCCTTTGTTGGGATCGGATGCGCGGCCGACGCAGAGGATCTCGTTTTCACGGCGCTTTACCATCGGATCGGGGCGAAAAATTTCGGTGTCGAGCCCATTCCAAATCATCGCGAGACGATTTTCTTTTACGCCGAAATCGCGCGCAATCGTGCGCGCACTGGCCTGCGACGAAGTAAGAACGCGGCGCAAGCGTCGCGCGACGAAGGCTTGCATCTCGACGGGATAAAAAGTGATGGTGCCGAGCGCTTCTTCAAAAGTCGTGTCGCGCCGAAACGAAGCGCGCCGATCGACCGTCAACGGATGGTGTATGGTGGTGACGACGGGAATGCCGAGCGCTTGCAAGCCGAGCAAGCCGTAGCCGAGACACTGCACGTCGTGGATGATGTCGTAGCGCTTGCCGCGACGCAGATGTTGCACGATGCGTGCAAAGGCGCGCAGGCTGAAGGCGAACGGCTCGGGCAAAAAACCAAAGCGCGTTGCGGCGAATTCATAGAAGTTGAGCGGTTCGAAAATGCGAAAGGGATTGCCGCGCGGCAAGAATGCGCCGGGTTTGTTGCTAAACAACGTGCCCCAAAATTGTTCGTTCGGCAGTTTTTCGACGGAGTCTGCAAACGGCATCGGATCGGGATAGGGAGGTCCGACGAAGACGTCGACGTCGTGGCCAAGCTTTGCAAGTTCGCGCGCGAGGAACCAGAGATAAACGCCTTGGCCGCCGCAGCGCATGTTTCCGCGATAGGCGACGAAGCAGATGCGAAG
>CAYRID010000131.1:1940-5857 GCA_964424225.1 uncultured Geobacter sp.
CGCCTTGGCCGCCGCAGCGCATGTTTCCGCGATAGGCGACGAAGCAGATGCGAAGTGGGCGAGACATACACTTTTCTCTTTAGGTCTTCGGCGGCGTGGCCGTCGAACACTTGTTTGCGTAGAGGATCAAGCTCTTGGGGCAGATATAATTCAAAACTCGGCCCTCGAAGCGGTGCATGAAACGTGACACTGCGGCCCGAATCAAGATCCAGCGATAGGCGCGCACGATGCGAAATTCATCGGCGCGCGGCAGACCCACGATCGAGCGCAGTACCCAATACGGTGTATGGATGCCGTGCGCAAAGCCAATGCCCACATCTTCGAAGCCCGCGTCGATGATCGCTTGCGCGAGCACGCGCGGTTCGAAGATGCGGATATGCCCGCCGGGCGACTCGAAGTAGTCGTCGCCCAAGTGCAGATACATTTTCTCGCTCGACTTCGTGGGAATCGTGACAGCGATGCGCCCGTTTGGTTTTGTCACGCGCGCAAGTTCGCGCAGCGCGGCGGGATAGTTGTGCACATGTTCCATCACTTCCGAGCAAATCACTTTGTCGAAGGTGGCGTCGGCAAACGGAAGTTCGAAGGTGCTGCCGCGAATCATGCCACCGACGGAATGCAAGGCCGTTGCGCGATTTTGCAAACGTTCGCTCGCTGCACGCAGTGGCGCCATATCGAGATCGAGCCCGATTACTTGCGCGCCGCGTTCGAGCGCGCCAAAGCAGTGCCGTCCTTCGCCGCAGCCTGCGTCGAGCAGCAGGTCGCCGCGTTGAACGTCAAGCCGCTCGAGATCGACGGTTAAAAGCATGTCGCGTCTCCTCGAAGACTTCGATCATTTGTGCCGCGGCTTGACCCCAGTCGAAGAGGCGCGCCACGCGCTCGCGTGCGTTGACACCCATTTGTTTCAGCGCTTCTTCGTTGCGTAAGATATCGACGATCGCATCGGCGAGTGCGCGCGCATTGCGCGGCGGCACCAAACGCCCCGCGCGTCCGTCGGTGCCAATCACTTCGGGCAGCGCGCCGGCGGCGTTTGCGATCACGGGCAGGCCACACGCCATGGCTTCGCTCGCCGGAAAGCCGAAGCCTTCGAAGAACGACGGCACCACCGCGACCTTGGCGGTCGAGTATTCTTCGACAAGATCGTTCAATTCGAACCAACGCTTTTCGATGAGCACGCGATCTTCGATGCCGTATTTGCGAATGAGCCGCGGCACGAGCCCGTTTTCGGGAATACGCCCATCGACAATTTTCAGTGTAATGCCCTTTGGCAGATACGACATCGCTTCGAGCAGCGTGGTGACACCTTTCTTGCGATCTTCCGTTCTTCCGACGAAGATCAGGTCTGCGTCGAGTTTTTTTCCGGGGGTGGGACGGAAGATTTCGCGATCGGTGCCGTTGTAGACGACGGAAACATTTTTCTCGGGAATGCCGAAGTAGCGCTCGATTTCTTTGCGCGAGGCCTCGCTTACGGTGATGATGCGATCGAGGCGCGGCGCGACTTGTTGTTGCATGAAGAGCGGGAAATACAAAGTGCGCCGGATTTTCTTCTTGAGGCTCGGGTCGATCGCAAAATCGGCTTCGCGATCGATGTGCAACGGATGATGAATCACCGACGTGACGGGCACGCCCATTGCGCGCAGGCCGAGCAGACCCCAACACAAACTTTGGTTATCGAAGACGATGTCGAATTTGTATTTGCGCATGAGTTCGGGCCAGCGTCGCATCAAACGAAAACCGAAAGTTTGCATTTCGGGAAACGTGCCAAGCTGCGACACACCGAGTTCCCAAAGCGTGAGCGGGTTCATCAACTCGAGCGGATTTTCGCGGCGCGCCCACTCGGGATGTTTCAGGCCAAACACGTTCGCGTTCGGGATCACATGCAGGGGGATGTCCTCGCCCACCGTCGGAAGCGGCGGCCCCGCGATCACGTGCACGTCGTGGCCAAGCTTCTTCCATTCGCGGGCGAGATATGAGGCATAGATGCCTTGCCCGCCGCAATACATGTTTCCCCGGTAGGTGAGAAGCGCGATCCGCATGCCGGGTCTCTTAGTTGGTTTTGGGTTTCGAAGAATCCGTGGCGGGTGCGTCGACGTCGGGCTCGGGTTCGACGCGAATCGTGAGGATCGTCCAACCGACCCAGAACGCGAGGCCAAGCACGAAGAAAGTCAAAATACCGACGGGAATCGCGAGCGCCCAATAGGCGCCTTTCAGCATTCCGACGAGAAGAATCAAACCGACGAGCAGTACTGCAATGCAAATCAGGCCGCCCTGCATCCGAGATCTGTCATTCATCTGTGTCACTCCAGTCTTTCATTTTGCGCAATTGCTCGCATTCGTGCTGCGCTCGTACACGCATCGCAGCGCAAGCTTGCAAAATTTGGCGCATGCAATTTCAGGAAAAATTTCCGCGGAAACAAAGGATCCGCCGTGGCCGTCGAGAAGAAAGAGCATCCCTGGAAATTCCAGGTGGGCTCCGTATCCTCGGTTTCCGTCGTCCCGCGCACGGGCGCTAGGTCTGCGAAGAGTGACTGATCCCATTCGATGCTTACCAGGGCATGCGTGAAATCTTCTCAAACGAACCCGGCAGATCGGCCGGATTATTCGGTGAGGAAGGGTTTGTGTCAACGCGGCGCGCGGAAAAAGCATAGGATGGCTGCATGCTTGTGATTGGACTCATGTCAGGAACCTCGGCCGATGGCGTCGATGCGGCACTCGTCGAGTGGCCGAACACGCCGGAGACTCGGCCATTTCGTTTGATCGCTTTCACGCAAGAAGCGTATCCGCGAAGTTTGCAGGAGCGGATTCATTCGCTGGCGGCTGGTCGCGTCGAAGCGAGCGCTGCCCTTGGGGAGTTTGGCGAACTCGATGTTTTGCTGGCGGAGCGTTTTGCGACGGCGGCGACGGCGGTCGCGCAGGCGGCGGGCGTCGGACTTCACGACGTGGCCTGCATTGCTTCGCACGGACAGACGGTCGGGCATTTTCCGGAGCGTGCTGCGACGTTGCAAATTGGCAGCGGTTCGTGGATTGCGGAGCAAACCGGCTGCACGACGGTGGCGAACTTTCGACCGCGCGATCTCGCGGCAGGTGGCGAGGGCGCGCCGCTGGCTCCTTTCTTTCATGTCGCAGCCTTTTCTGACACAAAAGAGAGTCGTGCAATTTTGAATCTCGGTGGAATTGCGAACATCACGTGGATTCCTGCGGCGGCGCAGCCCGAGGATGTGCTGGCTTTCGATGTTGGGCCGGCCAATGTTTGGATCGATGCGGTGGTGCAGATCGTCTCCGGCGGAAAAGAAGCGCTAGATTGCGACGGTGAGCGAGCAAGGCGCGGCAAGGTGGATGCGGAATTTTTGGCGAAGCTGCTGGATGATCCATTTCTGTGTCGAATGCCGCCGAAGTCAACGGGCCGTGAGCGGTACGGTCTTGCCGAGGCGGAGGCTTTTGTGCGCGACTGGCACGCAGCGGGAAAACGCGACGACGATCTCATCGCCACGCTGACACAGTTTACGGTCGAGGCGGTGGCGCGAGCCTGTCGTGAGTTGCTGGGGGACGATGCGCGCGTCGAGCGGCTGCTCGTCGGTGGTGGCGGTGCGCTGAATGCACATCTGATGCGGCTTCTGGCGCAAGCGTTGCCAGCGACGCGCGTCGAGCCGTTTGATGCTGCCGGCGTGCCGGTGCGCGCCGCCGAGGCGATGGCGTTCTCGTTGCTTGGTCGCAATACACTCATCGGTGTTGAGAATCATTTGCCGCGCTGTACGGGAGCGAGACATGCGGCAGTTCTGGGTGAAATTTCTCTAGGTCGCTTGCGCCGAGAAAAAGTCAGCAGGGCGTAAGCGCGTTTTTTGCAGGGCGTTTGTTTGTTCTTGTGCACAAAGGTGCTTTGACACTTTATAGTTTTAGTCGTGTTCCGTCGTGTGCGATCT
>CAYRID010000132.1:0-5631 GCA_964424225.1 uncultured Geobacter sp.
AAAAAAACCTGCGCGATCAGCCTGTAAAGGCGTTGCAGTGAGGAGAAGCAAATGTTTTGCGACGCGAATCAAGGGAGTGAGCGCTTGCGCAACGGAGTCGCGGCTCAAGCGATGTGCTTCGTCGACGACGATGAGATCAAGGCCGGCTTCGTCGGCAAAGTTGCGCAAGCTTGGGTTTGCAAGCAGTTCTTCGTGCGCCACCACGGCATAGGGATGCACTTCGAAGGGGTTTACGCCTTCGCCGTAATCGCGTGACACACTTTCGATTCGTTCACGATCGAGCAGCACAAAAACTTGATGGAACTTTCGATACAACTCACCGAGCCATTGCACGACGAGACTTTCGGGAGCGACGATCAGGACGCGCTTCGTACGTCCGGTGCGGATCAGCGCCGATAAGATCAAGCAGGCTTCGATGGTTTTTCCAAGACCTACTTCTTCGGCCAGAAGCCAGCGTACGGGATCGCTCGCGACGGCTTGGCGTGCGACGTGCAACTGATGCGCAAAGAGTTCGATGCGTCCGCCAAGAAAGCTGCCGAAGCCACCCGTTTCGCGCAGTTCCATGAGACGCATTCCATCGATGCGATTGCGAAAGGCGTCGAGCCGATCGAGACGCAAACTCGCCAAGCGTTCGAGCGGCGTGTCGGGGGGCGCGAGCGGCCAAAGATCTTCGTCCTCCACTTGGCGGCCATCACGCAGGATATACATAGAATCGTGTCGAGCTGCAATTTCGACTTCTTCGCCGGTGTCGAGAATTTCAGCACGCTGTCCAGGCCCGAGCACAAGGCGTGTTAAACCGCTGCCTTCGCTTGAAAGCAGTAAGGTTTGATCGGTACGCGGAAAATACACTTGCAGCAAGCGGCCTTCGACACTTTGCACGATGCCGACGCCAAGCTCGCTGTTATACGGATGAATTAATTTCTGACCCGGTTGCCACACGCTTAGCGACTCATTCGATTTCGACGCGAAGCAAAAGCACCTGCTCGTCGCGTGCTTCGGCAACGCCTGCACCGTGGGTGATGCTTGTCGTCTTTTCGGAGCGGGTTTGGTCGATGCCCCCGATCGTGAGCAGTTCGCCCGGCTTGAGGGTGACGGTGGTGACAGCTCCGGTCGTGTGCACGACACCTTCGGGTGTCATGTCTTCTTGATAGGGATTGATGTCGATTTGCACGCGTCCGTCGCCCAAGATGCGCGGTTTTGCGTCGAAACCCGAAGCGGCGCTAACGAAGGCCGTGGTGTCATGGTGTGAGCCATGATGCGGGTTATGCACGCGGATTGGCATGGTGCTGCCCGTGCTGATTTGTGCGCGGTTGCCTTCGAGTACGCGCACCATGCTCGAGAAGTCGAGCTTCTGCGTGCTTGTGCCTTCTGCGACGCGCACTTCGACGTGACTTCCGTCGGTGACGGGCGTGGCGTTGCCGATGCGAAAGTCGCCCGCTTCGAGACTCCAGCGCACATCGAAGCCTGCGGCGTGAAGATCTTGCATGCGTTTTTGTGTGGAATGGATAACGATGCTACGCAACTTTGTGTCTTGTTGTCCGAGGACTTGCAAAGCGAGCGCGATCGCCTCGGCGTTTCCAAGCAGCAAGAGCGAGTTCGTGCTGGCATCGAGTGTTGCAGAGCCGGAATCGCCGAGTGCGGCTTCGGCCATCGGCAAAAGTTCTTCGGCGGTGCGGTACTGCGCTTTGTAGAGATGCATCTTGCGTTCGGCTTGTGCCGCACCGCTTGCAAAAATGATGGCGAGCAAAAGGGCAACGCATAGTGGCTTGACCTGGAATCGCGTCGATCGATGGTGCATAAAATCTCCTTCGTTTCGTCGGTGTTGGTGTTGCCTTGCTCGCCTCTTGGTTTGCACCATTCATGCACTGCGGCACTTACCGCCGCCGAAATGCGTTGGTTCTCCTCGCGCCAATTAGATCTGCGCGAAGAAGTCGTTGCCCTTGTCGTCCACGATCGTGAACGCCGGGAAATTTTCGATTTCGATTCGCCAAATCGCTTCCATGCCGAGTTCTTCGTAGGCCTGCACTTCGACTTTCTTGATGCAGTCCTTGGCGAGCACCGCAGCCGGCCCGCCGATCGAGCCCAGATAGAAGCCTCCGTGCTTCTTGCATGCGTCGGTGACTTGCTGCGAACGATTGCCTTTGGCGAGCGTGATGAAACTTCCACCGTGTTGCATGAAGAGATCGACGTAGGAATCCATGCGCCCTGCCGTCGTCGGGCCAAACGAACCCGACGCATAACCGTCGGGAGTTTTGGCCGGACCCGCGTAGTAGATGATGTGATCTTTGAAATACTGCGGAAGCTCTTCGCCGCGATCGATGCACTCTTTTAGTTTTGCGTGGGCGATATCGCGCGCCACGATTAGTGTGCCCGTGAGCGAGAAGCGCGTTTTCACCGGATACTTGCTCAGCGTTGCGCGGATTTCGTCCATCGGGCGATTGAGATCGAGCGGGACGACTTCGGCGCTGAGTTCGCTTTCTTTCACTTCGGGCAAGTACTGTGCCGGGTTGGTTTCGAGACGCTCGAGGAAAATTCCTTCCTTCGTGATCTTTGCGAGAATCTGACGATCTGCCGAGCACGACACGCCGATACCGACGGGACACGACGCGCCGTGACGCGGCAAACGAATCACACGCACGTCGTGGCAGAAATATTTTCCACCGAACTGCGCGCCGATGCCGGTGGTCTGCGCCAATTTGAGAATTTGCGCTTCAAGTTCGAGATCACGAAAAGCGCGTCCGTGCGCGTTGCCCGTCGTCGGAAGATTGTCGTAGTAACGCGCGCTGGCGAGCTTGACCGCTTTCAGTGTTGCCTCGGCCGAGGTTCCGCCGATGACGATGGCCAGGTGGTAAGGCGGGCAAGCCGCTGTGCCCAGCGAGCGAAGTTTTTGATCGAGAAATTTGAGCAAACTCGTCGGATTGAGCAGTGCTTTGGTTTCTTGAAAGAGATACGTCTTGTTGGCCGAGCCGCCGCCTTTGGCGAGGAACAAGAAGCGGTATTCATTGCCCTGGGTGGCGTAGAGATCAAACTGTGCCGGCAGGTTCGTGCCGGTGTTTTTCTCGGTGTACATGTCGAGCGGTGCAAGTTGCGAATAGCGCAGGTTGCTACGCTGATAAGTGTTATAGATACCACGAGACAATGCTTCTTCGTCACTGCCTTCGGTGAAGACGTATTGACCTTTTTTCCCGACGACGATGGCGGTGCCGGTGTCTTGGCAAGAGGGCAGTACGCCCTCGGCGGCGATGATGGCATTGTTCAAAAGCGCACGCGCGACGAAGCGATCGTTGGCTGAAGTTTCGGAGTCCTCAAGGATCTTGCGCAGCAATTCGAGGTGGCTTCGGCGAAAAAGATGCTGAATGTCGCGGATCGCTTCTTCGGCAAGCCAAGTGAGGGCTTGCGGCGCGATTTTTAGAATTTCCTGTCCGTCACATTTTGTTGTCGAAATGTATTTCGAACCGAGTGCGCGATATTCGGTTTGGTCTTTTCCGAGTTCAAACATGTCTTGGTACTGAAATTCCGGCATTTTTTTGCTCTTTCGTCCCTGGTTTTCGTCCGAATTGTATCGGCGAGTTAAACACCGATCGGTGTTGATTGGTTTTTTTCGAGTTTGTCTTCTGCGAACGCCTAGCGCGCTGCGCCATGAGCTTCTTGCGAAATGTTCTTGCCAAACGCAAAGGAAGGGCTTGAGTGCGGGTGTTCACAGAGTTTGCGCGCAAACAGGGTTTTCGTTTTGTTTGGCGCGCTGCGGACCCGACTATAGCGGATCGAGGTCGTGATCCCCTGTGCCGAAGCGATCTTTTGCATTTCTGTTGGTGCGCGCTTCGCACGGGCTTGCTGTCTTGGCTTGGTTACCTGCGTTTTTGCTGCCTGTGTTTTTACGGCTTTACTACGTGAGGAAGTGAAATCAGGAAGTGGCCGAGGTGGCCGATTTCGAAATTTTCGGCAGTAGCTTTTTTTGATTGATTAGAATGCACGAATGCGCGCAGAGCGATCCTTCCCTTTTTTTTGGATTTTTCTGGTTTGCCTCTTGGGCACGGCCGGTGCTACGGCGGCGCAGGCTACCGGGCTGCGCTGTGTAGCGTGGCCGGGCGAAATCTCGCCTCTTCCGACGGTGGATCACGAAGATCCACTCCGTTCCGAGTGGGCGAGTCATCGTGCCGAAGAGCTCGCTTTGCTTGCGCGCACCGTCGAGCAAGGAAATCAGGGTGAGGCGTATCGGGTTTGGCAGCACGTTGCCTGTTTGGATCCCGAAAATGAGGCCGCTCGCAAAGCTATGGCGACGCTTTTGCTCGTGCGTGTACACCAGCCGCAAGCGGTTCAAGTGAGCACTGAGCCGGTGCCGGTACGCTTGTCGCGAATCGAGGACGCCTTCGACAATCTTTCGCAACCGATTCAGGTTGGGCCGCGCCGCACCGTCGAGGTGGCGCAGGCGGGGCCGGAATTGCGAGATCCCGTCACCGAGAACCTTGATCGCCAGCTCGGGCAGGCCGGTGCACTCGTTCGCGAAGCGCGCTTTCGCGAGGCGCTCGCAGTGGCCAAGGAGGTGCAGGCGCAACTTCAAACCAAAGCCAATGAAGCGGGCGCGAAGGCGCGCCTTGTGCGAGCTGCGCTGCTTGCGGCAACGGCGGAAGTGGCGCTTGGGCGCAAGGCCGAAGCACGCGCAAGTTTCGAGCGTGCGCTCGTCCTCCAGCCCGAGCTTGAACTTGATGCGGCGACGACATCGCCCAAAGTGATTCGCGTGTTTCGCAATGCAAAAATTTTGGCGGGGCAAGAATGATGAATAACTCATTTTTGTGTTCGAATAGGATTGAAACATATCTTGTGTGGGCATTGCTGTTTTTTGTGTTTGGCTGCGCAGCACATCCCCGCGAAGTGCCAAGCGGCCCGGCGCACGTTTCCGTTGAAGTGCACCGCGGGCTTTCGAGTGTGAGTACTTGGCCGACGGATGCTGCGCCGCGCGTTGCAATCGTTGTCGATGTGTCTGCGTCGATGCGCAGTTTTTTGGGTAACGTGCCACGGATCGATGCAGCGCAATCGGGTGCCCTGCAATGGATCCAGTCGCTTCCCTCCGGCACCGAGATCGACTTGTATGCACTTGGCCATTTGCGCGGCGATTCGTGTACAGCGCCGCAGTCGCTGACGAATGCGCTCGAAGTGCTTAGTCGCGATGTGCTTGCGGCGCGCGTGGCGACGCTGCGTTCGCAAAGCGAGAGTTCGCTGGCGCAAGCGTTGCAAGTTGTACAGAAAGAATTGTCGGATTCGGGTGCTGCAGGTCGTGCACGCGTCGTAGTGTATAGTGACTTTGAGGATGCCCCATGCGGTGGCGATCTTTGCGCGGCGGCACAAGAAATTGTCGGCGCGGGTGGGCAGATAGATTTTGTTTTGCTTGGGACGGCAAAACCTCCGGCGTGCTTGCGGAGCCTGACGCCGGGAGGAGCGCCGCCGGGACCGCTTGCGACGACGCTTATACCGACGGCTCCGACTTATCGTATTGTTGAAGTCGAACGCACTTCGACGAGTTTTGAAGAAGGGACTGGGGGGCAGACGGTTACAGGGCGCACGGGCGGACAGTCGGTGGAAGTGCGCGCCGGGCTCGTGATGGTGACGGTCGATCTCGATACACCGGAAAGG
>CAYRID010000133.1:0-5555 GCA_964424225.1 uncultured Geobacter sp.
AGCCCACTCCGCGTAGGCATCACCACGACGCAACAACTCATCTCCGATGTACAGCGCAGCGTGCGACCACGAACTTTGCGTGAGATACTTGATCACGACGGAAATACGCTGATTGCCCTCGACCAAGACCACATCGCCCTTACACAAATTGCGATACAAGCCTTCCTGGTCGATCCAAGCTTTGCACTCGTAATGCGACACCGGCTTTTCCAAGTAGTGAACCAACCAATCACGAATCCAACGCTGCATTTCGCTCTTCCTTCGCAGTAACGAGTTTTTTTAAGAATACGCTGCGGAGTGCAGCGCAATTCAAATCACACTTTCATTCCTTACAAAAAATTTTCTTCGACTGACGAATCAAGTCCGTGAAACCCTTCGGTTTTTCATAGCCGAAGCGGCACGCGTGTTGTACACTGAGCGCGCAATTCAGTTTTGCCAATAATTTCAAGGCCTTACAGAGTTCGATCCTCCGCACTGAGAAATGTGCAGAAAAGGCTTGATCATTTTTGGAAACGATTTAAAAAGTTTTGGCTCAAGCACAAAGGCTTGCTTGCCGCCAAAATGCGACGCGAACGATAAAAACTGTGAAAACTGGGGACGAAAGTTCGATGGACATCAAAATCAAAGCACGCGTCGAATTCAAAGTCGGCGGAAGCGCGCTCGAAGACGCACTCGCCGAGTACGATGAACTCACCGTGTCGGATCTGCTCCGCCAAATCATTGACAAGGCCATTGCTTGCGAAGAAGTCAAAACCGAGGTTTACGAAGGCCCGGACACCCTCGAAGAGTACGACAACGCTCAGCAAGAAAGCGCTTAACGCCCGCGTAACTTTCTCTCAGCGCTTTTTGTGTTCCTTCTTTTTAGTAGCGCGCGCTTTCCGTCGATGCGCGCTCGTTTTTCTACGTTTGCACGCATCGTAACGGTATGAAATTTCGTGCGGCAACCTCGCAGCGTGCGCGCTGCCCTCGCGCATATTCCACATCCAGCCAAGACAAGTTCGCGATCAACAACTCTTCGCCGACAGAACTAAATAAGAATCTGCTGTGCACAGTCTTTCTGCGCATCAAGATCGAAGTGCAAGGCGTTTCTTCCTGTGCATACCTCCTGCAAAAAGCACCCCCGAGAGGAGTTTTCTCTTTTTTATAAATCAGTGATTCTTGTCGAAAATAGTCGAAAATTCTTAAATAAATGAGATTTCATCATTTCTATCGTCTGCCTACACTTGGCAACCGACACGAAATTGCAACAGGAAGTTTCGTCTCAAGCCTCACGCCGAAACCCCTGAATTTTAAACATGATCTCGGATCAAAACACTGGTTCTCCGTCGGAAAATAACACCTTGCCCCGATGGGAGAAGCGCGCCCAGCGAAAGCCGTGATCTGGAAGAATTGAATTTGCGAAGATTGAAAAGCTATGGTCTACTCCGCCTCGTTCGAATTACCCCCTAGCGCAGAAACCACGGGAAAATGACATCGAAAGCTGAAAAACCTGCTGATTTTGATGCAGTTTGCGATCCCTCTGCATCCAAAATTTGGGAAAGCATTCTGGAAGCGTTGCGGGCGACTCTGCCGGAGTTTGCCTTTGAATCTTGGCTGCTCCCGCTGCGGGCAGAAAGCAGCGCCAACGGCTTTACTCTGTTTTGTCCGTCTTCATTTCACTGTGAACGAATTCGCAAACACTACCTAGAACAGATTCAGCGCACTATCGCGCTACATAGCGCAAAGCCGCTTACGATCACGCTCGCGGTACAGAAAGCGAAAGTTTCTCCCTCAGCAACGGCGCATGCTCCTTCTGCCTCCGCCGCGCAGCACGCAGCCTCTGCACCGACGGAAAAAACTTCGCAAGTCGAAAAACTCAATTCCCAGTTTTCGTTTGCGCATCGCTTCGAGACCTTTCTTGGCGGGCCGTGCAATGCGCTCGCACGCGAGGCGGCAATCTCGATTGCGCATGGGAAACAACTCGGTGTAAGCCCGCTATATCTGCTTTCGGGGGGTGGCCTTGGCAAAACGCATCTCGCACGCGCCGTAGTCGGAGAAGTTCGACGTTCGAAGCTTGGGACCGCTGTGTATACCTCGGCGGAGAACTTTACGAGTGAATTTCTCTCGTCGGTGCACAACAAAAGCGGAAAAAATGGAATGCGCGAATTCAAACGTCGCTTCCGCGAAAATTGTGATCTACTCGTCGTTGAAGACATCCAGTTTCTCAGCGGAAAAACTGCGACACAGCTCGAGATTTTTCATACGATCGAACATCTGCTCGATGCCGGATGCCGAGTAATGCTTACGGCAGATCGCTTGCCACGTGAAATTCCAAACCTTGATCCACGGCTGGCATCGCGTATCACAAGCGGCCTGGTCGCCGAGATTGAAATTCCCGACGCACAATTGCGTCGACGCATCTTGCGCGCCAAGGCAGCGGCCGGTGGCGTGCATTTACCGACGGAATGTCTTGATCTGATCGTTGACAATGCACGTGGAAGCGTACGCGACCTTGAAGGTGTGTTGGTGCAACTTGTCGCCAGTGCAGCGCTGCTCAAACAGCCAATCGACCTGGAACTCACAAAAACAGCGCTACGCAAACTCGCCACACCCGACCAAGCCGTGCGCACAACGAAGAAGCTCGAAGTGCGCAGCGTCATCAACGTAGTCACGGCTTTCTTTCAAACTCCTCTCGCCACCCTGGCGACGCAGTCACGACGCAAAGACGTTTGCGTACCACGCCAACTCGCGATGTACCTGTGTCGCCAATACACCGACGCATCATTGCAAGAAATCGGACAAATTTTCGGACGAAATCATTCGGCCGTGACCAATGCCGTCGAAAAGACGGAGCGTGAAATCTTGGCCAATGCACCATTGCGCTACCAAATCGAAGCAATCACCGAAAAACTCGATCGGATTCGCGATCAAAATCGATAAATAAAATGCTATCGAACTCCGCCTTGTTGCAATTCGTTACAAAGCGAACACTACTAGCGCGGTGTCAAATTCCCGATTACGCACTCTTTGCAATGAGCGGCTTTGCCGTGTCCGACACCACTTGTTCCAAATCGAAGCGACGCAAAATTCGGTAGAGCGTACTGCGCTCTACCGGCGTACGTTCCACTTCTTGGATGAAGCTGCGAATTTCCGTCGGCTCTAAGCACTCACCATGCTCCGCTCCAGCAAGTTTGCTGATGCTTTCTTCCATCAGTGTGCCACCAAAATCATTGGCTCCTGCAAGTAGCCCCATCTGTGCAAGCTTCGGTCCCATCTTCACCCATGACACCTGGATATTGCGAATCCACGGTCGCAAGAAAAGGCGCGCCGTGGCAAGCAGGCGCAGATCTTCAAGCATGGAAGCCCCGGGGCGCGCACCGAATTCATTAAACAATTTAGTGTTGGTATGTATAAAGCCGAGTGGCACAAATTCAGTAAAACCGCCTGTGTCTTTTTGGATGGTGCGCAAAACGTCGAGATGCTGCGCAACATGACGCGGAGATTCTATATGTCCGTACAACAGCGTCGAAGAAGACGGAAGTCCGACCTCGTGTGCTGTGCGTACGATCTCGATCCAACGTTGCGTACTGAGTTTACGCGGCGCAAGCGTTGCACGTAGCTCATCATCAAGAACTTCCGCACCCGTTCCAGGAATCGATCCAAGCCCTGCATCCTTGAGCAATCGCAAATATTCGCGTAGCGGCATTCCGCTCTTTTCTTGGGAAAAATCAATTTCTTCCGGAGAGAACGCATGAATGTGTAGATCGGGGCAAGCCTGTTTGATCGCCTGTAAAATCGCAATATAGGTCTCATGATTGCGATTGGGATGAATTCCTCCTTGAATACACACTTCTGTTGCGCCACGCACAACGGCCGCGCTGGCTTTGTTCACAATTTGTTCGAGCGAAATTTCGTAAGCCTCAGCTTCGTGCTTATAGCGCGAAAAGCCGCAAAACGAACAATTTCGATAACAGATATTGGTCCAATTGATATTGCGATTCACAACATACGAAACATCATCGCCGCAATCTTCTTTGCGCGCAGCATCGGCAACAGCGAGCAAGGCATGAAATTCGATATCTCGTGCCGTCAAACAGCGCTCAGCTTGCTCGATGCTGAGTTCGCGCTTGTCGAGTGCCGCATCCAAAAGTGCAGAAAATGCTGGATCAAGTTGCCTAAAAAATTGCGACCACATCAAGCCGCTGCCTCCGATGAAGAAGATGACGTGCGTGCAAAACCGCGCTCGTCGGAAAGTTCACGAATGCGCTTTAGCACCGCAGGCTCAAAATACTCCGGACGATTTCGGATCCACTCAGGATACACCGGCAAACGCTCTCGAAGTTCATATCCACAGTCTTGTGTCAGAGCACGCAAGCGCTCAAGCGTCGGCCACGGCGCTTCGGGATTGATGAAATCTTGCGTCAACGGGGAAACACCACCCCAGTCGTTCATGCCCGCACGCAAAAGATTTCGAAGCATCTCGTCATCCGCATTCAAATTCGGCGGTACTTGCAAATTCATCTCGGATCCAAATATCAAGCGCGCGAGGGCAACCCAGCCTATAAATTCAGCGTCGTCGATTTGTGGAGCCTGCGCCATCGGCGTATCGAGCTTCGCATGGAACGGTTGCAAAATGATTTCTTGAATATTCCCGAAACGATCTTGCAGATCGCGAAGTACAAACAGGCTTTCAACACGATCTTGTGTTGTTTCGCCAATTCCAAACAAAAGTCCTGAGGTAAATGGAATTTTTAATTTGCCCGCTTCTTCATGCATACGGATACGTCGCGACGGCTCTTTGTCCGGTGCGTAGTAATGCGGCATCCCACGCTTGCGCAACTGCACGCTCGTCGTTTCGAGCATCAGACCCAGGGATGCATTCCACTGCCGTAGCTTCGCCATTTCATCGCGTGTCAAAATGCCAGCATTGGAATGCGGAAGCAATCCGAAACCAAACACACGCTCACAAGCAGCGTGCAAATACTCAGCCGTCGATGCATAACCAAGTGATGCAAGCCATTGCCGATAACCGCGATACGCAAGCTCCGGTTTATCTCCGAGACAAAACAGAGCTTCGATGCAGCCCAGTGCTCGTGCTTCTCGCGCAAGAGCTTCAACTTCTGCAAACGCAAGCGTCTTGGCTTCCGGCGAATCAGGCAAGTGCGCAAACGTACAGTATGCACAGCGGTTTCGACACAAATTTGTGAGAGGTATGAAAACATTTCGTGAAATTGTAACAATCTTGCCTTGGCTGCATTGCTTTCGCTCCGTGGCAGCTTCCGCCAGCAGCGCACGCAATCCAGGCTGCCTCAGATTCATCGCAAGCCGCTCGGCAGCTTCGCGTTCAAGCCGTCCCGCAACCGTCGCCCCCTGCACGAGCAGTTCCGCTTCCCGCACAGAAAGCAAAGACTCTGCGATGCACGCAGTCGTCATTGCAATTCTTTGACCTCGATCCAAGCACGAAGCTGTTCCGAATCTGTGTCGTACAGAAAATCACCGATTTGCGTATTCTTCGGACAACGCTCGCGAATCATACTCAAAATTGCGACAAGAGTGGATGCCATGGCTTCTCCAGC
>CAYRID010000134.1:0-5492 GCA_964424225.1 uncultured Geobacter sp.
CGCAGCATCGCCTCGCCTCCACATCGAATTGTGTCGGTCGCACTTGCCGCAGATGAATTTCTTGCCGCGCTCACAACCCACGAACGCATCGCCGGAGTCACCTACATTGCCGACGATCCCACCGTATCGAACGTCGTTGGCCGTTATCCGGCGGCGCTGCCGCGCACGTCAACGAACGTCGAAGCACTGCTGGCCATTGATCCCGATCTCGTCATCGTCGCACCCTTCACGCAGCCCGACACCATTGCGCAACTTCTGGCCGCAAAAATTCCAGTGCTTCGTCTGGGCGAAAATAATTCCTTCGATCAAATCTTCGCCAACTTGCGCCGCATCGGCACAGCGATCGGCGAAGACGCCCGTGCGCGCGAAATCGAAGCGCAAGCTCGCACACGCATCGAGTTCATTCGCGCACGCACGAAGAACGTTGTGCGTCCACGCGTGCTCGTGCTCGGAGCCAATGGCTACACCGCAGGGAGTCACACGCTTAGCGACGAAGTCATCGAAGTCGCCGGCGGCACCAACGCGCTTCGCGAAGCGGGCTTTGAGGGCGACGCGCAAATCTCGGAAGAACTCGCCATCAGTCTCGCACCCGATGTCATTTTGCTCGAAAAGGACAGCGACGAACTCTACGGCGACCCCATCGCGGCCTTACTCCACAAAGCGGCCTGGAAAAATGTACCGGCGGTTCGCACGCAGCGCGTCTATCCTCACAACACGGCTTGGTCTGCCGCGGTGTCGCATTTTCGTGTACGAGACGTCGAGGCCGTGGCCGCACTTTTGCATCCCGAGATTTTTCTGGAAACGGCTCCATGATTCGCACACGCCAAGGCCGACTCTTCTTCATGGCATGCTGCCTCTTGCTCTCCGTCGGAGTGGTTTTGTTCGCGCTCGCTTTGGGCTCGGCGGAGATTCCCGCTTCGGAGACACTCGCCATTGTCGCACACACCCTGCGCGGACCGTTTGCGAGCGACACGCCATCCTGGCCAAGCTGGGCTGAAAACATCGTCTGGAACCTTCGTATGCCGCGCATTGCGCTCGCAGGTCTCGTCGGTGCCGCGCTCAGCCTCTCGGGCGCTGCGCTGCAAGGCATGTTTCGAAATCCCTTGGCCTGCCCAAGTGTGCTGGGCGTTTCCGCCGGTGCATCACTCGGCGCCGTCGTCGCCATCTATCTTGGACTCGCAGTGTTTTGGGCATGGTCGATTCCGATTTGCGCGCTGCTGGGAGGTGCGGGAGTCGCCTTTGCGGTGTATGCCATCGCCGCGCGTCGTGGCCCAACGAGCACGAGTGCGCTTCTGCTCGCTGGCATTGCTTTTAGCGGATTTGCGTCGGCACTCAGCGCCTTCTTCCTTTCACTCACGATCTCACGCTGGAAAGTCGCAAGCACAATTTTATTTTGGACACTCGGTGGCCTCGAAGGACGCGCTTGGGATCATGTGATCCTTGCGACACCGTTCATTGTCATCGGCGCAGCAATCATTTTTGCTCATGCACGCGATCTCGACGCACTCTTGTTGGGCGAAGTGCACGCCGCTTCCGTCGGAACCGACGTCGTGCAAGTGCGAAAACGCTTGATCCTCGCGGCCGCGATGCTCACCGCAGCCGCTGTAAGCGTTGCAGGCAGCATCGGCTTCATTGGTCTCATCATTCCGCACATTTTGCGTTTGATTCTCGGGCCTCAACATCGCTGGCTATTGCCGAGCACCTGTGTGTGCGGTGCCATCTTTTTGATTGGTGTTGATCTCATCATCCGGGTCTGTTTCGTGCACGAGCAGTTGCCCATCGGCGTCGTCACCGCTGCACTGGGCGCTCCGTTTTTTCTTTTCTTACTCTTGCGCAGCAGCGCCATCCAGGAGCCCGCACAATGACTCCAGTCCTCGAACTTTGTGATTTGAGCTTTGGCTACGGACCGCGACGGCTTTTCGATGCGCTCTGCGCGCAAATTCAAGCAAGCGACTTTGTCGGCCTCATCGGCCGAAACGGCGTCGGCAAAACCAGTTTGTTGCATTTGATGCTCGGGTTGCAACGTCCTCGCAGCGGCGCATTACGCATTTTTGGATCACACCTCCACGAACTTTCGCGACGCGACATTGCGCGTCACATCGCTTTCGTGCCCCAAGAAACTGCATGTCATGCCGAGGGCACAGTCGGCTTTTCGGTGCAAGATGGAATCTGCGTACAAGACGTCGTCGCCATGGGCCGAAACCCACATCGAAAGCGATTTGCCGGCGACACCGTCGAGGATCAGCAAAAAATTCACGCTGCACTGCGCGCCACCGGACTTCTCGCCCTCGCACACCGCGGGCTCGACTCCTTGTCCGGCGGCGAACGTCAACGCGTCATCATCGCACGCGCCATCGCGCAAGAAACGCCGCTGCTTTTGCTCGACGAACCAACGGCCAACCTCGACATCGCGCATCAACTCGAAATCTTCGATCTCTTGCGCGCGCGCTGCGAAACCGGCTCCACGGTCATCGCTGCCATTCACGATCTCGAACTTGCTGCACGTTACTGCACGCGCTTAATCCTGCTCTCCGACGGAAAAATCGCCGCAGACGGCTCACCGCAAGAAGTCCTCACTGAAGAAAATCTGCTCAGTCATTTTGACATTCACACAAAAGTGTCACAAAGCGAGATCCATGGAAATCTCACCATTACGGCCCTTCGTCCCGTGCACCGCTCTCGCGAAGACACCCCGCTTGCCTGATCGACCACATCATTGTCGAGGCTCGATCTTGATTGGCGGCAGCGCTCTTTCAAGCAGCGTCTGCGCAAGGCGGCGCGTAACACGCACGGCTACCTGTGGCGCTTTCGCAAAGCGCAGCTCAATCATCGGAATGAACAAAGCGCGCACTTCGCGTGCACGAATGTCTTGCCAAGGGATATACAGCGGCGGATGACCCACGCGAAAAAAGAGCCAAACCGCAATCGAAAGCCCCATGCGATCGGCGCCAAACGTCAAGCAACAGTTGTAGTTCGAATGTCCCGAGAGCCGTGCCGACCGAAACCGAAATGTGTCGCCAAAAAACGGCTCCTGCGCTGCATAGCACTTCGCCAGCGCACTCCAACCGCTCGTTTTCGCAACAAGCGGCATGATCACAAACGGAATCGCAACCAGAAACGCGAGCGGAAGCCAGTCGCGATACACTTCGCCAAACCGCACAAAATCCCTCACCGCTTCCATCCACGCTTCCATCTTGGTCTCCGAATCACATTGTCCACGCGCAAAGGCGGACATAGCGAATCAATATAAACTAAGACACTCTCGGCGCCCAGGCCAAGCGTTGTGCAAAATCCCAATCGAAACTTATTTGTGTTGCTTGCATCATCGGCGCATTACTCTGGTTGGTGTAGTACTCATACATCCAAGCGCGCCGCTCACTCACGGGCTTCTGCCTCTGCACCGGATCCATGTACGACACAAGATCGTGATCGGCATTCACCGTGTAACTCCACACACGCGGCCCACCCTCCGCCGCAGTCATCCAATCCGTGATCGTGCTCAAAAACCCCGCCGCATCATACGAAAAATCCAGTATGCGCCCCGCCGCGTCCGTCACAAAATCGAGCTTCCCATTCGCATCGTACGTACACGAAATCCGGTTGCCGTTGCGATCCTCGATGTACTCGAGCCGCGCGCGCTTCGTCGTCGCGTCTTCTTGCGCGAACAAAACGGCTTGCATTCAAGCAGGATTGAATCGACACTCAAAAGAGTCTCCATCGTACGAAGCATCTCGCAAAACGTGCATCACACCGGCGCTGCGTGCTTCAATAAATTTTTGGTGATGATGCGAAACGTAATCGCGAACACGGCGCCACCGCCAACACCCCAAACAATTCCGTACATCCACGCGGTCCAACCGCTCGGTCGAATTGCGACGAGGCCAACGAACGAAAGGAACGCAACGAGCCAGCCCGCAATCGAAGCACGCGTGGTCAACGTAATTGCCAAAACCAACTGATCGCCAAGTTGCTTGCCCTCGCGTTCCCAGAAATCCACATAGCCGTGACAAAGCGCCAGCACTATTGCGATAGAACCAAAACCAGTAATCAGCCCGGCAAAATCACGGTTGCGCCAGATCAGCACCATCACAGCCCAAATCGCAAGATTCGCAAGCAGAGCCATGAGTAAGGTAATCACGCAACTGCGTAACATCTTGACGGGATCGTTGAACACGGCACTCATCGACATCCTCCGTCACCACTTCCCGCAGATCTTCCCAGTGCAGACAACCCTGGCCCGCCCGCAACATCAGGGAACAGTTCTCGAAAAGGACCCGTGTTTGAGAATGTTGCGAAGTCCGTTCCGAATGCACTGTTTACCGCGTTTACGTATGTTGTAGCCGCTAGCATTCCCATGTACGTACCTGTAGCGACAGCTACACCAGCAGCTGCAAATGCAGCGCTTGTGCCTGCCACGCCGACCGAAGCAACTCCACCAGCAGATCCCAGGCCAGTCATTGCAGCGCCTGCACCGCCAAACGAAAGCGCACCTGCAACGCCAAAGCTTGAAGCGGTCGCAATGTCACCCATAAATCCAAGACCCCATCCGGTTTCCATGATTTTGGTACCCGCCGTACAGGCCACACATTCTGCAGCTTGCAGCAGCGACGCACTAGCCAAATCCACAATCGATGATGACTTCGTATACGACACCGGCATCGACGAACTCGACCGCGAATAGCTACCGCTTGCAGTGTAGGTCGGCGACGGCGTCGAACTGCTGTACGACAACGATCTGGAGTTGCCACGCGACGAGACGTTGTAGCGCTGCGAGCTTAGCCCCGACGGATCCCAGTAGGCGTAGGGGTTGTTGCTCGCATACGCGTAGAGTTGGTTCGTGGTGAGATAGAGCGGATCGGTTTGGAGGAACGCGCCCGTCGCCGGGTCGTAGTGGCGTGCGCCCATCGCGATGAGGCCGGTGGTGTTCTCGCGCATTGCCGACGCAAATCCGCGCAGCGACGTGACACTTCCGTTTGTCACGCGGGTGGCGCCGAACGCTTCATAGCGTGCTGTCGCCGTGATCGCACCGCCGAAGATCTCGTGCGTGAGGTTCTGGCTTGCGTCGTACGCGAACCCGCGTGTTGCCGTCGATGTCACTTCCGCAAGCACTTGATCGCCCGCGCGCACGACACGCAGCGGGTGGCCGTCGCGGTATTCGAGCGAGGCGCCAAAGAAATAATCCGTGCCGGTGGCGTCGGTGCTGCGATAGCGCGCGCCGTCGGGGCCGTAGCCGATCGAGACGGTCGCGCTGCCGGCACTCACTTCGACGAGTTCACTCGCGGCGTTGTACACATACTCGTGTGCGAGCGTGCCGTTCACGGAATGCGCAACTCTTCTTCCCGCGCCGTCATACTCAAACTCTTCCAGCACATTCGACGGATTCGAAGTCGAGACGATCGCCGAAAGCTCATACGCCGCATCGAACTGATACGTGCGGCTCACGCCCATGCGATCCACATGCAACGTGCGGTTCCCCACCTTGTCATACGCAA
>CAYRID010000135.1:0-5150 GCA_964424225.1 uncultured Geobacter sp.
ACAAGTGTCAGAAGCTCCGACACCAAAAACATCTTTATCGAGTTCTTGCAAAATGTGATCAACATTCTTCATCGCGCTGATTTCTTGTGGCGACTGCAAGCCACGGAACACTTCCCAAGCGGCGAGCCCCGCTCCAAGGCCGTTGCAAACTTGATCCACATCGCCTTGCAAAACCCCTTTGCCGACCAGCGCGCGACTGCGCGCGTTTTGCGCGATCGCCCAGCGCAGCGCAGCGTCCGAGGGCTGGTCGCGCACAACCGCGAGCGCGGCCGTCGTTTCAAATTTTGCTGCCAGTGGATCGACTGCTTCAAGCGCCTCGCGGAAATGATCCGCCGACGGATAGAAATCGGCATAAGCGAGTTTCGCGAGCCCGATCATCAATTGATTTTCTTCGCGTGCAGCGACGGTAGCTTGCCCAGCACGTAACGTTTGTGCTTCTAGCAAAGATGCAATCGAGGCACTCAATTTTTCGGCATCCTGGCTGCGCAAACCTGCGTCGTAGAGCACAAGACCAAGCAAATAGGTCACTTCCGCGCGACGCTGCGGATCGCAAGCCGCATCTTGCATATCTCGCGCCTGACTCAAAAATGTGATGGCTTGTGACTGCAAATCCGTCGTACGCTGCATCCGCGAAGTGCGAAATGCCATTTCACCTAAACGATGCAGAAGTTGTACATATTGGTGCGAATGCGTTGGCGCTGAATAGCGTTCCATGATTTCCGATAAGCGCTGATAAGCCAACTCCGCATTTCCCACACCTGCATCCACGAGCAACCGCTCTGCATCTGCCCAGAGCAACGTGAGCGCATCGCGCGCTCCTTGCGTCGATCCCGCACCAAGAGGACCTTGCCGCACCGCATCCAAGAGCGACGCAATTTCGCGTACGCGATCCAGTTTCGGAGCCAGACCAAATTGGTCACGCGCATATTCGATTGCGCGCAAATCTGCCAATGCACTCGCAACCTCTAAAGCCTGAGCTGAATCGACAAACGAAAGTGTATGCCCTTCTGCTTCGCCACAATTTTCTCCAGCCTGCTCCGGCCCTTCGTTTGCGCTGATCCAGTGCAAAAGAATTTGCGGCGCTTGCGGTCGGCCACTCAGCGAACCCCAAAACAAAAGATCCGCGCCCGTCGCTGCTTGCACGCTTCGCGCCTCAAGCAAACCAGGCGGAAACGTGGCGCGCGCTTCACGACTGCTTACAACCACCGGTCGCAGAAGACGCAGCACCTCAAAGGCATGCTGCGAACCTTCGAGGGGTGTTAACGCCCAAAGTCGATCAATCAGCGCGTTTTCCCACTGACCTTCGGAATCGCGCTCAAAGCGGGCTATCGCCACGGAAAAATCGAGTGCGTTTTTGATCTTGGGGAGTGGCGGATATTGCACTTTGGCCGTATCGATATTTTGTCCAACGCGCTCCGGAACAGGCCGCGAGTTCCAAAAGAAAAGTCCTCCCACGAGCAAAAGCGCCAACACCAAAAAGAAAAGCGCATAACGCACGAGTTCTTTTTTCATGACACAACTCCGCCTCCGGTGAATTTGGATTTACCGTATTCGTTTCGCGACGCGAAGTGTTTGAAAAAACGCAGCAGCAGAATCTACAGATAAGTGAGCCAGTGCTTGTACTTCGAGTCCTTGCCCTTCACGACGTCGAAATAAGCCGACTGCAAGCGCTCTGTGATCGGGCCACGCGATCCGCCGCCGATTGTACGCCGATCAAGTTCACGCATTGGTGTCACCTCAGCCGCCGTTCCACAGAGAAAAACTTCATCGGCGATATACACTTCATCGCGTGTGATTGATGTCTCAACGACCGGAATGCCTCGCTCGCGTGCGAGGGCGATGATCGTCGCGCGCGTAATGCCACCGAGAATGGTCGGAAGCGGCGGCGTGCGCAGCTCACCATCTTTCACGATGAACACATTTTCGCCTGTACCTTCCGCGACCAATCCCTGCGTATCGAGCATCAACGCTTCGTCATAACCGTCGGCAAGCGCTTCGCGTTTCGCAAGAATCGAGTTCACATAATCACCGCAAGTTTTGCCCTTCGTCATTTTTGCGTTCACGGAGCTTCGGCAAAACGTCGAAGTCTTCACGCGAATGCCGCGCTCAAGCCCTTCTTCGCCGAGATACTTGCCCCACTTCCAACTGATGATCGCCACGCGCACCGGATTGTTTGCCGGATACAATCCCATTGCGCCGTCGCCAAGAAACACCAAAGGGCGTATGTAGCCTTCTTCGAGATGGTTCTCGCGCAAATTTTCGAGAATGGCGTCTTGAATCACTTCGCGCGAAAACGGAATTTCCATCTGATTGATGTGCGCAGAGTCGAAAAGGCGTTCCACATGCTCGGACAAGCGAAACACCGCTGAGCGTCCATCGTCGGTGCGATAGCAGCGAATGCCTTCAAACACACCCAGGCCATAATGCAGCGTATGCGTGAGCACATGCACCTTGGCGTCTTGCCAAGCCACGCTCTTTCCATCGAGCCAAATTTTTTCGCCAGTCACTCCAGCAGCCGGTCGGCCAGCCATCTCCCAACCTCCAACGTCCAAGTCCAACGTCCAAGTCCAACGCCCAAGTCCAACGTTTAACGGATTCACCGGCGCAAGATCTTCTTGATGAGACTCTTCCCCTTCTCCTCGCGGAGATTGAGGAGGCGAAGTTCTTGAAGCGCTTCGTGGCAATCCGCTTTTACTTGAATCGCGCGCGTGAACATCTTGCGCGCCATTTCCAAATCGTCAGCCACCTTGTAAATGCGGCCCAAGAAGAGGTAGGGCTTCTCGCGATCCGGCGCCAGCTTTATTCCTTTGGCGAGATGTTGAAGCGCCTCTTGGCGAATGACTTCGTCTGTGGGATTTCTCAAAAACAAGGCATAGCCAAGGTGACTTAAGTATTCGCCTTCTTCCGGGTAGATATGACAAGCCATGCCAAATGCCTCAATTGCCTTGTCATAGGATTTTACCTTGAGATAGCCCTCGCCCTTTTGAAACCAATTCTCGGCTTGCAACATGCGATGTGCTTCCGCTTGTGCTTTGGCCTCTTCCGCCGCACGACGAAGCTGCGCAAAATACTCGACGCGAGCTTGCAGAGTTCCAATGTTTTCGAAAGCCATTGCGACTCGTGCAAAAACCTTGTCGGCAAGCTTGCGCAGTGGTTCGCTGGCGTTGCTAAAGCGATCGGGATGCACTTGCTTGGCGAGTCGTACATACGCTGAGCGTATCTCATCGTCGGTAGATTCGACTTTCACTCCGAGCACGGCAAAGTCATCGCAAGTTTCAAAACGCGCTGCATAAGCTGCAAGCTCATGGCGAATCGCCTCTTCCTGCGGATCTACGGTCACCTGTGTTGGGCGCGCCTTTGCTACGACGTGTTCTACTTCGCCGTGTGTCTCCTCGGAAACGGAGGCACGCGGAATCGTCTCGCTTCCTTCGGCATCGAGCTCGAACAAACCAACCGTTAGCATCGCATACAAAAAGCGGCGCACCGATTCACCGCGCTGCAAATAATCGCGCACCTGTCGCGTGCCATTGATCTCTTGCAGAAGCACTCTTTGCTCGGGCGTGAGATCAATTTCTTGAAAACGATAAAACGGACTCTCTCCACCGACGAGATACAGATCGGCATTCTTGCGCAGCACGCGATCGACACGCTCCATCGGAAAACATTGAGAAACACCGCGCAAAATCATATTCGCCGGACTAATCGCCATCGAAATTGCGTTTGCACGCTCGAGTTGCTCACCTACATCGAAGCGATATTTGCCTTCTGTCCAAGAAAAAATTTCATAAATCTTGTCGTCCGCTTGTTCTTGCAGCGCCTGCGCAAGCTCGTCTTCGGTAAGTGCTTGCATCGCAACCAAAATCTCACCCTGCAAGCCCTGCCTGGTCTTTAGACGCTCAATTGACTCACGAAAGTGTATATCCGAAATCTTACCGATCCGCGCCAAATAATTTCCCAAACACTCGCTGACTTGATTCGATTTGATTGCAACCGGATAGCCCTCTTTGAATTGGATGCCTTTGCGCTTTTGCCCCTGCTGCACAAACAAAACGCCCGTCGCTCGCATTCCGTGCAAGTGATGCAATAACGCAGGAAACGAAAGCTTGGCCAAATCACCCGAAATGCGCTTCGCCAACACCTCATCCGCAACCTCCGAACTCGAAGTAGCACGCGGCGACAACGCAATATTGTGTGACACTGTTTCGACAAGCTTCTTTAGTGAAACCGGCTTAGAAAGCAGTACCTGCACACCCAGCTCTTTTGCACGCTTGACATACTGTGGTGTCATAAGACCTGCGGCCGTGATTACGACCGGCGTGCGCGCAAGTTCTCCAGGCAAGCGGCGAATCTCTTGGATCACTTCAAAGCCATCGCGCTTTGGTAGCATCAGGTCAATCAATACGAGTTGTGGACGGCGCGCCTGCACGACGTGCAGCGCTTCCTCTCCGTCGTGCGCTTGCACTACGCGGTAGCCCGCGCCACGAAGTGCTTCACTCACGATCTGCGTCAAACCACGATCTTCATCAACACAAAGAACTGTATCCGGCAAAACGCATCCCTCCTTTTGCGTTGCTCGTTCCAGATTGGTTTTCGCTGAAGTCGGCGCTTATGACATAAATGCAAAATTTGCGCGAATCCGACTGCTTCTGCTGTGCTGCATCCCCCGTGTACAACACACCCCAACCCGGGTACCGACGTATCGGCCGACAACATCCAGAGGTTGACGCACTCATTGTAGGCACGATGCAATTTCGAACACCATCACCTTGTAAGTGAAAGCGCAGCGCCGCAGCCTCGAAATACGCGCGCGAAATGTGCAAAAAGTCACCAATTCGAATCGCGAATAACGCCGCGCGAATCGCGAAACGCACGCAATTTGCCTTCTACCTACTCTTTTGGCGGCTCTTTCGGTGCTTCTTTTGATTGCTCTTTCGGAGTTTCTTCTTTCGAACCAAGAATACTCTCGAGCACGTTGATTACCTCGTCGCCGGTTCCTGCCCCAAGCTTTTCATCGATTTTTCCAGCGAGCTTCTTGCGATCTTTCCCAAGCTTGTAATTCGCTGCAAAGGCAAGAACATCCACCGTCGAAAGCTGAAACTTCGGATCCTGCAGCGTGCCCGTGATATGCGTAATTTTGATCGTCCGCTTGC
>CAYRID010000136.1:0-4858 GCA_964424225.1 uncultured Geobacter sp.
CCACGTGCGACCGTCGAGGAGCCGACCGGCTTTCTTCTTGTTTTTTCCGCCCCATTGTTTGAAGAAAAACGCCACGTTGGCGGTGCGGCATTGATCGCGGAGGTCGGTGACCCATTGCGGATCGACGGGGCGAGCGCGTGCGCCGGATTCGCCACCGACGATGACCCAGTCGATTCCGCGCAAATTCAAGCCAGGCAGTGGGCCGAGTAGTGGTTCGATCGAAAGAAACTTGACGCAGGCGTGTGTACTGCGCAGCGCATCGATGCGGTCGATGTAGTCCGCGTTCTCGACGCTCACGCCCATCCAGGCGTTCGTTGGCCAGTCGATTTTGGCATCGAGCGCCGCCAGCCGCTCGGCACGCTTGGTGAGCACCTGAAAGCGGTGCCAGTGTGCGCGGCGCATGACGTCGAAAACGCGCTGGATGTATTCGTCTGACACATTTTTGTGAAAAAAAATCACTCATCGAGTTGACGAAGATGGTCTGCGGCTTTTCCATTGCAGCGGAAGATCGAGCATTTGCGGTTGCAGCGTGAGTGCAAAGCCGTTTCGATAGTTCGGCTGTCCCATTGCCTGCAATCGCATCGCCATGCGCTCCGCGTAACAGTGCTTGCAACCCGGGCTAATCTTCGTGCAACCCGTAACCAGATTCCACGTCGCCTGCGTCCACTCGATGCTGGATCCTTGAGCTATTGGCGGCCTTTTTACGCGCAACGTCCGCTGCAACAGGGCGCTTTCGATTTTTTCTCGCAGAGTTTGCGTAGGTTTTCTTCGAGGCGGGCGGCGAGGAGTTCGAGGCGGTGGTTTTCTTCGGCGTACTTGCGTCCGGCGCGGCCGAACTGGGTGCGTAGCGCTTCGTCTTGGATCAAGCGCTCGATCGCGTCTTCCCACTCTTGATGATTGGCGGCGAGAAATCCGCGCGCGCCGTCGCCGATCATTTCGGTGTGTACGCCGACTGGGCTTGCCACCGACGGAACGGCGGCGCAGAAGTATTGCAAGAGTTTTGTGCCGCATTTGCCGCGCGCCCAGATGTCGTCGCGCAGCGGCGCAAGGCCGATGTCGAACGATTGCACGTCGCGGCCTTCGTCGGCTTCGCGCCAAGGTTTTTCGATCACTTGCACGCCTTCGATCTTCGGAAATTCGTTGCACACAACTTTGAGTCGCAAACCAGGGTGGCGTCTCGCGAGACGTTGAAAGACGGGTGCAAGATCTTGCAAGAACACGAGGGATTTGTGGCTGCCGATCCAACCGAGCACGATCTCGTTGCTTAACGCGTAGCTTGTGCGCGGCGCATATTTTTCGATGTCGAACGGGAGTGGTTGGATCATCACCGACGGATTGCGCTCGGCGATGATGCCCGCGAGATACGGGTTTCCGGCGGTGACGAGATCCGCCGCGCGAATGGAAGTATCGAATTTTCGCTGTCGCGTTGACGAGCCTTTGTCGCCGTGGCGCGAGCTTCGATACATCACGGCGTCGTCGATGTCGAAAACGAGTTTTGCACCCTTGCGCTTCATCCACGCGAGTTGCCAGCCGGGCAGACGTTTTTTTTGTATGAACACGACGTCAGCTGCATGGGCTTTGCGAATTTGCCGCAAGCGCCCAAGCGGCGACGAGGCGTAGCGCTCGACCTCGACTTCCCAGCCCGCACGCTCGAAAAACGGCACGTAGGAGAGCGCGCGGTAGCGGCTCGCCACGGCGTCTTTTCCTTGAATGATCATGAGCAGTTTCATCGCGCGCCTCGTCGTGTATTACGCCTTATTGTGTCGTTGCGATAGATCCAAAACTGTGTCGCGCATGCTGTCTGCGCGCTGCGAGCGACGCATGGCCTTGCGTTTGGCTCATGCCAGCGTGCGCAGAAACTCGCGCCACACGCGCGGACTCCAGGGCTTCAACGCAAAGGCCTTTTGTACATATTCGCGTGCGCGCTCGGGTTGTTTGCGCTTCACGAGCCCGCGCGCGAATTTGAGGTGCGTGTCGACGACTTTGTCGCGATACATCTTGGGTGTCACATGCGGCGGATGATTTTCGTAGCGCTTGCGTAGATCTTCGATGATGCGCAAGACGGTCGCGTGCAGGCGCTCGCGATTTTCGGAAAGCGAGCCCGGCACTTCGCGAAATTTCATCAAAGGTTCGCGGAGGGCCCATGCTTCGTAGTCGTGCACGACGCGCAGCCAAAGTTCCCAGTCTTGCGCGTTTTTATATTCCGGATTGAACAGGCCGACACGGTCGAGCGCGACCCGTGGAATGACGACCGAAGATGTAGAGGCATAATTCGTTTTGAACAGAGCAGAAAAAATTCTTCCACACGGAAGTGTAGAGAGCTTTCGGCGTTGCAGGCGCTCCGCGCCGTCGTGTTCGATGCGAATGTGTCCGGTATAAAAAAAGCCGGCGTCCGGGTGTTGGCGGATCAATTCGAGCTGTCGTTCTAATTTTGTGGGTAGCCAAAGATCGTCGGAATCGAGCATGGCAATGTATTGGCCGCGGCTGGCTCGAATGGCGGCGTTGCGCGCTGCGCCCGAGCCGCGATTTTCTTGGCGGATGCACGTTACGCGCGGCCCGAACGATTCGGCGATTTCGGCGGTGCGATCCTTCGAGCCGTCATCGACGACGATGAGTTCGAAATCTTGGTAAGTCTGATCGAGCACAGACTGAATGCACGGCCCGAGCGTTTTTTCTGCGTTGTACGCGGGGATGATGACACTGAAAGTAACCACTTCAAGGCGCTCCTTTACGTTCGGAGAACAGAACGCTTTGCCACTTCTTCGCGCATTGAGGCCGAGTTCGCGAAGCCAGCGCAAAACGAGCGCCCAAGATCGGCTAATCGAGTATGGAATGCAAGCCAAGCGTTTTGAAGAATGCTTCGAAGAAGCTCAAAAGAAAGAACGCAAAAACATGCCGATTGCACGCAAGTGGAGTGGTTGCAGAGCCAGCACCTCGCGAAGCGATTCGCGAGCACGCTCGGGTTGGCGGCTGCGCAGAAGGCGGCGCGCAAATTTCAAATGCCGATCAATCAGCTTGCGACGGTACATCTCGGGTGTGACGCACGGCGGACTGTTTTCAAAGCGGTTTTTGATGTCCTCAAACATGCGCAAAGTTGTGGCGTGCATGAGATCGCGATTCTTCGAGAGAGAGTCCGACAAATTTTGGTGTCGAATCAGCGGTTCGTGCAGACCCCATATTTCGTAATCATGCGCAATGCGAAGATATAGATCCCAATCTTCAACACCGAAGAGTCTTTTGTTGTCGTCGCTGAAAAGGCCGACTTTGTCGAAGATGGCGCGGGGCACGACGACGGAAGAGATATGCAGCCGGTTGGCCTCGAAAAGCTCTTCGAAGACTCTGCCACATAAAAATGTAGGGTGACGTTGACGATGTGCAGGCCGCGTGCCCTGGTGTTCGCTGTCGGAGAAGTAAAGCCCGGCATTGGGGTGTTCTTGAATGAATTGCAACAGGCGTTCTAATTTGTTGGGCAACCACAAATCGTCGGCATCGAGCATGGCAATGTATTGGCCGCGACTGGCGCGAATGGCGGTGTTGCGCGCGCCGCCGCAACCACGGTTTTCTTGGCGGATGCAGGTCACCGGCGGCCCGAACGATTCGGCGATTTCGGCCGTGCGATCTTTTGAACCGTCATCGACGACGATGATTTCAAAGTCGCGATAGGTCTGCGCGAGAGCAGACTCGATGCTGGCTGCGAGTGTCTTTTCGGCGTTATAAGCGGGCATGACAACACTGAATGTCACCATTGAGACGTGCTCCCATTGCGTTCAAAGTTTTTCCGGAGTTTGGGCATGCCGACTTTCATGCGTGCAAATTTTCCTACGAAGTAGCGGGCGCTCAAGATCGGACACCCGCACGCAGATTGCAAGCAATGCCTCGTTGGCCTGGCGTAATGTTTTGCTCCCTCGTTGAGTGCTGCACATCGCAGCGTTATGCGCGTATCGGCAGGAGTAGCTTTCAACAGGTGTTCTGAGTCGATGCGATGGTTCCGACGCAATAATGGTTGCGTATTCTTGCGGATATACCCGAGCAGAAGAATATTGCGTTGTTTACACTTGCCGCGCTGGTTATTCAAATGACACGAAAAGACGTTGCTTCATTATGAATGGTGTTGGAATCTCCGCCTGATTCGAAATGGAAGCGCTTAAGGAATCCCATGCAGTACAGAAGAGAAGTGGACGGTTTACGCGCTGTGGCCGTGGTGCCTGTGATGCTGTTTCACGCGGGTTTTCAAGAGTTTGGCGGTGGTTTTGTTGGCGTCGACGTTTTTTTTGTGATTAGCGGCTATCTCATCACCACGATCATTCTTGGAGAATTGAAACGAGGGAGTTTTTCGATTGCCACTTTCTATGAACGGCGGGCGCGTCGAATCTTGCCGGCACTTTTCTTTGTGATGGCGATGTGCATTCCGTTTGCGTGGTGTTGGCTCTTGCCAAGTGACATGGAAGAGTTCGCTAAAAGCTTGAGGGCCGTTTCGATCTTTGGATCGAATATCTTGTTTGCGCGGAAGAGCGGCTATTTCGATACTGCGGCGGAGTTGAAGCCGCTGCTTCACACTTGGAGTTTGGCGGTCGAAGAGCAGTTTTATGTTCTTTTCCCTTTGTTGTTGATGCTGATGTGGCGGTTTGGGAAGAAATGGACCGTGATCTTGCTTGTGCTGATTGCTGCGGCCAGTCTCGGGGTCGCGCACGGGAACGTATTCGATGATCCAGCAGCGACGTTCTTTCTCTTGCCGACGCGCGTTTGGGAGTTGGCGTTAGGTTCGTTTGTTGCGTTTTACTTTGCTCACGCGGCGGGGGGGCGTTCTCCGTACATCAATCAACTGGGCAGCGGCGTAGGATTGGCGCTGATCGGCTAC
>CAYRID010000137.1:0-4817 GCA_964424225.1 uncultured Geobacter sp.
GATTGAGCGGGAGCATTTTGGATCAAGTTCGTAGTTCTTGCGCGCAAGTCATGCAGCGTGCGCGTTTCGTGCGAATCGATGCAATGCGCCTGCAAAAATTCGCAGCAGAGCTTGCAACACAAAATCTTGTCTTCCCGAAGTATGATCTCGAACATCATTTTCGTGGCACACCGGCCGAGACAGCGGCTTTCGTACTTACGCTCGATGCCGTGAACTTCGGGTCGGGCTATTTCCCTGAACTCAAAAAACCGCCTGGGCTCTCGGGATACTTCACCATCGCCACTGCACTCAAGCGTCAGTTTGAAAGGTGTGGCGCTTGGAGCGCCCAGGAATTACAGCAAATTTCACGCGAAGATTGCGCTCGCATCTTTGATCAAGATCTACGCAATCCGGTGTTGTGTGAGCTTTTCGATTGTTTTCGAAAATCTTGGTACGAACTCGGAAGCCTCATCCTCGAAAATGGCCAAGGTCGTTTCGAGACATTGATTGAAAGCGCAGAATGTTCGGTCGAGCGTTTCGTTGCAATATTGGCGACACAGACTTGTTATCAAGATCGAGCGCAATGCGACGATTTTAGCGCGGCATTTTATAAGCGTGCGCAAATTACAGCGATGGATTTGGTGCTCGCCTTCGAAGGTAAGGGACTGGGTAAATTTGACGACCTTGATCGACTTACGATCTTCGCCGACAACCTCGTGCCCCATGTGTTACGCGTCGAAAGAGTTTTGTGTTACGACGATTCGCTGCTGCGTCGAATTGAAGCCGGTGAGTTGATTGCGTCGGGTTCTTACGAAGAAATCGAAATTCGCGCAGCGGGCGTGACGGCCGTGGAGCATCTCGTGGCAGCAATCAATGCCTTGCCAAACGTATCGCAGCCGGTAAATGCAGTGCTCCTCGATCAGCTTTTGTGGCAGCGCGGGCAACGTCCAGAAATCAAGCGTTACCCTCGCCATCGCACGCGTTCGATTTTTTATTGATGTTTTTGGTTCCGACGTTGCTTGTGCGCTCGGACTTTGGCGCGCTGCTACGCGGGATGAACGCCAATGGAGGCTTGGTTTGACCCGGCCGCCGAGGTTGCTTATGCTCCGGCACCTTCCGGCTGGGTTCGGCTCGCGTTAGCTCAGTACCTGCCCATTCCGTGCTTGCGCTGTGCCGAAGGGTTCCATGCTGAGGGCAGCAAGCAAGTCCAAGAAAATCGAGTCCGATTGCAGCGAGGTAGAAAAATGGCCCTTAATTATGAAGAAATCGAAGCGGGTTCGCGGGTTACACACCGCAACACAGGGCTGCGTTATTCGGTGGTCGAGCCGGGTGACGAGGAAATTTTACTCACGCCGGATGCCGAAGGTGCGCAGGATTTATTAATTCCGGTTTCGCTTTTTACGCAAGAGTTCGTGTGCAGTGATCGCTTTCGCGATACTACGCGGCGCGGCGGCAGCAAGGGCCGCAAGACGGGCGTGAGTGCGCCCGCGCAAGTCGGGAAACGCGTCGTAACGGGGCCTAAACTTACGGGTCGCATCAAAAAGATGGTTCGCGATCGCGGCTTTGGTTTCATTCGCGGCGACGATGGCAAGGAAGTGTTTTTCCATCGCTCGGGCTTGAATGCCGCGGAATACGATGTGCTCGAAGAAGGTGCGCACGTCGAATATCAGATTTCCGAAAGTCCGCGTGGCCCGCGTGCCGAGAATGTTCGTCCTGCCAGTGCCTCGTAAGAGGGATCCCAGCTCCAAAATCGCATGACACTTTTTTGAGTGAATAATCGCGCGGATATGTGCCCGCGACTACGGGAAATACGCGTAAATCAGCTCTCCGGTACATGCAGGTTTTGTTTCCCCCTCGATTTCAATCGATACGGTGTACGTCACGCGCAGTGCGCCACCTGGCAGATCCCGAAGATTTTTTACACCGATCACAAGACGAATGCGTGAGCCGGAGAGGACGGGTGTGCGAAAGCGAAATTCCCGGATTCCCGAGTTGATGGTGCGACTTGTATTTTCGACGCAGAAAATTTGATCGACGAACATCGGGATCAAGGCCAACGTGAGATAGCCGTGCGCGATGGTTTGTCCAAAGGGAGATTCTTGCTTGGCCCGCACGACGTCGGTGTGAATCCACTGCCGATCGCCCGTGGTGTCGGCGAAAGCGTCGATTTGAGCTTGCGTGATCAAGTGCCACGGCGAAGAACCGAGAGTTTTCCCCTCATGTTCTCGAAAAGCTTTTAGGTTTGAAATTATGAGTAAATTTGCGTTTGCTGACATCTCTCATCTTTCTCTTGTATCACTTAACGCATATTTGTGTTCTGGTTACACTTATTTTCCAATGGGACGCACGGACTGCCCGTGGCGGGTGTAGAAATTAAAGCTTTTGGATGCTCAACACTTCCCACCAGTTTTCGACTTCGGTCTTTTGTCGTACCACGTTTTTGCGGGATAGACGCAGCGGAAATCGGCCCTTTTGGCGAGTTATAAAATATTCGTCCTGAGTTTCAAAGACTTCTGCGACATCGTCCACGATTTCCGTGCCCGCTTCGGTCCAGGCCATGAAGCGAATTCGCGAACGCAAGCGAAGCTTTGCGCGAAAGCGAATTCCGATGGCGCGCTTTAGTGCCTCGCAGGCAAGCTCCGGTTGGCCGAGAAACAGCGTCGGGTCGCTCGGTGTAGCGATTCGAGCGATGCGCAGGATGCGCAGCAACTTGCCAATGCCGTCTACTGTGGGCACCGTTTTTTCGCCCAGAGAGAGATCGGCAAAATCTTCGATCGTTTCCGACGTACCGAGCCGCGCGCGGTAAGGTCGGTATGCAAGCAATACGCCGATGTGATCGCCGGTGCGCAGAGGGTCAACACCAATGAGCGTCACGATGATATTTCGAAACTCGGGCATGCAGCGCAGTATAGGGATTTCATACAGTGTCGTCGCACAATGCTACGCCGATGTGATCTTCGCTATGCCTGCGTGTTAAGCCGATTTGTGGATTGCCTGCACGAACGTGTCGAGGAGTACGCGTCGAATCGTTTTTTGGTCTGCGCGTCCGTGGACGTTGCGGAAGGCCTTTAAAGGAATGATGCCTTTTGCCATAGAGCGATGTCCGCCACCGACGCCTAGGCCTTCGACGATTGATTTTACGATGTCTCCGGCGCCGCGCACATACCCGACGTTTCGTACAGAAAACACCAAATTGTTTTGCACAATACCGGCGGCAATCGCCCACTCGGCACCCTCGGCAAGAAGCGCGAGATCCGCTACTTGAGGGATGACTTCTTCCGTAACGCGCCCCAGTACGAGTAAGTGAATACTTTGTTCGACCTTCGACTGTGCGAGCGCGCGCCCCAGTGCATGGAGCGCAGTTTGCGGCAGAGCAGGTTGCTCGATCCGGCGCAAGAGCGCAGGGCTGTGGAAAGCGTGTAAGAACGCGAAGGCGCCCATGTCGTGGCGGCTCGTCTCGCGGCCGAGCAACTGTGTATCACTCTTGATGCCGTAGAGGAGTGCCGTGGCAAGTTTGGCGTGAATCTCGAGGTCGGCGGCGCGCAAGTACTCGGTCAAGATCGTCGAAGTGGCACCGTAGGAGGTGCGGATATCGCGAATCGCTGCTTCGTAGCCACTTTGCTCGGGATGGTGATCGATGACGACATCCACGGAGCGCAGCCGTGCAGGAATGCTCGTGCTAAACACCGTTGGTTGTACGTCGATCAGTACGAGTGCGTCGAATTCGTCCAGCTCCTCAATGCTGATTTTTCGTACTTCGGCGCCAAGGGCTTGCAACATGGCGCGATTTTCCGGTCGGGTTACATCGCCAAACGAAACGAGCGGCATGGTGGAGCGCTTGCGCCCAAGGAGTGCGCGCACGGCCAGTCCGCCGCCGATTCCATCGGGGTCCGGGTCGGGTTGCAGCAGAACTGCGATGCGTTCGCGTGGCTCGAGCAGTTTTCGAAGTGCCACAACTCGGTGTAGGTTGGCAAGGTGTGAAAATTCTTCGTTGACATCGTCGCGGATCAAGGAGCGCAAACCGGTGCGCCGCAAACTCGAGTGATTTGGCAATTCCTCGTCGCGCAAACGATCGGACAAAACCAAAATGGGCGCTTCCGGAAGTTGTTTGGCGACGTTCTGCACGGCAGCACGCAAAAACGGTCCGTCTTCGGTTACAAGCGCGAATTCGTCGCCTTCCGTCGGATCGAGCTTTTGGAAGGCCTCGGGGCAAAGGCCGCCGGAGAGCACGCGAAAGCCCGGTGGCCGTGCGCGCACTTCGTCTTCGCGGGGCACCCAGGTGAGTTCTTCGCGTTCTCCCGTGCCGATCTGACTCCAAAGGCGGGCGGCATCGGCACCGTCGCAGATGATGATTCGTTTTCCCACAGGCTCTGTTTACGTTGTTTTCACTCGAATGCTTGAGTGAAATGAAGAGATGGATTGGAATGACTTACCTTGGCGTGTATTTTCCACAGCCTCCGATTGCGGCCAGAGTATTCCAAATTTGAAACTCGATGTTTAGACTCGGATGCCAGATTGGGTCCCTCAGGGGGGCGATTCGGAATTCATAAAACGTGTTCTCATGATCGATCGAGGAACGATGCAGAAAATTTTTATTGGTGATGTCCAGGGCTGTGCGGACGAACTCGAAATTTTGCTTCGGCGTGCAGAAGAAACATTTGGCACGGATCACGAAGTGTGGATTGCGGGAGACCTCGTCAATCGCGGACCTTGGAGTTTGCGAGCTTTGCAGCGAATTCGCCCCCTCGTTGATGCCGGGCGTGCGCACTACGTGCTTGGAAATCACGAGTTAAAGCTCATTGAAACAGGCCTTGGTCTTCGTCCGACACATAAAAGTG
>CAYRID010000138.1:0-4776 GCA_964424225.1 uncultured Geobacter sp.
GCTCTGCGGCATCCTTCTGCACCCGGCGGGCCACACACGCTCGCCCGCGATGCACGGCGCAGCGTATGCAGCACTCGGTATCGATGCGGCGTATCTCGCCTTCGATGTGCCACCCAAGGATCTCGAAGCCGCCATCGCAGGCGCGCGCATCTTGGGCATTCGCCAACTCGCGGTGTCGATTCCGCACAAAGAGGCCGTCATGCGCTATCTCGATGAAGTCGACGCGGTTGCACGCACGATTGGTGCAGTCAACACAATTACGCGTCACGGCGACAAGCTGATCGGATCGAACACCGACTGGCTTGGGGCCATGCGCGCACTTGAGCGAGAAACCACGCTTGCAGGCAAACGCGCGGTCGTGCTCGGCGCCGGCGGTGCGGCACGCGCCGTGGTGTATGGTTTGCACGCACGCGGCGCATCGGTCACCGTGCTCAATCGCACGCTCGAAAAAGCGCAAAGTCTGGTGAAGTCACTCGACGCGAACCAAGCGGGCTTGCTCACCGATCTCAATGCAGCGGGTTACGACTTATTGATCAACACGACGAGCGTGGGGCTTCGTAGCGACAAATCGCCAATCCCCGCCGAAAAAATTGCACCCAACACAATTGTGATGGATGCCGTGTATGACCCCGAAGAAACGCGTTTGCTGCGCGACGCAAAAGCGCAAGGTGCAAAAACGATTGGCGGAAAATGGTGGCTCATCGAACAAGCGATTGAGCAGATTCGGCTCTGGACTGGGAGAGAAGCCCCGCGCGAAGTGATGGCACAAGCATTCGACGCCGCAGGCAACTAAGGGCAAGCATCGCCTCGCGCCACAAGGCGATGATCAACCTCAAACTTAATCGCATCAAATAAAAAACTACGGTGGCGAATGCGCCATACCGCAGCAGTAGCGCGCAAGACTATTTGAGCTTCGTCTCTTTATAGACGACGTGCTTGCGCACAACGGGATCGTACTTCTTGAGTTCGAGCTTGTTTGGCGTGTTCGTCTTGTTCTTCACGGTCGTGTAGAAATGCCCGGTGCCCGCCGAGGATTCGAGTTTGATTTTTTCGCGCTTCGTCTTCTTCGCCATGACGTGTCCTTCTTCTCGATTCTATCGGGCTTAGTTTGCAGTCGCCGGATCCGGCACGATTCTTCCGCTCTTCGCGAAAACACGCACCTTCTTGCCATCACGCTCTTCGACACGCACGCGGCTCGGCTTGCCCGTATCGGGATCCACGAGCATTACGTTCGCAATGCTTACAAAGCCTTCCCGGTCGATAATGCCACCGAGCTTCGCATCCGAGCGCCCTGGCTTGAGGTGGCGCTTTTGCATGCGCACGCCTTGCACGCGCACCTTGCCTTCCTCAGGTCGAATTTCGATGACACGACCTTGTTTCGCACTTTTCCCTTGTCCGTCGGTGCCAGTGCGAACCTGCACCAAATCTCCCTTGCGAATTCGAAGAGCCATCGCAAAAAATCTCCTCTTTCTATTTCCAGATTATTCCTAGGCCTATTCCTGACCTTGATCCGTATGCATATGCCGCTGACATTTTCCGACGCGGCGCGCGCCAGGCAAGTCATCCTTGGCACCGCGCTCGAGCACTCGCAACTCCAAAACACAGAGACCGCTGCGTACCCGCACTCCTATCGAGGCGCCGCAGGATAGCGAATCTCTTTGGGCAAGCTAGGCAGATTCCTTGCCGAAATTGTTGATCGTGCAAAACCAGCCAAGCTCCGCCCATGAATGACTTTCTCAAATATGAGAAGTGAAAAAGGGCGGATCAGGGCCGCGCGAAGCGATGGCGGCTTTGCGATTTTGAGGCCCTTCTTGAAGTTGGGAGCGATTTGCCTCAGCGAGGGCGATGCAATCCGAGATTCTGCGCGCGCGACAAGAGCGGAAGCAAATCCGCAGGCAGGAGGCCGGCAAGGAGTGGGCACCCGACGCGCGCAGTTAATACCGTGTCGGAACGCTGCGTCCTTCGATCGCAGGCAAATAGTGGGGAGCCGAAGCGAAATGGGCGGCGGTCCGAGCCTGGCATGAGTCGAAAACATGAGTAGGCTCGACTCCTCTGCGCGACAGATTGCGTTCAAAGTTGCGCAGAAAAGTTATTGCATACCGTCGCACCGTCGCTTGCACCGCGAGCAAGCGCAGCCCATCCGGAAACGAGGAAACCAAAGTGATCGTCACCCTGACCGCCAACGCCTGCCTTGATCACACGGTTTATGTTCCGAGCCTCTCCGCCGCAGCGACGGAAAAGCCACTTCGCGAGTGCATCCAGGCCGGCGGTAAGGGCGTCAACGTCGCGCGCATTCTGCGCGCGCTCGGCGAAAACGTGCACAGTCTGGTCGTGGTCGGAGGTGAAACCGGCGAGCGCATCGTCACTGATTTGCGTAGTGCAGACATTCAACACACTGCGGTGTATTCTCCGGGCAATTCGCGAACTTACCTCGAGCGCATCGAAGCCGAATGTTTCAATGCGGATGGCACACTGCTCGATGCAGGCGACCTCGGTCGCGCCCCGCACGGCCGGCATGCTGCACAACGACATGGCGCACAACAACACGGCGCAGTGAATCGCTCTCGTTCGACGAAAGAATTTTTCGCAGGCCTGCACGCCGATGCAAAAGTTGCCTCGACACTTTTCGAGGTCATCGATGCCTTGCTGACGAACGCAAAATGGTTTGCCTTCTGCGGCAGCCTCGCGCCGGGACTACCCGCAAATCTGATTGCGAAGATCATCGCGCGCTGCCGTGAAAAGCGCGTGCTCTGCGCCGTCGACAGCCACGGCCCGGCACTCACGCAGGCCTGGCGCGCCGGGCCGGATCTCTTGCGCGTGAATATCGACGAAGCCACCGAAACCTTACAGTGCGCGCCGCACGAGATTTCGATCGAGCGTTGCTTCGCGCTCGGCCACGCCACGCGCGGCGTCATCTCCAACGGAGAAAACGCCTTTCTCGCCTGGGGCGGCGTGCAAAAACGCTTTCGCGTCGTGCCGCCGCGCACGCGCACCTTGAACCCCACAGGCTGCGGCGACGCCATGCTCGCCGGTCTCTTGTTCAAGCTCGCCGACGCACCTTATTGTAACGATTGGCGCAACGACTCGCGCAGCACCGACCACAACACCAACTACCCGGCGCAACCTTTTACACCCGCCGATCAACACGAATTCGAGTCGACACAAGAAAGAGTTAACGCAGCCTGCAGCACACAAGAAAACCCCAAAGCCACACCCAGCTTTACGCGCGCCCTACGCTTCGCCACTGCCCTCGCCGCCGCCGAATCCGAAGCCCCCTTCGCCGGCCACCCCGACCTCGCCCGCACCAACTCCCTCGAACCCCAAGTCCAAATCCGCATCTTGCGCTAAACAAAGAACAAAAGGTTTTCTGGGGGCACTCAAAAATCTTTTACGGAGAAACGCAATGCCGTCACTTCATGCTTTGCCAGAGGGTGTTGGAAATGGCGATGGCGCACGCCTTGCGCGCTGTACTGGCATGCCGCAATGAAAGCAAGCCGAACCAAAACAGTTGCAAAAGCATCAACCCTCTCGAAGACACCTCTTTGGCGTAGCAAGCGGCAGCAGCGACGAACAGTACAGGGACGTTTTCTTGGTTGCCTTTTGGGTGGTGCCGTCGGTGATGCACTCGGTGCGCCGGTGGAGTTCATGAAGCGGGCCGAAATCCTTCGCCACTTCGGCCCAAAGGGCATCACTCAATATGCGCCAGCTTACGGCGGCCTTGGACGAATCACCGACGACACCCAGATGGCTCTTTTTACCGCCAAAGGCCTGCTCCGCAGTTATACACATAACTGTTTCAAAAGCTTGTCAACACAACTAAGCGTCGTATCTCATTCTTATTTGCGCTGGCTGCGAACACAAGGCGAACCATCGAGTTGCAATGCTCATTTCGACTCCGGTGAACAAGGATGGCTCTTTCAACAGCCCCAATTGCACAGCCAACGCGCACCCGGCGACACCTGCCTCTCCGCTCTCAGCGCAATGAGCCGCCTCGGCGAACCCGCTCGAAATGACAGCGAGGGCTGCGGAGGCGTCATGCGGACGGCACCGGTCAGCTTGTTTGCTTGGCGTTTGCGCCAGCATGAATCACCCCGAGATACTTTTCAGCTCGGCACCAAACTCGCAACATTGACTCATGGCCACCGCACTGGGCAACTCACCGGCGGAGTTCTAGCCACGCTGATTCAGGGACTGACCGACGGCGTCTCTCTACCGGAAGCGCTGATCGCATCGAAGACCATCCTGCAAGCAGAAGATGACCATGAAGAAACGCTACACGCAATTGAGACAGCTGAAGCACTTGCAGCGACTTCCGGTTTGTCGCACGCAGAGTCGATCGCCCGACTTGGGCAGGGTTGGGTTGCGGAAGAGGCACTGGCGATTGCAGTCTACTCTGCGCTGGTCGCGCGGAGCTTCAAGCATGGCGTAATCTTGGCCGTGAACCACGATGGCGATTCCGATTCGACCGGCTCGATCGCTGGGAATTTGCTCGGCACGATCTATGGCGCAAAGGCCATACCGACGGAATGGTTGCACCCACTCGAACTACGCCACGTCATCACCGAGCTCGCCGAAGATCTCTACGCATTCAAGGATTGGGGAAGCGGGAAACACGGCAAAAAAAATCAAACACAACGCATCCGATGGAAATATCCAGGAATTTAGATTCCCTGCATTTGTATGTCTCAGACGGTCGGCATTGCGAACTTTGAGCACATCTGTCCCGCCTACTTGAAGGGAGGCTTCACCTCTACCTCAATACACTTTCCGTTGTCA
>CAYRID010000139.1:0-4740 GCA_964424225.1 uncultured Geobacter sp.
CCGGAGAATGGTGGCGGATTGCGACCGCAAATTTTCTCCATGCAAATTTTATTCATCTTCTGTTTAACGGGCTTGGCTTGCTTTCGATCGGCGCATTGGCCGAGTGGCCGCTTGGCAAGGCGCGTACGCTTACAATTTTGCTCGTCTCGGGAGTGGCCGCGATGGGCGCGGGAATTCTCGCGAACTATGAAGAGGCGGTTGGTGCTTCAGGAATTGTGGCGGGTCTCGTCGGAGCTATTGGTTGGCTTGAATTCCGTTGTCCGCAAGATGTACCTGCATGGTGGCGAATTCCACGTCGTTTGTTTGTGACACTTCTTTTTGTAGAAGCAATCATCTCCTTGCTTTTGCCGAATATTGCTGCTGCAGCGCATATTGTGGGCTTTGTTGCAGGTGGATTAACGACGGCCCTTTTGGTGCCGCACTCGCTTGCTCAACCGCCCGTACGGCGTGGCGGGGTTGTGCTTGCGAACGTGGTGTTGCTCGGTGTTGTCGTGACCGCCTTGACAGCGGCAGGGATGTATTTTGCGCACAATCGCGAGCGCGTGTATGGGCTCAAAGCATTACGCTTGGCGAAATTGATCGATGAAAAAAATCCAAGCGAAATTTCACCAGGAATGTCCATGGAGTTTAACGAGATTGCGTGGCTTGCAGCGACGGAAGGCAAACCGACGACGCAAGATCTTGAAGCGGCATTGAGGCTTGCCGAGGAAGCAGTGCAACAGACGCATCGTGCACAGCCGGAATTGCTCGATACGCTTGCGGAGGTCTTGTTCCAGCTTGGCCGCGTCGAAGAGGCGCTCGAAACGATTCAAGAAGCAATTTTGTTAAGACCAGGCGAAACGTATTACACAGAACAGCGTCGAAGATTTTTGGGCGAGCGTGCGCGGGATGATCGCCCCGAGTATCAGCCCTCCCGTCCGGGTGTGCCGCCGACGGAGGCGCCTACGGAGCCCGCATCGCCTTTGGATGAGGACGCCGATGGATCTATGGTTTGATTTTTTCGCCGTCCTTTGCGACGACGATACGACCATGAAACTCGGGTCCAAGCAATCGCAAAAATTGCCAACCATACATGGGCGGCGGGCGTAAGCGCGTGAGCACCAAGGTTTTTACACCGGCATCAGCTGCGATGCGTGCGACATCGGATGCTGCCGCGTGCAAAGCCGCTTCTTTGGCTAAACGATCAAGTGTCGCTTGATCCATGCCACTTGCCTCGAGCTGCGCACGTGGATCCCAGTAAAAAGCTTCGTGGATTAAAACATCGGCGCCTTTGGCGAGTTGAGTGACCGCAGCCGAGTCCCAGTCGATACCGGCGACTGCGATTGCTTTGCCACCCGCCTCGAAGCGATAGGCAATGCCGGATGTGGTGCCGCCATCCAACACGGAAGCGTGTACAATTATTTTGGCATTTTCCGGAGAAGAAATGTTCGCGCGCTCTTCGCTCCAGTTGGAGGCTTCGATTTCAACGGCTTCGAGCGCGAGCCCCGCTTCCGGCAGGTGTAGCGCTTGGCGTTTTGCTTCGATCGACGTGCGATAGGCCGCGAGTAAGCGTTCGGCGAACACGCGCGTGCCAGGTGGACCGACGAGGCGAAGCGGTTTTTCGCGTGGCTCGATGCTGAGCCAGCTTGCGAAGAGCAGATCGTCGAGGCCGAGCACGTTCTCGGGCAGCAAGCTCGTCAAATAAATCGTTTCGATCTGACGCACCGGAATTTCCGCGAGCCGCAGTGCCTGCGCGCTACCCATTCCGCAATCGACGAGCACGAGTGTTTGTCCAAGGCCGATCACCGTCGTAGGACCAAGGCGCTCGGGATTTTCGTAGTCAGTGCCGGTGCCCGCGACGATGGCACCGAAGCTTTCGAATTCGAAGGGTGCGAGATGTCCGATCATTTTTCCGTGATCGCGCGCTTGCATGCGAAATATGAGGTTGACGCCTTGCAACAGGATGAAACAAAAAAGTGCAATCAAAATGCCGACGCGTAAGCGGCGGCCTGCGGATTGCGTATCGGAGTTGTCGGAGTGCGTCGTCATGGCGCGGAAGTTTAGCCAGCGAGGCGAATTCGTAAACGCGCCTTTTGGGAGCTTGTGCAGGCGGTTTACGCTGGCTTACTCGAAAACGATCGTGCGATTGCAACAGACTGAAATTCGGTCTTCCAAATGGCAGCGCACGGCCTGCGCGAGCACGGCGCGTTCGATGTCGCGCCCTTTGCGCACCAAGTCGTGCACGGTATCGCGATGCGAAGTGCGCAGAACGTCTTGCGCAATGATTGGGCCTTGGTCGAGGTCGGCAGTTACATAGTGTGCAGTGGCTCCGACGATCTTTACGCCGCGCTCGTGCGCTTGGTGATAAGGCCGACTTCCGAGGAAAGCCGGTAAGAACGAGTGATGGATGTTGATGATGCGCTCGGGATATTGCGCGATGAAACGCTCACTCAAAACCTGCATATAGCGTGCGAGCACAATGAGATCGATGCGCTCGCTGGCGAGGAGTTCGAGTTCGCGCGTCTCTTGCTCGTCTTTGTTTTGCGGCGTGATCGAAAAAACATGAAAGGCAATTCCGAAGTGCTCTGCGACGGGTTGCAGTTCGGGATGATTGCTGAGGACGAACGGGATTTCGCAATCGAGTTCGCCTGCGCGATGGCGTAGCAAGAGGTCATACAAGCAGTGGTCGTAGCGCGAAACGAAGATGGCCATTCGCTTACGGTTTTGTGCGTAGGAAAGTTTGGTTTCCATGGCAAAGCGATTCGTGACTTCGTGAATTTTCGCTTCGAGATGAGCACGCTCGATCTCGACACCGTCGAGATCGAAGTGAATTCGCTGAAAAAACAAACCGGTATTCGAATCGCTGTATTGATCGGCGTCGAGAATGTTGGCACCAAGTTCGTAAAGGCGCTGCGTGAGTGCCGCCACCAGGCCCTTGCGATCTGCGCAGCGCACGAGCAATGTGGCCGTCGAGATCTTGTTTTTTTCGTGCGTGCGATTCTCGCGCTCGCTCTTTGATCTACCGGTTGGATTTTTCGTGTTCATCGGGAAGGCCTTTGTCTTTTGCATGCATGCAGGGTCTTGTGTGCGATGTATGCCGATATGCTTTTGGAAACGCATCGGGTGAATTGCGTCAGAGAAGCACATTTTTTTATTTTTTTGGTCAGGACGTGATCGCGTTCATGTAACTTGGACATTAGAGAGTGTCACTCGCTCTCAAGTCTCAGCGAGGTGGCTGAGGCGCTCCGCGGCAGAGGCCACGACGACCACTGAACGAGCGGACCCGGATACGAGGACTGAGCCTCGTTGGGAAAACACTACGTCGGATGGGGGTATGCATGGATCATTACTGTACTACGGCGAGTGAGGTGGCGGCGTCTTAGCGAGTTACCCATTGGCAATATCCTTAAGCAAGACGGGTGAGATCGGGGACGCAAGTTCTCAGCGCCACTGCCCTCGGGAGCGGGCTGCCGTAGCCGCAATAGGGCCATGAGCCCTCCCGAGGGTTTTCTTTTGCCCGCAATCCCGCGGCGCACATCCAGGCATCGTTCGGTCGAGATGAAGTTCAAAAAACTCCAACGCTGAACGATGTTCTTTTCCGCAAAGTGCGAAATTTCTTGTGGAGTGAGCGAAATTCATTACACAACTGTGAGTTTGATCGCTCTGCGCAAGGATGAGCGCAGCGGGCGCCCAGGTGAGGAGTTGAATATGATTCGCAATCCATCACTATTTTGTGTCATGCTTTTGATCTCGTTTTCTATCTCGCAGGCTGCGCCAGCGGCGTATTTCCAGGGACTCGGCGATCTTCCGGGGGGGGGCAAGTGTATAGCGAAGCGCGCGATGTTTCGGCCGATGGTTCCGTCGTGGTTGGCTTTAGTTTTAGTGATCTTAGCGGGCAGCAAGAGGCTTTTCGCTGGACATTGGCTGAGGGCATGATTGGACTCGGCGGCTTGGATCCACTTTTCCCCGAGAGCTTTGCCGACGCTGTTTCTGCTGATGGGTCAGTTATTGTTGGGGGCAGCTATGGGGTCTCGGGTTGGGAGGCATTTCGTTGGACATCTACGGGCGGGATGGTTCCTCTCGGCGATCTTCCAGGGGGAAGTTTTGAGAGCGAAGCACTGGGTGTTTCTGCCGATGGGTCAGTGATCGTTGGATATAGCGATGGCGTGTCGGGTTGGGAGGCATTTCGTTGGACCGAGGCAAGTGGGATGGTGGGGCTTGGCGGAATTCTGGCGAATGATGTTTCTGCGGATGGTTCAATTGTAGTGGCGTGGGGCGATGGAGTGCTGGGTTCGGAAGCATTTCGCTGGACAGCGGCCGAGGGGATGGTGGGCCTTGGCGATCTTCCAGGGGGAGCTTTTGATAGTGAAGCATACGGTATTTCTGCGGACGGTCTGACTATAGTAGGGCACGGAGAAATTGCTTTTTCATCTTGGAATGCGTTTCGCTGGACTGAGGATGGTGGGATGGTTGATCTCGGCGATGGCTATGCCACCGATGTTTCTGCCGATGGTTCGGTCGTAGTTGGCAGTAATGACGTTGGAGCATTTTTGTGGACGCAAGATCTCGGCATGGTTGTTTTGCAGGACTATTTGATTGGTCTGGGTTTAGACCTAACGGGCTGGGACTTGCAGTCAGCAAATGCGATCTCAGATGATGGATACACAATTATAGGTAATGGATATAATCCGAGCGGTGAGCAGGAGGCCTGGATTGCCAACATCAATCCCGTCCCCGAACCCTCCTCGGCACTCCTGCTTG
>CAYRID010000140.1:0-4735 GCA_964424225.1 uncultured Geobacter sp.
ATTTCCAGCTTCCGCCAATTTTCATTTCGGACAAAATTAGTACCAAAACTCAATAAAAACAAATACTTGCGCGATTTTTGCAGCCTGCTACATAAATGAAGTTCGCTTCAACTTTGGGGAAAGCCACAAGCTACACATTGTTCACCGAGTTGCAGATCGCGTGCGCCGCAAAGGGCACGCCGACGAAAAACGTGTCGATGGAAGGAGAAGAAGTTTGAATCAAAGCAAACCACCTTCCCCTTCCTGCGTATCGCAAAAACAATCCCGGAAAAATCAATCCAGCAACGAGCTCGCTCTTGAGCCAACGCATTCTGAAATTGGAGGAACCATCACCATGAAAATCTCGCGACGCAATTTTCTGATCGGCGCTGGCATTACGGCGGCTTCCGCAGCGACGCTGAGTCTTTGCACGCTCAAACAAAAACCGAGCGTCACCTACCCCGCTACACAGAAAACGCCACCGCGCCCGGGCTACGCCAGTTGGGGCGATTTATATCGCGAGAAGTGGCGCTGGGATCGCGTCGTCAAAGGCAGTCACAACCGCGCAAACTGCTTCTCGGCTTGCTCGTGGAACCTCTTCGTCAAAGATGGAATCGTCTGGCGCGAGGAACAAAATGCTGTGTATGCCCAGACAAACTCGAGTGTTCCCGATTTTAATCCGCGCGGCTGCCAAAAAGGCGGCTGCTATTCCAACCTACAACAAGAAGAGTCACGCGTTCTCTATCCGATGAAGCGCGTCGGCGAACGCGGCGAAGGCAAGTGGAAACGCATCAGCTGGGACGAAGCACTCACCGAGGTAGCCGACGCTTGTCTCGATGCGGCCGTGGAAAGCGGCACCACGACCGTCGTTCACGATCACGGCACAACGAACTGCGACTTCGGCCCCGACTCGGGTGCCGAGATGCGCTGGTCGAACGCCTTTGGTACGACACTTCTCGATTCCTGGGCCGGCGTCGGCGACATGCCAAACGGCCTCGTGCAAACTTGGGGCATGTACAACGCCGACGGAACCACCGACGATTGGTTCTTGTCGGACTACATCGTGCTCTGGGTTGCGAACCCGCTCTATACACGAATTCCGGACATCCATTTCATTCACGAAGCACGCTATCGCGGCGCGCAGCTCGTCATCATCTCGCCCGATCTTTCGGCGAGTTCGATTCACGCCGACTTGTGGATCAACGTCAAACAAGAAACCGACGCAGCCTTCGGCCTTGCCGCCGCAAACGTCATTCTCGAAGAAGGCTTGTACGACAAAACCGCCGTGAAAGAACAAACCGATCTGCCCTTGCTCGTGCGTGAAGACAACGGCCGCTACTTGCGCGAATCGGATCTCAAGAAAGGCGGCAGCGACGAAGTCTTCTATATGTGGGACTTAAAGACGAAGAAGCACGTGCAGGCACCTGGCTCGAAGGGCAAAGGTGCGCGCTCGATCGCGCTTGGCAACATCGATCCCGCACTCGACGGACGCTGGGAAATCAAACTTTCCGACGGAAAAAGCGTTTCGGTGCGCCCACTCTTCCAAGTGATGCGCGATCATTTGAACGAAAACTACACGCCCAAAAAGCAAGAAGCGATCACGGGCGTGAAAGCATCGGTGGTCGAACACTTTGCGCGCGGCCTCGCCAAAGCACCTGCCGCAATGATTTATGCATCGTGGGGCGCGTGCAAGAACTACCACAGCGATCTCTACCAACGTGCGATGGCGCTGCTCATGGCCATCACCGGCAACCAAGGCAAGAAAGGCGGCGGCTTCCGCGTCGCAGCTTGGTGGCAAGTGCAAGGCATCGACGACATCAGCGCGTCGCGTGCTTATCGCCCCGAGCTCGACGAGTTGGTCAGCATGGCGGGCAAGGCCATCCGTGGCTTCACACCGTCGGACTGGGAGCCCATCTACACGAGCTACAGCAACTTCTTTGGCATCACGCCGCTCATGCCGTTCTTGTACGTGCACGGCGGCTACAACAACATCTGGGATGATCCGCTACACCAAGATGCGACACTTCCTCGCAAGACGGCGGAATACATGAAAGAAGCCATCGAGAAGAAGTGGATTCCAATTCACCCCGAGCCGGGAAATCCGCCGAAGGTATTCATCTACTCGGGCGCCAACCCCTTGCGCCGCTGGCCTTCGCCGCAAACTGCAAAGAAATACATTTGGAAGACGCTCAAGCTCATCGTCTCGACGAACTTCCGTTGGAGCACGAGCTCGCTTTGGTCCGACATCGTGCTGCCCGTCGCAGCGTACTATGAGAAGTACGGCATCAAGTACGGCGTATCGGCGATGCCCTACCTTGTCGTCTGCGAAGCGGCTACACCACCGCGTGGCGAAGCCAAAACCGACTGGGAAGTTTTCGGATCACTGGCGAAACGCGTCGAAGAGCGCGCCAAAGAGCGTGGCATCACCAAAGTGCGCGGTCCAAATGGGCGCGAGATCGATCTCTCGAAGGTCTATGAAGATTGGTCGCACAACGGCAAGTACGATCCGACGAATCCGCGCGAGGCCATGGACATCATGCTGCGCGGCAGCGACGTGATCGGCAACATCAGTGCCGACGAAGCGTTCCGCATCGGTGCCGTACCGGTCATCAAGGGAGGCAACTTCTCGCTGATCAACCAAACGTGTAGCGACTTCAAGCCGGGAGAAACGTTCACGCCGTACGAATGGTATCGCGAAGACAAACTCGCCTGGCCGACGGTGACGGGGCGCCAGCAGTTCTTGCTCGATCACCCGTGGTTCATGGAAGCCGGCGAAAATCTACCCGTACACAAAGATTCACCGGGCATGCGCAGTGGCTATCCGCTGCGACTCACGAGTGGACATGCTCGTTGGAGCATCCATGCCATTCAACGCGATCAAAAACTAATGCTGCATTTGCAGCGCGGTGAACCGACAGCGTGGATGCACCCCGACGACATGGCTGCGCGTAGCTTGCAGGATCACGACAAAATTCGTGTGTACAACGAACACGGCGACTTTGAAATGCGCGTACGTCCGGCGGCGCGAATGCAGCCCGGCATGATTCAGCTCTATCACGCATGGGAGCCGTATCAGTTCAAAAACTGGAAAGGTCAGCAAGAGCCCGTTGCCGCGCCGTGGAAGCCGCTGCATCTTGCCGGCGGTTACGGCCAGTTACACTATCGTATGTACTACAATGCTCCGGGGCACAATCCGCGTGGCATTGGCGTCGAAGTTGAGAAGGTCGTCGAGTAAATGGGAAGCATGTCTGCCACCTTGATCGAAAGCGATTCGAGTAGCATCGAGAGCCGCCGCGAACGCCGCAAACGCGAAGTTCGCGAGCGAATCTACGATGCTGCACGAGAGCTTTTTCTCAAGCACGGTTTTGCGGCGACCACCGTCGAGCAAATCGCCGAGGCGGCAGATGTGGCGCAAACGACTTTCTTCAATCATTTCCAAAGCAAAGGTGAGTTGCTGCGAGAAATGACGAGCGAAGTCGCCGCAAAACTCGAAGCACTGCTGGCACAACAGCTTGAAAAACCCGGCACGGCGATCGAGCGCATTGAAGGTTTTACCAAGAACGTCGTTGCGAGTATCGGCGAAGCGCAGTCGCTCGTGCGCGATGTGCTCGCCGAGCTGCTGCGTTTAAGCAGCCATCCGGGCAAGCCCTTGCCTTACGTCGCTGGCGTGTACGAACCGTTTACCGAGATCCTGCGCCAAGGCCAAACGCAAGGTAATGTGCGTCGCGACCGCGATGCACGACTACTCGCCGAAATGGTGATTGGCACCTTGAACATGGCGCTCGTCGGATGGTTGAATGATGCGAGCTATCCGTTTGAAAAGCGCTTGCAAGATTTTGTGTCATTAATTGGAGAAGTCATTCAACCCCAAACGAAGTGAGTGCAATCGCCGTGGCGACACACGGATGGATCGCGGAAACAAAAAAGGAGAATGTGGAAATGAAAGCGAATTACCTTGCCGGAGTCGACGTGGCGACGCTGCTCGATCCCAAAGCCAATGTCTGGAGTCAGCCCAAAGCCGAAACCTTCAAGCTGATGGGGACTCCCCTCGGTATGCAACCGACGGAACTGATTCGTTCGTCGTGGGCCAAGAAAAAGATCGGCAACGTCGAAAGCGTCAAGGTGCAAGCCGCACACAACGGCGAAGTGCTCGCTTTCCGCATCGAATGGGCTTCAAAAGCGCCGAGCATGACCAACGGCGACAACTCAATCTTTCCAGATGGCGCGGCGATCGCACTGCCGGTCGACGAGCGCGCTCCCGTGATCACGATGGGCGCAACCGGCTTTCCGATCAACGCCTGGTACTGGCGCGCGAACGACGAAGGCCATGGCCGACAACTCTCGGCCGAAGGCATTGGCACATCCGAAACGCTCGATCTCGAACATGTGAAAACGGGCGGTGTATACGAGAATGGTCACTGGCACGTCGTGATCGTGCGCGCGCTGAAAGTGGAAAGCAAGAAACCCGTCGTTCAACTCGAAGCGGGCAAAGATACAAAGTTTGGTGTCGCAATCTGGGACGGTAAAAACCAAGAACGAGGCGGCATCAAAGCTTTCTCCGGCGGTGCTTGGCTCGATCTCTCTTTGGAAGCAGGAAACTAACCGATGAGCAAACGACAACTCGCAATGGTCATGGATCTCAACAAGTGCATTGGCTGCCAAACCTGCACGATTGCCTGCAAAACGCTTTGGACGCGTGATGAAGGCATGGAATACATGTGGTGGAACACGGTGAACACGCAACCGGGTCTCGGCA
>CAYRID010000141.1:0-4720 GCA_964424225.1 uncultured Geobacter sp.
GAGCCATCGACGTCCCGCTGGACGTCGCCGGAGAGACCTTCCAAATCACAAGTGTTTCGATGGGCAACCCTCATGCAGTCATCTATGTCGCAGGAGATGTCGATGCATTTGCCGTCGAGAAAATTGGTCCGCAAATTGAACACCACTCGGCCTTTCCCAACCGCGTCAATGTTGAATTCGTACAAGTGATTTCGCGAAAACACCTGCGACAACGTACTTGGGAACGCGGCGCGGGTGAAACACTCGCTTGTGGCAGTGGAGCTTGCGCCGTCGCCGTCGCTTCTATTTTGCGTGATGTTTCCGACACCGAACTATGTATCGAGCTTCGTGGCGGAGTGCTCGAACTCGCTTGGGCAGGCCCCGAAGCGAACATTTTCATGACCGGACCGGCAAGCGAAGTCTTTACGGGGCGGATCGAACTCAAAGGAGTCTAACCGTGTTTCAAGGTGTCTACACTGCACTCGTCACACCGTTTCGTAGCGATGAAATCGACGAACGCGCTCTGCAAGAACTTGTCGAATTGCAAATCTCCGCCGGAGTACAGGGTCTCGTGCCCTGTGGTTCGACGGGCGAATCTGCCACGCTTTCGCACGCAGAACATCGCCGTGTCGTCGAAATCGTTGTAAAGCAAACACGCGGACGTGTACCTGTCATTGCCGGTACAGGCTCAAATTCAACCACGGAAGCTATCGCGCTCACCTTGCATGCCAAAGCTGCGGGCGCCGACGGTGCCCTTTTGATTTCGCCGTACTACAACAAACCCATGCAGCACGGCATCGTTGCCCACTATGCAGCCATCGCAAAAAAAACAAAATTACCTTTAATTGTGTATAATATCCCCGGGCGTACGGCTTCGAATATCTTGCCCGAGACCCTGCAAAAGCTGGCCGCAATCGAGCATGTGGTGGCGGTAAAAGAAGCGAGCGGCAATCTCGATCAAATGGCGCATGTGCTCGCACTCTGTCCAAAATCATTTGCTGTGCTCTCCGGCGACGACTCGCTCACTTTGCCGTTGCTCGCCCTTGGCGGTAGCGGCGTCATCTCGACAAGCTCGAATCTCGTACCGTCGGAGATGGTCGAGATGTGGCGCGCCTTTGAAAGGGGCGATATCGCTCGCGCACGCGAAATTCATTTCCAACTCCTTCCCGTCTTTGATGTGCTCTTCTGCGAAACAAATCCAATCCCAATCAAAGCAGCACTGGAACTTCGCGGCGTAATCACGAACGAAATTCGACTGCCCCTCACGCCACTGACGGCATCCAATCGCGAACGTCTGCAAGACGTACTCGCGAAAGCAGGTTTACGATGAACGTGCGACGGGTATTGATCGTCGGAGCCATGGGTAAGATGGGTGAACGCGTGCGCGCGGCCGTCGAAAATGAGCCTGCACTCAAAATCGGTGCGTTGCTCGAAGCTTCCGGCAATACTTGCGTCGGAAAAATCGTCAACGGCCTTGCCATCACCGATGATCCCAAGGCCGCCATCGCCGCGAGCGATGTCATCATCGACTTCTCACTTCCGTCGGTCAGTATGCAATTGCTTGAGCTTGCAGCCGACGCCAAGGTTGCGAGTGTCGTCGGCACGACGGGTTTTTCGACGGAGCAACTCACCCGAATTGCAACGCTGGCAAAGAAAATTCCAATCGTGCTCGCACCCAATTTCTCCGTGGCCGTCAATGTACTCGCGCATCTCGTACGCCAAGCCTCAGCGCTGCTGGGGTTGGACTACGATGCCGAGATTATGGAAATCCATCACTCCGCAAAGCGCGACGCGCCAAGTGGCACGGCACTCAAGCTTGGCGAAGCCGTCGCGGAGGGACGCAAACAAGTGTTACGCGATCATGCGGTCTTTGCGCGGGAAGGGGAGATTGGCGCGCGCCCGACGGATGCAATCGGCATTCAAACTCTGCGCGGGGGGGATGTCGCCGGCGAACATACGGTGTATTTCTTTGGCACAGGCGAACGGCTCGAACTCACACATCGCGCCAACACGCGCGATCACTTTGCCCGCGGCGCTGCACGCGCAGCAGTTTGGCTCGCTGACAAAAAGCCAGGTTTGCACCGAATGGAAGACGTGCTCGACCTCTAAACATTCGCTGTATTTAATTTTCCGAAACTTTTCTGCGTTGAATTGGAAACACTTGAGGAGCGTGGTGCCGGCATCACGACTTTTCACACCGATTTGTCTAGCGCGTGCGCGTGCGATCGCCCACTTCACCGCGCAACGTCGCAGGAACACCGCAAGCCAGAGAATGTGCAGGAAGGCTACGCAACACGACCGAACGCGTGCCAATCACACTGTGATCTCCGACGAAAACTCCCTTCAAGACCGAGACATCCGAAGCGATCCACACATGATTGCCAATCTGTACGGGTGCGGAAGTTTCAGGATGCGTAGCATCGAAATCGTGCTGGTCCGAATCAAAAATACGGCTACCCATGCCCACCAAACTATGCGTACCAATCTCGATTCTTTGCTTGGCACTAATATACGCAGAATTGAGTAAGCAATCGGGGCCAATTTGAATTTTCGCGCCCGCGAAGGCGACGATATAAACCGGGCCCACTTCGGTACGCAGCCAAGTGCGTTCGCCGATTTCGACTTCGGCATCTCGCCCGAGCAAAAAATGCAACATTCCCGGCAAGCGTTCCGTCACCACACCGGCGGAGATTTTCAAACGCGCACCCTCGTCGAGCGAAAAACGCGCAAACGCCAAATTGCTGCTGGCAGCGCGGTCGATCTCAAGGCCCAAAAATTTTCGCTGGCGTGCCTTGAGCACAAATAAATCGCGGCGGTGCAAAGCGTGAAGTTTCAAACGATCCAAAAACGGCATGTCGTCACTCTAACCGGGCTGATCTGCTTGCGACACAAAAAAGAGCCCCAAACGCTGTATGCGTTTGGGGCTCAAAAGCACCAACCCTCAACTACAATCAAAGATCGAAATAAAGCTCAAACTCGTGCGGGTGCGGGCGAAGCCGAACTTGCTCGGCTTCGTGCGTTCGCTTATACGAAATCCACGACTCGAGTGCATCTTGCGTAAAGACGTCACCCTTAAGCAAGAACTCGTGATTGGCCTCGAGTTCGTCAAGTGCCTCGTCGAGACTGCCCGGCATTTTCGGAATCTGCTTCAACTCTTCCGGCGGCAAGGCATAGATGTTCTTGTCCATCGGCTCGCCCGGGTCGATCTTGTTTTCGATTCCATCGAGACCCGCCATTGTCATCGCCGCAAAAGCGAGATACGGATTGCACAACGGATCCGGGAAGCGCGCTTCCAGACGCTTTGCCTTCGGACTCGCCGAATACGCCGGAATACGAATTGCCGCCGATCGATTGCGACTTGAGTACGCCAGGTTCACCGGTGCTTCATAACCCGGCACCAAGCGCTTGTACGAATTCGTCGTCGGATTCGTAAAAGCCGCGAGTGCGCGCGCGTGCTTCAAAATTCCGCCGATGTAGTAAAGGCCGATCTCCGAAAAGCCTGCATACCCCGAACCGGCGAAAAGTGGCTTGCCACCTTTCCAGATCGATTGATGGCAGTGCATGCCCGAACCATTGTCTTTGAAGAGCGGCTTTGGCATGAAAGTCACCGTCTTGCCGTGCCGACGCGCCACATTGCGAACGATGTATTTGTAGAGCTGCATTTCATCCGCGACCTTGGTCAGTGTATTGAAGCGAATGTCAATCTCTGCTTGACCACCCGTCGCCACTTCATGGTGTTGACACTCCACATGAATGCCAGCTTTTTGCATCTCGAGCACCATCTCGGTACGAATGTCTTGCTGCGTATCCGTCGGTGAAACCGGAAAATAACCGCCCTTGGCGCGTGTCTTGTAGGCCAAGTTCGGCCCCCCGTAGCCATCGTCATCTGCACCGGTGTTCCAACAACCTTCGGCGGAATCGAGCGCATAGAATCCCGAATTCATTGTCGTCTCAAAGCGCGCGGAATCGAAAATAAAAAACTCGCCTTCGGGACCAAAATAAATTGTGTCGCCAATACCCGTGCTCTTTACATAATTTTCGGCTTTGCGCGCGATGTAACGCGGATCGCGCGAATACGGCTCACGCGTAATTGGATCAACTACGTCGCCGATCATCGACAATGTCGGGTGTTGGCAGAAGGGATCAAGGATCGCTGTCGACGGATCCGGCAAAACCAACATGTCGCTGTTATCGATTGCTTTCCAGCCGCGAAACGAGGATCCATCGAAACCAAAGCCATCTTCGAAAGCATCCTCGCTCAACTCTACCACTGGCACAGAAAAGTGTTGCCACTGACCAGGCCAATCGGTGAACTTAATGTCCACCATGACCACATTGTTCTTCTTTGCAAAAGCAAGCACTTCTTTCACGTCCATGAAACTGATCCTTCTTGACTTGATTGTTGACTTCTGTGCCAAAACACTTGAATAAAAACTTGTTCCACAGGAGCATCGGCCACAGCCAACTCGCTCCCTTACACTGCCTCGGTGCCACGCTCTCCCGTACGAATGCGAATGACTTCCTCAAGCGACATGACAAAAATCTTTCCATCACCAATGCGGCCAGTGTTCGCTGCCTGCACAATGGTATCTACCGTTTTTTCTGCCATTTCGTCGGTTACAACGATCTCGATTTTGACCTTGGGCAAGAAATCGACCACGTATTCCGCGCCGCGATACAATTCGGTGTGTCCCTTCTGACGCCCGAACCCCTTGACCTCGGTTACGGTCATTCCCTGAAT
>CAYRID010000142.1:0-4681 GCA_964424225.1 uncultured Geobacter sp.
GGAACTCGAGAAGACGATTTACGAAGGCACCGAAGCGGGCATGCCGGGTTGGGGCCGCACGGGTGAAATGACCAAAGAAGAAACTGCGCTCATGGCGAAGTACGTGCAAATCCCGGCACCGATTCCGCCGGAGATGAGCCTCAAGGAAATGAAAGAGACGCATAAGCTCTATGTGCCCGTTGCAGAACGCCCGGCGAAGCCCGAGCACAATCGCAGCATCGATAACACTTTCGGTGTGATTCTTCGCGATGAGGGCAAGGGCGGCATCATCGACGGTGACACGAAAGAGGTCGTGGCGAAGCTCGATACGGGGTATGCCGTGCACATCTTCCGTGCGTCGGCGACAGGTCGTTACTTCTACACCATTGGGCGTGATGGCAAAGTGAGCTTGATCGATCTTTATGCCAAGAAGCCGTCGGTGGTGGCGGAAGTGCGAGTCTGTATTGATGCGCGCTCGGTCGATGTGTCGAAGTACGATGGGCCGAAAGGTGACTTCCGCGATAAGTATGCTGTCGTGGGTTGTTACTGGCCGCCGCAAATGGTGGTGATCGACGGGCAAACGCTCGAGCCGATCAAAGTGATTTCGACGCGCTCGGTTACTTATGACACCAACGAGTATCACCCCGAGCCGCGTGTGGCGACGATCGTCGCTTCGCACTTTGACTCGGAGTGGGTTGTGGCGATCAAAGAGACGGGCATGATTTGGCTCGTCGATTACTCGGATCTCGACAACTTGAAGATGACGCAGATCGCCACGGAGCGATTCCTTCACGACGGTGGCTGGGATTCGACGAAGCGCTACCTGCTGATCGCGGCGAACATGCGCGATCAAATGGTGGTCGTCGACACAAAAGAGAAGAAGTTCGTCACGAAGTTCGAGACCGGTGTGAAGCCACATCCAGGCCGTGGCGCCAACTGGATAGATCCGAAGTATGGCCCGGTGGGAGCAACGACACATTTGGGTGAAGGCAAGATCACGGTCTATGGCACGGATCCCAAGAAGCACAAGGAAAATGCCTGGAAGGTGGTGCGCGAGAAAGAGACCTTCGGGCCGGGCTTGTTCTTGAAGACCCACCCCAAGAGCGAGAACGTGTGGACGGATTCGACCTTGGCCAAAGAAGAGCACGCCAACCAACACATCTGCGTGTTCAAAAAGGCAGACTTCGATGCTACCCCGAAGTGCTGGCGTGCAACGGAGCATGGCAAGATCGTGCATTTCGAATACAACAAAGCCGGTGATGAGGTTTGGGCTTCGGTATGGGACAAGCAGGGTGAGATCATCGTTTATGATGACAAGACTCTGCAAGAAAAGGCTCGCATCAAGGATCTCTATACACCGACGGGAAAGTGGAACGTTTACAACACGGTGTATGACGTCTACTAGGTAAAATTCTGTGGCGAGCCTCGGTGAAAGCCATTGAGGCTAGCCACATGCAATGTGCATGGCAATGAGTTCAAAGCTGCAAGCGATGCGGCAAGCAAGATCAGCCAACGAACAGCAAGAAGAATGCAAGGCGAAGCACAAGCGGAAGACAAGCCAGAAGACTGGAGGCAGGTATGCAGGTGAGAAAGCATTGGATCGCGGTTGTGGCAGTAGTGGGTTTGGTCGTCGGTGGCAGCCTGCTCGTGAACCGCTCGGCCAGCGCGGGTGCGGCAAGCAATCCCGGGCCGAGTTCTGCAAAAACCGCGCACGAGTATGTTGGCGCAAAAAAATGTAAGTCGTGCCACGAGAAAGATGCGATCGGCGATCAGTATGAAATTTGGGAAAAATCCAAGCACGCTTCGGCCATGGCGACGCTCTCGACGGAGAAAGCCAAGCAATGGGGCAAGGAGCGCGGCATAGCGGATCCTTCGACAGCCAAAGAATGCGTGGCTTGTCACCAAACTGCGTATGATGCGCCGCAAGATAAGAGGTCGATGAAATTTGAGCCAGAGCTCAGCGTGCAGTGTGAATCTTGCCATGGCGCAGGCGCGGATTATCGCAAGAAGAAAATCATGATGGGTCGCGATCAGGCCATTAAGCATGGTCTTGAACCGAAGCCAGAATCGACTTGTATCGCTTGTCATAACGATAAGAGTCCGGCGTGGAATCCTGAGCGCTACACCGTAAATGGGAAGAAAACGGGCTTCGACTATACGCAGGCGATGAAGAAGATTGCACATCCGGTACCGGCGGGATACAACCCGGCTGCCGAGGGAGATGCCGAGTAACGTGTCGACACAAAACGGCGACAATCACATTCCGCCGCCGCATCAACTGGCGACTTGGATCGTGCTTGGGATTGCAGTTGTGCTCGTGCTTGCTTTGTTTTCAGTGCGCACAGAGCACAATCCAGACAGTTCGCGCAATTATCCAAGTCGTGTCCTTGAGCCTGTGGCGGATGCGCCGAAGTTAAAACTTTCCGAGATGGATGATTCACTCTTTCCGTGCAGCGATTGCCATGAGGGTACACCGACGAATCGTGCTGTGCGCGAGTTGTCCGAAGAGCATGACACAATTTCGTTACAGCACGGCAACTTGTGGTGCATGCATTGCCACGATGCGGACAATCGCGATCAGCTTCGTCTCGCCGATGAAACCAAGATTGAATTTGAAGAGTCCTGGAAGCTTTGCACGCAGTGCCATCCGACGAAGCTTCCGGATTGGCAAGCAGGCGGGCACGGCAAACAGACGGGCAATTGGCATGGTGCCAAGGAGCGCTGGACTTGTGTGCTTTGCCACAATCCTCACTCGCCGACATTCGAACAAATCAAACCCTTGCCGGCTCCACGGCGGCCCGAAGTGATTCGCAATGGCGCTGCCGCGGCGGCTTCGGTGGAGAAAGCCCATGAGTAACCACGACTCTCAGGATGCAGACAAAACTCGCGGTGCAACACGCCGAGAATTTTTAACAACCGCTGCGGCGGGGATCGGTGCGGCCGTCGGTTTGCCCGCGGCGGCAGAGGCTTTCGACTTCGAAGCGTTCTTGCAAAAAAACTTTCGCGAGCTTTCGGAAGAAGAAATCAAGCGAGTGATCGAGCGTCTATCGAAGAAATATACGAAGCAATATGGAAAGGAAGTGACCGTCGATGCGACGGGGCCCATCGACGGTGTCAAGTTTGCGTACGGACTCGATATTTCGCGCTGCATTGGGTGCCGCAAGTGCGTGTATGCCTGCGTGGAAGAGAATAATCAATCGCGAGATCCGGAGATTCACTGGATTCGCGTGCTTGAATTCGAGCGCGAGAAGATCGTGCGCGGCATCAATCTCGAAGATGGAAATCCGTATTACGATTCGGAGCAGGTGCCACAACCCGGAAAAGTGTATATCCCAATTGCGTGTCAGCAGTGCGAAAATTCGCCGTGTACGAATGTTTGTCCGACGGGTGCCACCTGGCAAGAGCCGGATGGCATCGTGGTGATCGACTACGACTGGTGCATCGGATGTCGCTACTGCATGGCTGCTTGTCCCTACGGCGCTCGTCATTTCAACTGGGGTGAGCCGTCGATTCCAAAAGAGAATATTAATCCGAATATGCATCTGCTTGGAAATCGTCCACGCTCTCGAGGTGTCGTTGAAAAGTGTAGCTTTTGCATTCAGCGTACACGCAAAGGGCGTTATCCTGCGTGCCATGAAGCGTGTCCCGTTGGGGCGCGCAAGTTCGGCGACATGAACGATCCCAATAGTGAAATTCGATACATGCTTGAGCACGAGCGCACGTTCGTACTCAAGTCCGAACTCGGTACCAATCCGAAATTCTTTTATTTCTACGGATCGCGGCGAGGATAGTCATGAGTGGATTGCAACTGAACGCAAAGATGTTTCTCGATTTCACACTCGGCAGTGCGCGCGTCGTCGCGAAAGGGGATCGGCTCTACTATTCATGGCTCGGTATTTTGCTGGGTGTGATTACCGTCGGTGTGGCGGCGTATTTCAATCAAGCTATGAATGGCCTGATTACTTCGCATATGCGCGACCAAGTTTCGTGGGGCTTTTACATTGGCAATTTTGCGTTTCTCGTCGGCGTGGCCGCTGCCGCTGTGGTGCTTGTGATTCCTGCGTATGTGTATAACTGGAAGCCGATCAAGGAAGTCGTTTTGCTCGGTGAGCTGATGGCGGTTGCAGCGATTATTATGGCCATGCTCTTTGTGACGGTTGATCTGGGGCGACCGGAATTTGTGTGGCACTTAATGCCTGGGCTTGGAACACCAAATTTTCCGCATTCGCTACTCGTGTGGGATGTGCTTGTTTTGAACGTGTACTTCTTGATTAACTACTGCATTGTGACGTACTTGCTTTTCAAGGCGTTTACGGGTCGGAAGTACAATCCAAATTTTATTTTGCCGCTAATCTTTCTCTCGATCCCGCTCGCGGTGTCAATCCATAGCGTCACAGCATTTTTGTTTATGGGGCTTAAGTCGCGGCCATATTGGCACACAGCAATTTTGGCGCCGCGCTTCTTGGTGAGTGCGTTTTGCTCGGGGCCCGCAATTTTGTTGCTTGTGTTCTCGTTTGTGCGTCGTTTTGGAAAAATTGCGATTAGCGACGCAGCTCTTTATAAAATCGCTGAGCTTTTGGCCTATGCCATGGGAATCAATTTGTTCTTCCTTGGCTGTGAAGTTTTTACCGAATTCTATGCCGGCGGACCGCATGCCGTGCACGGCACTTTGCAATGGTTCGGCGCGCACGGAAGAATGGAT
>CAYRID010000143.1:0-4679 GCA_964424225.1 uncultured Geobacter sp.
CTTTGCGCCGGGCAAGTCGAGTGGACATCGGCGTTTCGCCCACAATTTTTTCGTCGATGGTGACTTGCGCACCGCTGGGTGCACTCGCGATCCGTACTTTTTGCGAGGGACTCGTCGCGACGGTCGCGCATCCTGTTAAATGCAGCGCAACCAAAACACTCAGCGTTGTCATAACTATTTTTCGAACGTGATCCTGGATTCGTTGCATTACTTTTCCTTCTATTTCTTCGCGTCTTCGCGATTTGTTTGTGATTCCATCGCAGTGGCTGTGCGCAGCACAGCGACGAACACAAGATTGTTTTGAGATTTTATTTTTGTCGTGAAACGCGCATTTTGTTCACGATGCACTGCGAAAATCAAGCGTTGTTTGCTTTGCAGAGGGCACAAAAAAGATCGCTTACGCGGATTGCTATTTTTCTTTGCGCCGCTCGCGCCAGGCTTTTAGGCGGGCGGCGATTTGGGCTTCGGCGCCGATGGGTTTGGGTTCGTAGAATTCGATTTCGCCGAGGGTGTCGGGCAAATTGCGGTCGGGCACGAACTGATCTTTGGCGTCGTGTGCGTAGTGATAATTTTTTCCGTAACCGAGTTCTTTCATGAGTGCCGTCGGCGCGTTGCGCAGATGTAGCGGTACCGGCGGCGAGCCGTACTTCTCGACGGCATGTTGTGCGCGACCCAGTGCTGTGTAGGAGGCATTGCTCTTCGGCGCGCAGGCGAGAAACGTCGCGGCTTGCGCGAGCGGGATGCGTCCTTCGGGCATGCCGATGTGTTCCACTGTTGTGTAGGCCGAGGTCGCGAGCACGAGCGCCATCGGTTCGGCGTTGCCGACGTCTTCGGCAGCGAAGATCACGAAGCGGCGCGCGATGAAGAGCGGGTCTTCGCCGGCTTTGAGCATTCGCGCCAAATAATAGAGCGCGGCGTCGGGGTCGCTTGCGCGCAGACTTTTGATCAACGCTGAGACCACGTTGTAATGTTCTTCGCGATCTTTGTCGTGCAAGAGCAGGCGTGTGCCGACGGCTTCGCGCACGGTTTCGAGCGAAAGCGGTTCTTTGGCGTGTGCGCTGCCGCAGTGCATGCTCAGTGCCGATTCGAGAATGCCAAGCGCGCGCCGCGCATCTCCGTCGGAGGCTTGTGCGATTGCGGCGATGACGGCATCCGACACTTCGACGTGTTGTGCGCCGAGCCCGCGTTCGCTGTCTTCGCTTGCGCGCCGCACGAGTTTTTCGATGGCCTCGGGCGTCAAGGGTTTGAGTGTGAAAACGCGACAGCGTGAAAGCAGTGCGGCGTTGACTTCGAAAGAGGGGTTTTCGGTTGTGGCACCAATCAGTGTCACCGTGCCGACTTCGACGTGCGGAAGCAGCGCATCTTGCTGTGCGCGATTGAAGCGGTGGATCTCGTCGATAAAGAGCACGGTGCGCTGCCCGCGCCGCAGTGTGCGCGCGGCATCGTCGACGATCGTGCGAATTTCTTTGACACCGGCGAGCACTGCCGAGAGCGGAACGAAGACGGTGTTTTCGCGCGCGGCGGCGAGAAGTTTCGCGAGCGAAGTCTTGCCGCTACCGGGTGGCCCCCAAAGAATCACCGAGGGTAATGCGGGCGAATAGGCAAGTGCGCGCAGCGGCGCACCTTCACCGACGAGATGATCTTGACCGACGACTTCATTGAGCGTGGCCGGCCGCATTCGATCGGCGAGCGGTGCGTTTTTGCCCGCGTGTTTTTCTTGTGCCGATGCGTGGGATTTTGCGCCCGTGTGAGCAGAACTCGTTGCACCAACGCGGGTGTCGCGAGGGTCGGGGTGAGAATCGAGATCGGGGAAGAGATCGAGGGACTCCGGAACCATGGCGGCATGCTAGCACCGTTTGCACTTTGCGCGTGGTTCTCCGGCGCTGTTCTTTTGTCAAGCATCATCGTTTTGAGCGTGACCTTCGCTTTGAGAAATGTGCCGAACTTTTACGGCTGTTTTCTTGCGAAGCTTTGCCAAACTGTGTCGTAGCCGCGCATATGGCAAGGCGACGAAAAGGTTTTGACGAGACGCTGGGCAAAGCGAGATGCTGGATCCCGAGGAGACACGGACGATGAAGGGGCGCAGGGGAGTCGAGCCATCATGAAAAATTCGTCGAAGACGTTTTCGCGCATTGGCATTTGTTTGAAGCCAGGTCAAAGCGACGGCGCGGCGCTCGTCGGTGGGCTTCGTGACTGGCTTTGCAAAACGGGCAAGCAGGTTTTTCTCGATGAAGAAGCCGGTGCTTCGCTTGGCGAAATGGGTTTTGCGCGTGAGGTGCTGGCAGAAAAGGTCGATCTCATCATTGCACTTGGCGGCGATGGTACAGTTCTTGGTGTAGCCCGTGCTGTTGCGATGCGCGGCGTGCCGATCTTTGGCACGAACCTTGGACACCTCGGCTACTTGGCCGAGATCGCGCGGGAAGAGCTTTTCCCTGCACTCGAAAAAGTATTTCGCGACGAGATGGTGATCGAACCGCGGATGCGACTTGCCGTGCGTGTCGAGCGCGGCGGCCAGGTGCTCGGCGAATATCTCGCGCTCAACGATGCCGTGATTTCGTACGCGGGCACGGCGCGTCTGATTGAGCTTGAAGCTTGGCTGGGTGGCACACGCGTGACGACTTATTACGCCGACGGGTTAATTGTTGCGACACCGACGGGCTCGACCGGCTACTCACTTTCTGCGGGCGGTCCAATTTTGATGCCCGGACTTGAGGCCTTTATGCTGACACCGATTTGTCCGCACACGCTTAGCCAGCGTCCGATTGTTGTGCCCGAGTCGTCGAGTCTTGAAGTTTGCGTGCGCGGCTCACACGTTTCGGTGGAACTCACCGTCGATGGTCAAGTAAGTTTGCCGCTCAAACAAGGCGATCGCATGCTCGTGAGTCGTGCCGAGTTTCCGGCGCTCTTCGTGGTTTCTCCGTCGGTCGATCGCTTCGATGTCTTACGCAAAAAGCTGAACTGGGGTGGACGATGATCGAGCGACTTATCATTCGCAACTTGGCCATCGTGGAAGCGGTGGAGATCGAATTTGGTGCTGGACTCAACGTGCTCACCGGCGAAACGGGTGCGGGTAAGTCGATCATCCTCGGCGCGCTGCAGCTTCTCGCTGGAGGACGTGCTTCGGCGGAAACCGTGCGCACGAATGCGAAGGAGGCGGTCGTGGAGGCGGTGTTTCGCACCGAGGCTTTGCCAGAGCTTGAACGTGAACTCGTTGCGCGCGGCATCGAGATTGAAGATCACGAGCTGATTGTGCGGCGTACGGTTTCGGCGGAGGGTCGCGGCCGCGCGCAAATCGCCGGCCAACTCGTTCCGGTGTCGGTGCTGAGTGAGCTTTTTTCGTCGGGAATCGAGATTGCAAGTCAGCACGGATCGCAAGAACTGCTCAGGCCCGAGGCGCACGGAAAATTGCTTGATACCAAAGCGGGGCAAATGGAATTGCGTACAAAAGTGTCAGAAGCCTTTTCGGAACTTCGGGCGATCCGCGATGAGTTGGCGCGTTTGCAAAGCGAGAAAGAAGACCGCGCGCGTCGTCAAGATTTTCTGGCGTTTCAAGTGCAGGAGATCGATGAAGCAAAGCTTGTTGCGGGCGAGTCCGACGCGTTGCGCGCCGAGCGTGCGCGCTTGTTTCATACGGAGCGCTTGCTAGAAGGCAGCCGACGCGCTGCGGCGAAACTAACAAGCGACGCAGCACTGGATGATGCACCGAATGCGCGCGATCTGATCACGAGCGCTGCGCGCCAAATCGAAGATCTTGCCAAGCTTGATCCCGGATTGCAGGGGGTCGCCAGGCGCTTGAGCAATTTGAGCGCGGAGCTGCGCGATGTGGCGGGGGATCTCGAAATTTACGCCGAACGCCTTGAAGCGGATCCGTCACGGCTCGAAGCAATCGAAATGCGTTTGAGTTTGCTTGAACGCTTGCAGCGCAAATACGGCAAGACTGAAGACGAGATCTTGGCGTTTTGTGAGAAGATTCGCGAGGAACTTGCGTCGGTGGAAGGGGCGGATCACCGTTTGGTGTCGCTTGAGGCTGCGTGTGCGGAGAAATATCGCGCTCTTGCGGCTCTTGCGCAGAAACTTTCGAAGGCGCGCAAACAAGCGGCGGAGACTTTTTCGAAAGAAGTGGAAAAAGCGCTGCACGAACTCGATTTGCCCAAAGCCGAATTTTGTGTAGCGCTCACACCGGCGATACCACCCGACGGTTTTCCGTGTATGGCTACTGGACTCGAAACCATTGAGTTTCTGTTTGCTGCCAATCCGGGCGAACCGGCGCGCGCGCTACGGCGCGTGGCATCGGGCGGTGAGCTGTCTCGCGTATTTCTCGCACTCAAAAATGTGTTACGCCGTACCGGGGCAGGCATGGTGTTGATCTTTGATGAAGTGGATGCGGGCGTGGGTGGACGTGTGGCTGATCGCATTGGTCGTGTGCTCGCGGAGTTGGCTTCCGAACACCAAGTGCTCTGCATTACGCATCTGCCGCAAGTGGCTTGCTGCGGTACGACGCATTTTCAAATTCAAAAGCACGAAGAGCGTGGTCGCACATCGACACAAGTTCGTGTTCTTTGCGAAGGCGAGCGCATTGATGAGATTGCGCGAATGGCGGGCGGCGCAGAAATTACCGAAGCGACACGCCAGCACGCACGTGAGCTTTTGCGGCGCTAAGGCCATGCGGCGCCGACGGC
>CAYRID010000144.1:0-4401 GCA_964424225.1 uncultured Geobacter sp.
GCAAGCGATCATCGCGGCCATGCAAAATATCCGAAATTGCATTGCGCGCGTTTGCAATGACTTGTGCACCGACGTCCGGTAGCGGCAACTCTTCCATTAAAATCGCCGGAGAAAGCAACGGACGCAAATTTTGAATTCGTAAATCATCCGTTGAAGTTTGCATATCTTCACTTCCTTCGCGTGACATTTAACACCAATTGGTGACACATGAAATCATGCTGCGCGCAACATCACCACAGCATTTTTATGCGGACGGCTCGATCGGCTCAACTACCACCAATTTTGCACCCGTTTCGACCGAACTTCCTACGCTGGTATTCACAGCCGTCACTTTGCCTGCAATCGGCGACGGAATATCGTTCTCCATCTTCATGGCTTCGAGCACGAGCAAGCTCGCCCCCTCTGCCACGAGATCGCCCACCGACACATTGAGTTTTACAACTTTTCCTGGCATCGACGCTTCGACTTCTTGCTTGCCCTGAGCTGCAATCTTCGCCTGCTGCGCATAAAGCTTGCTGCGCTCATCGTAAACATCGAAATGAAAAAGCTGTCCGGCAATTTGCACATCAAATTTGTGTTGCCCGCGTGCATCTGCCATCACTTCGAATTGTTTGCCTTTTTCAATCAGCGAATAAATCGTGCGCCCACTCTTGGCCGCATCCACGCGAATGACTTCGCCGCCATCGATTGAAATGTCGTACAAGCCTTCACTAATTTCTTTGAGCTCGATCGAAACAGTGCGACCACCTTGCGTCACTTCGTAAATCATCGCAGCGCTCCTCGCATCTGAGCACGTCGGCCAAACGTCTTCCACGGATCTTCCGCAATGCCCGCTTTCGGCGCACTCGCCTTCTCGCCCATTTCCTTTGCATCGCGATAAGCGGCAATGGCTGCGGCCATCATGGCCACACGCAGCGTCTCCCCGGCCTCCAAATCGCTGCCTTTTGCACCAAGATCTTCACTATGGGCCTCGATGAAACCCGTGTCGTACTTGCCCTCGATGAACTTCGGATGCCGTAACACACGTTGGTGGAACGGAATCGACGTTTTGATGCCCTGCACAACATACTCCGCCAACGCGCGACGCATGCGTTCGATCGCCTCGGCGCGCGTGCGGCCCACCGCAATGAGCTTCGCGACCATCGGATCGTAATACACGGTCACCATCGCACCTTGATACACGCCACTATCGAGTCGAATTCCAATGCCTCCCGGTTCGCGGTACAAAAGAATCGGCCCGGGCGATGGCGCAAAATTGCGATCTGGATCTTCGGCATAGATCCGCGCTTCGATGGCATGCCCCCGAATTGCAAGATCCTCCTGTCGAAACGGCAACTCTTTACCTTCGGCTACACGAATCATTGTCTTCACCAGATCGACACCCGTAATCGCTTCCGTAATCGCGTGTTCCACCTGAATGCGCGTATTCATCTCGAGAAAGTAGAAATCATTGTGTTTATCGACGAGAAACTCGACCGTGCCCGCGCCGCAGTAATTCACCGCTTTGGCCGCAGCCACAGCAGCCTTCCCCATTTTATCGCGAAGCTCTGGCGTCATTCGATTCGCCGGCGCTTCTTCAATCACTTTTTGGTGTCGGCGCTGAATCGAGCACTCGCGCTCAAACAAATGCACCACATTACCGTGACTATCGGCCATGACTTGAATTTCAATGTGACGCGGCTCTTCGACAAATTTCTCGATGTAAAGGCTGCCATCTCCAAACGACGCTTGAGCTTCCGAGCGTGCACGCTGCAACGCCGGACGCAATTCCGCTTCTTGGTGTACGAGGCGCATCCCTTTGCCACCGCCGCCTGCCGTCGCCTTCACCATGACTGGAAAGCCAATTTTTTTTGCCCAATGTTCCGCTTCATCGTCGGTAAGCGTCTCCGTCGTACCCGGTACGATCGGAACGCCTGCCTTTTGCATCATTTGGCGCGCCGTTACTTTGTCGCCCATTGCTTCCATCACGCGACCATCGGGGCCAATGAACGTAATGCCTGCTTCACGACAAAGATCGACGAAGAAAGCGCGCTCCGAGAGAAAACCAAAACCCGGATGAATCGCATCGACCTTTGCTTGCTTGGCAATCTCGATGATCCGCTCGGCCTGCAAGTACGACGCCGACGACGGAGCTTCGCCGCAGCGATACGCCTCATCGGCAAGGCGCACATGCAACGCATCGCGATCGGCATCGGAATAAACCGCTACTGCTTTGATCCCAAGCTCATGGCACGCGCGGATGATGCGAACCGCAATCTCGCCTCGATTGGCAACCAACACTTTCTGAAACATGCTTTTTCCTCTCTGATCCAATTTTGTGTTGTGCCCTTAGAGCGGAATATTGCCGTGTTTTTTCGACGGATTTTGATCGCGCTTCGTTTCAAAAATCTCAAGCGCCGTAACAATACGCGGGCGCGTATCTTCAGGTTTGATCACTTCATCGATGTAACCAAGCTCGGCGGCTTGATAGGGATTTGCGAAGTTCTCACGGTACTGTGCGACCAGCTCTTCTTTCCTTGCCGCCGGATCTTTCGCTTCTTTGATCTCCCGTCGGAAAATCACGTCAACGGCACCGTCGGGCCCCATCACGGCAATTTCCGCACCGGGATACGCAAGGTTCAAATCGCTGCGCAAATGTTTCGAGTTCATCACGACGTACGCACCGCCGTACGCTTTGCGCGTAATCACCGTCAGCTTTGGCACCGTGGCTTCGCAGTAGGCGTAGAGCAACTTCGCGCCGTGCGCGATGATGCCGTTGTATTCCTGATTTGTGCCCGGCAGAAACCCCGGCACATCCACGAACGTCACGATCGGAAGATTGAACGCATCGCAGAAGCGCACAAAACGCGCCGCCTTGCGCGAAGCATTGATGTCGAGACAACCCGCAAGAATCTTGGGTTGATTGGCCACAATACCAACGGCGCGCCCACCGTAATGCGCAAAGCCCGTCAAAATATTTTGTGCGTAAGACGGGGCAACTTCAAAAAATTTACCGTCATCGACGGTAAGCTCGATCAAGCGTTTCATATCATACGGCTTATTCGGATTGTCTGGCACCAAACTGCGTAACTCGTCCTCGCGACGGTACGGATCATCCTCCGTCGGGCGCATCGGCGGGTCTTCGAGATTGTTCGACGGCAAGAACGAAAGCAGATTGCGAATCGCCAAAATCACAGCTTCTTCGGAGTCACCGGCATAATCTGCAACACCACTCTTGGTCGCATGCGCTGTAGCGCCACCGAGTTCTTCCATCGTCACTTCTTCGTGCGTGACAGTCTTAATTACGTCCGGACCCGTAATGAACATATAACTCGTGTTCTTCACCATGAAGATGAAGTCCGTGAGCGCCGGCGAATACACGGCGCCACCCGCACATGGCCCCATGATGACAGAAATCTGTGGCACGACACCCGAAGCGAGTGTGTTACGCAAAAATACGTCACCATAACCGCCGAGCGAAACCACACCTTCTTGAATGCGCGCGCCGCTGCCATCGTTGAGGCCGATGATCGGTGCGCCCACTTTCATCGCCATATCCATGATCTTGCAAATTTTCTCCGCAAACGCGCCCGACAAGCTTCCGCCAAAAACGGTGAAGTCTTGCGCGAAGACGAAGACCTTGCGGCCATCAATCTTGCCAAAACCCGTGATCACGCCGTCGCCAGGAATCTTTTTGTTTGCAAGACCGAGATCCGTACAGCGATGCACGACGAGTCGATCAATCTCGACGAAAGTTCCCGTATCAAAGAGAAGATCGATGCGCTCACGCGCCGTGAGCCGTCCCGATTGATGTTGTTTTTCAACGCGATCCGCGCCGCCGCCTGCAAGCGCGGCCACGGTTCGTTCTTCCAGCTTCTTGATTTTCTCTTCAATCGACATATCGATCACTCTCTTCTGATTTTCTGTGGGATTAAAAACGTGCCAACTCGGCAAGGGTCTTTCGCAGTTGCTCTCGATAGCGATCAAGATCAATCGGTTTTCGCGCAACGCCGGAATCCATAGCCGCCTTGGCGACGGCGGGCGCAACGAATTCCAAAACACGCGGATCGAACGGTTTGGGAATAATGTAATTCGGGCCAAACCGGCAACACTCTTCGGGGTATGCATGCCGCACGGCAGCCGGAATTTCTTCATCGCGTCGCGCAAGCTCTGCAAGCGCATGCACCGCCGCAAGCTTCATCTCTTCATTGATCTTTCGCGCGCGCACATCCAGCGCACCACGGAATATAAACGGGAAACCAAGTACGTTGTTCACTTGATTGGGAAAGTCAGAGCGCCCCGTCGCCATGATCGCATCCGTGCGCACCGATGCGACATCTTCCGGTGTAATCTCAGGATCTGGGTTGGCCATAGCAAAGATGATCGGATTGGCGGCCATCGCTTTGACCATTTCCCGTTTCA
>CAYRID010000145.1:0-4246 GCA_964424225.1 uncultured Geobacter sp.
GGCGATTGCCATCAAACTCGCCGTAGAAAATTTGTTCCCACGGTCCAAAATCGAGCTGCCCGTCGGTGATTGCCACCACGACTTCGCGACCCATAATTTGGCGCTTATGATGTGCATCGCCATTGTCTTCGCCGGTGCGATTGTGTTGATACACCTTCGAGCTCGCATCAAATGGCGCGAGCTTCTCGAGCCAGCGCTTATAGTCTTGGTGCAAACCGGGTTCATCATCATTGATGAATACACTCGCCGTAATGTGCATGGCATTGACAAGACAAAGACCTTCTCGTACACCACTTTCTTGTATAGCCGCCTCGACTTCTCGCGTGATATTTCGAAAATCCATTCGATCAGGAATCATCAATGTGATGGTTTTGCGAAAACTTTTCATTTCGCTCTCCTTATACCTTCATTGCTCTGCTTTCCGACGGAACTGATCTCAAAAACAATACTGTGACTCAAAAATGCGACATGCCTCGCTCGCCATAACATAGAGCAATCGTCGCTTTGCATTTTCAAAAAACATCTATCGAAAAAGGGCGGCTCGTAGATTCACCGACGTATCGGGCAACAACTCGGCAAGCTTGTGCTTCGTTTCATCATCGAGTCCACGCGGCACATGCACTTGCACAAGCGCGTACAGATCGCCGTGCTTCTTGCCCGAAGCACTCGCAATGCCTTTGCCGCGCAAACGCAGCTTCTGCCCGCTGCTCGTACCCGGCGGCACGCTGAGCATCGCACGGCCATCGAGCGTCGGCACTTCGATCGAAGCACCCAACAACGCCTCTCGAAGTGTGATCGGAAGATCAAAATACACATCGCGCTCGACGCGGCGAAACACGGGATGCGGCTGCACGCGGATTTCGGCAATCAAATCGCCCGGCGGTCCGCCGCCCAAACCTTCGCCCCCTTTGCGCGGAATTCGAAGCACGCCACCATCGCTCACACCCGGCGGAATGCGCACGGTGACACTTTCTAGTTTCGAAGATCCATCCCGAGCAGGACGTTGAATTTGCAACGTTCTCTCGCCGCCCTGTGCAGCCTGCAAAAAATCGAGTGTCAGCATGACTTCGGTGTCGGGACCGCGCATCGCATAACCACCAAAGCCACCCGCACCGCGCCCACGACCACCGCGCGAAAAAACGTCTTGAAACATTTCGTCGAGATTGCCGAACGAAAAATCACCACCCATCCCCGCGCCACCGCGAAAACTTTGCTGTGCCGCCCGCGCCGCCTCGGCATTGAAGTTGGGATCGAGCGCGTGCGCACCGAACTCGTCGTAATCTTGTCGCTTTTTGGTGTCAGACAAAACTTCGTAGGCGCGTGAAATTTCTTTGAAGCGCTCTTCCGCCGCGCGATCGTCGGGATTCAAATCAGGATGGTATTTGCGTGCGAGCTTACGGTAGGCCGTGCGAATCTCATCTTCGCTTGCACCGCGCGCAACGCCGAGCACGGCATAGAGATCCTTTTCTTTCGACTTGGCCAATGAGCCTCCATCTTCAAAAGCGACGCGATCAATCAATCGTAGCGCGGTCAAAAATACGCAGACTTTTTGGGTTCAAAGTCGCGCCAGTCAAGCGGCATCCAAAACACGATACCTCAAATCCGACACTCTACGCAGCGCGAACTATCGTGCTTTGCGGCAGCGAAGCTGTTGCGACGCGCACAAATTGGCAAGCTTTTGACTGCTGGCATCGCGAAGAGGGGAATTGGCAACCACTAGGCGCGGCGGCGTGTGGCGGCACAAGCAATCAGGCCTACACCAAGAAGTAACGCAGTGTTCGGTTCGGGCACGATCGCCATAATCTGATCGTGGTAGAACGACAAATCTGCGAAGTAAGTCGAATTGCCATAAACCGTCACACCGGAAACCGGCTGGCCGGAATAAATATCGCGAGAGAGCATGATCCCGACGAGTTCCCAGCCGCCGCTCACTTTCGAAAACACCGCACCGCCGGAGTCACCGTTCACGGCTGCCGCCTCAGAAGTCGCACCAAGCGTATTGTTGAAAACAGCAGCGTAACTCACGGTCACTGCATTGTTTGGACCACCCAGCGCGATGTCACGATCCGAAATCTGATTCGTTCCCCAACGCATCGTTCGTCCAAGACCGCCCCATTTGTAGCCTCTGTAAGTCGCCGGCGGTGGCGGCGTAATTTCGTTAAAGCTCGCATCGTAGTACGAAAGCGAAGTTTGACGATTCTCGCCGCGACCGATCATCAGCACGGAATCATTCAATTCGAGTTGAACACTTGAAAGTGTCAGCGAGGGAAGCCCAGGATCTCCAAGAATCTTTACCAGGTGCATGTCCGAAACCGTCCAGGGATCGGTCCAAAGCGGAGTGTGCGTGTTGAGATCGCGGCTATACGGCACACCTCCCAAAATAATATCCGCCGTCGTGCTGACATGGGTCGCAGTCAGCACCCAACCATTGCCGAGATACACCGCCGAAGCGCCGTTCGTGATGCCGACGTTTGCCCAGCCCGGGTCATCACCGGGCGCTGTCGTATTGCCAGTGCCCTGTCCAAGATCGATCAAAACGGCTTGTGCGCCGCGAAGAGGAGCGAAAAAGAAAAGTGTCAGAAGGCAAAGCGCAAAGATGTGACGGGGCTGAGGCAAGATCATCTCCTCAATTCTCTCTTGGTTGAGTGGCGACCGAAGCTTGGTAAAAAACTTTGCCCTATTTTCCGTTTTCTATTTTTTGATTGCACGTACGAAAAGCGGTCGGCCTGGGGGGTACGACGCCAAAAATTGAATGCGCTCTGTATCGGCGCAGACTCGCCGCAAATTGACAAGGAAGTCTCGAAAATCGTCAGCCCACAGGAAGATTTGAGCGGTGGCGCCCCGGGCAGGACTCGAACCTGCGATCCCCTGCTTAGAAGGCAGGTGCTTTATCCATCTAAGCCACCGGGGCAAAGATCGCAAAAGAGAGTACCGGCTCGAAAAGCACTCGGGAAGATTGCGTCGAATGAAGATCATTTTTTGAACGCGCTCGCAAAACCGCGCCAATCGTTGACACGCGGACGGCGAGTGATAGTTTGCCTTCCGCCTTACGGTGGATGTAGCTCAGCTGGTTAGAGCGCCGGGTTGTGGTCCCGGAGGTCGCGGGTTCGAGCCCCGTCATCCACCCCATCATTTTTGTTTTGCGAAATCTTCCCGCCATTTTTGTAGCGCCCCGCGAAATTCGCTCATTCTCAAGTCAATAACACTAATTTGCGTTATCTTTTTTCCAAAAAAATGGCCCTTCACAAAAGCGCAACAAGCTCGAAATAATGCAGTGATTTCAAGCCCTCATACTGCTTAATGCCCTGAATTTGCTCACCTTTTTTATCTATTGCCGCTCCAAAATCAACGCTAGGTTTCTCTTCGGTGTAAGCCGCTCAAGGAGAGAAAACCATGAATCGCATTCGCGTTGCACGCCAAGAGCGCGGCTGGACTCAGGAAGAACTCGCCAAGAAAGCCGGCGTATCGCCGCGCACCGTCCACGCCGTTGAAAACGGTCGTCTCTGTCGCCAGACCACGAAGCGCCAACTTCTCGCCGCCCTCGGTGTGCCGTGGGAGAAGCGCGATGAATTCTTCGTGCCGCTACGCACGGTTCGCCTCGCACGCCGGCAAGCCATCGCGAAGAGCGCCTAGTCCGCAGTGCTTCGCAAGCGCGCTTCAGCGCCGCGCGCGCTGGCAAATTGCAGCTCCCTTGTGTATCAAGACCCCGCCCATCCACCAAATCCAAGCGCCGGTAGCTCAGCTGGATAGAGCATCAGGCTTCGAACCTGAGGGTCGGGGGTTCGAGTCCCTCCCGGCGCGCCATCTTTCACCGAATTTCGTGTAACACTGATCAGTGAATGGCGTTCGGCTTGCCGCTAATCGAAAAACGGCTGCCAAATTGTGCCGTGCTTGGGGGCAGCGAATCTCTCTGGTTCAGCAGAATGCTTCTCGATGACCACGCAGAACGGGTAGAAATGGATCGAATGGACCGACTTCTGAAACCCGTTTAAATCGCCCGTTTGATTCAGCTCGTTAACAAGACTGGTTGCGTAGGCGGCAAAATCATTCCATTTCCCGTGCACGTCTTCGCACAAATACACTCCGCCGCAGCGCAAGTGCGGAAGCATCTCTTCGAGCGTAATTCGCTGTTGCTCGGGTTTATGGCCACCATCATCAATCAGAATATCGATTGGAGGAGTGTCTCTTTTAAATTGCCTCCAAAAGTCTCTATCCGCCTGATCGCCGATGAGCACGGTGACGTTCT
>CAYRID010000146.1:0-4149 GCA_964424225.1 uncultured Geobacter sp.
CAAGATCCACTTATCGCGAAGAAAAAACTGTCCAAACAATGGGGTCCACCGCTATGTTCGCGCCGCAACCGTGCAGTTAGGTACGAGGTGCGAAATAGCGTCGCATAATATACACACTCGTTAGCATCGGTATGAAGAAGAAAAACCAATCGCGCGCCGCAAAATCAATTCCCGCAAAAGGCAGCACGCCCAGTGCAGGCCCAGGACACAAGCCCGCAAGCCCCCAACCCATGCCAAATAGCGCCGAGCCCACGACGAGGCGCACATCGATCTGCGAAAGCGTCGGCAAAGCAAACTTCGGCGCGAGCAGCGGTGCGTCGCACTTGAGCACGAGCGGATATCCAAGCGCCGTGATCACCAACGCGCCGCCCATCACCAAGGCAAGGCTTGGGTCCCATGCACCCGCCAAGTCCAAGAATCCCAAAACTTTTTTGGGGTAGATCATCCCCGAGAGTGCAAGACCAACACCAAAAAGCGTTCCTGAGAGAAACCCCGCTGCGACATTCCAATGCGGCTTGCTGGCCAGACGCGACGCAGGCACCTCGCATTGCATGTCTTCTTCCATTTTTCTCATTACTCTTCTCCTCTCGTTTTGGCTTGCATCGCCGCGTCGATCGAATCCTCAATCGTAAAAATCAGATCCATCCTTTGTGTATGCTCTGCTCAGCTCGCAAAAACGTGGCGAACCAGAAAAACCGTGACAAACCCAAAAAACATGAAAGTCAGCGTCGCCACGATGGAGCGCGGCGAACGACGCGCAATGCCGCAAACTCCATGCCCGCTTGTGCATCCGCTGCCAAGCTGCGTTCCTACACCAACAAGTGTTCCGGCGATTACCAAGCCCCACGTCGAAGCATCAAATTCAATCGGCACCCAGGGCGCTCGGCTCGACGCGACTTGCGCAAAGAGCCATGTGCCCGTCGGAATACCGAGCAAAAATGCGATTCGCCACGCACGCTCAAGGCCCGTGCGCACAAAGCTCCCTCCCAAAATTCCGGCAATGCCCGCAATAGCACCCTGCAAATACATGAGCGCGACTGCACCGAGGCCAATCAAAGTCCCACCCACGAACGCGGAAAGCGGCGTAAACGCGCCAGGCTTATTTTGCAACACAAGACTCAGAAATGTGTCACTCATATTTCATCTCCCGTTAAATTACCCTTGGTAACATCGGCGTGCTCGACGCAGTTTTGACAAATGCACGCACGCCCCTGCGCAGATTTTGGCACGCACAAAAGAAGTTCAGGCGAAATCCGTCGCGTCGTACACCAACAATCTTCTGCGTTTGGGTCCACGACTCGTGCACAAGCATTCGTTTCACCGCAAAGCGGACAGCGCCCCGGATCGACTGCACAAGTCATGAGAGCTCCTCCTTCGCAGCCTTGTGCTGGCGCGCGTCGGCCCGCACACCTCTCGACCCAAGATCCTCACTTTTTACATCCTCGGAACTAAACACAGAAAAGCGTTGCTTTGCAAATTTTAATCCCGCTTCGAGTGAATCCACTTGGCCATCGAGCTGCGCTTCGTAGCAATCCTGGAGCACGCGCCCAAAATCAGGTCCAGGGACAAAACCAAGTTCGATCAAATGGCGACCCTGCACAATCGGCGTCGGTGCCGACGCCTCGACATCGAGCGCGCGTGCGCGCGCGTGCAGCCAATCTTCCGCAGGAAATGCTTCCAAACGAAACGGAGGACGACCTTCTTGATCCGCGCGCGAGACGCGCAGCAGGCGATCGATGCGCCCCACTTTGCGCGCAAGACGCCGAATGGCCGCATCGCCCGCCTGCGCCTTGTACAACAACACCGGACGCAAATGCGCACCGACGAGACTCACCACATCGCGCACGAACGTCTCTTCACTGGTCATTCGACTCAAAAATGCGTCGGCTAATTTCTCGCCTACTTTTTCGTGGCCTTTTGATGTAACCCGCTCTCCTTCGCGCTGCGTCGTAGCGGGCTTGCCGAAATCGTGACACAAAACTGCGAAACCAACAATCAAGTCTTCGCGCACATTGCCGATTCGTCGCGCAGCGAACGCATCCATACAATGCAACGTGTGTGTCCACACGTCTCCTTCTGGATGCCAGAGCGGATCTTGTTCGCAGCCGATCAGCGCTTCGAGCTCTGGGTAATGCTGCAACCAGCCGCAGTCGCGCAAAAAAGTGAGTCCGCGCGATGGACGCGCACCTTTTACCACGAGCTTCGCCCACTCGTCGAAGATTCGTTCGCGCGCTAGCCCTTCCGGCTCGATCGCACGACAAAGCGCAACCGTTTCCTCAGCGACGGAAAAATCAAAGCGCGCGGCAAACTGCATCCCGCGCAGCACGCGCAGCGGGTCTTCCAAAAATTGCTCCGAAGTATGACGCAACACTTTATTTTGTAAGTCGTGAAGCCCACCGTACGGATCAAAAATCTCGTTGGTCAAAGGATCGAGCGCCATAGCGTTGATCGTAAAATCACGGCGCCGGGCCGCCTCGGGCAAACTCATTCGCGGATCAGCATCGATCAAAAAACCACGATGACCTTGTCCCGCTTTTTTTTCGCGTCGCGGAATCGATACATCCACAGCAAGGCCGCGCAGCTTGATGACACCGAAAAGTTTCCCAACGAGATCGAGTTCGAAGTTTTCTCGCAAAAGCGCAATCAGCGCCTCAGGCTCAACGCCGTACACTTCCAGATCGAGATCCTTCGCCGAAAGCCCGAGCACGGCATCGCGCACACAACCACCGACGACGAGCACTCGCCCGCCCATCCGTTGCACCGACACAGAAATCGCATCGAGCGCCACGCGCAACTTCGCATCTTCAATCTGCAATGCAAGCGTTTTCACAGCGTTCTCTTTGCGGCGTTTACCAACGTCGATAGTTCGGTTGCGCTCCCGGCATATCGATCAAGAATCGTGCAGCTTGCGCGGGCGGCGCATGTATTTGCCGTAGTCTTCGACGCGCTTCCATTCCGGAAGCACGCGGAAAGTCTTCGCGAGCGCGATCGCCGTGCGCACCGGCAAAGTGTCCCAGTCCGTCGGTGTGGTCCATGTGGGATTTTGGCGCGCAATCTCATTCAACTTCTCGACCGGTCGCTCGCCAAGCGATTTCGACACATAAAAGAGAGGCTCGATCAGCGGCGTTTCCGGCGTGATCACGCCTTCTCGCATCGCGGTGTCGTAGAGCGACGTGTCGCGGAAGATTCGCATCCCGAGACACGCAAACACCGCATTCGCCTTGCCGGCATCGGTGAGAAAATCCTGCGTCTCTTGCACGTCGGCCCACGTCTCGCCTTCGCCGCCAAAAAGCAGGAACACAGCAAAGGGTAGGCCCGCAAACTGCAACGCATCGTAAGCCTTGCGAATCGCAGACTGCTTGAAGCATTTACCATTGGCTTCCAGCATCTTTTCCGTCGCAGAATCAATGCCAAGCTCTACGCCCACGCAGCCCGACTTCTTGAGCAACACTGCAAAATCGCGCGTGATCCCAAGCGGATTAAAATACGCCATCCAACGAATCTTGAGACCTCGCCGCACGATCTCTTCGCAAATCGCGCGCGCGTGCTGAATCGGTTGGTTGAACACGCTATCGACGAAGAAAAAATCCCGACAGCCGGTTTCGCGCACCACGCGCTCGACATCATCGACGCATTGCTCGGGAGGACGCACGCGATGCGTATCTCCCTCGAGCGCCGAGTAATTGCAGAACACACATTTGTACGGGCAGCCGCGCTTGGTTTGAATGTTCACGAGCCCGCCCGCGCCGTAGTAGCGGTGATACTCGATCGGCGAATGTTGATTCACGTGCAGCGTGCTGAGTTCGCTGTCGAAGCGCGCCGGAGTGACGAGCGGCGGCTCGCACGCACCGCGCATTCGAATCAAGCCCGGCACATCGTCGAAGCGTCCCTTTCCGGCGAGCGCCTGCAAGAATGTGATGATGCTGCGCTCGCCCTCGCCGATCACGCCGTAGGGCACGCCCAAGTATTCGAGAAACTCGATGCCGCCGATCGACACCGCACTGCCGCCCGCGATCAGCACGGCATCCGAGTGCTTATACACTTCATCAACAATCAATTTTGTGTCATAGGCATAGGACTTCGTACCGATGTAGGCCGCGTTGTCGAGGTTTCGTATCGAAAAGCCAATGACGTCCGGCCGAAAGCGCG
>CAYRID010000147.1:0-4084 GCA_964424225.1 uncultured Geobacter sp.
AACTTCGGGGGAAGATCACCTACGCCAGTGGCCGATCCCCCCGCAGCCACCCTACCACCCAATGCAGACTCCGATGCACCCCCTGCGACCTGCAAAGCACCAAGCGCACGCGTGCCCACATTCGTAACACCGAGAATGTCAAAGTGCCCCGTCGGATCCACCGCGTTAAACGGATTGTTCCGCACATACGCATAGCGGTTCCAGCTCTGCGGGTCGCCCGGCTCGGGGATGATCGAATCCGGCGAGATGAACCTGCCGAGCACGGGGTCGTAGTAGCGGGCCTTCATGTAGATGAGGCCGAGCTCGTCGTCGTGCTCGTGGCTGGTAAAACCCTTTTGGTTCGCGGCGGCCTTCGTGCCCGACTCGTGCGTCTTCTCGCCGAAGATTGCGTAGTCGTAGTGCGCGACCTTGGCGCCCGATGCGTCCGTCATGAGCCGCGTCGACGTCAAATGATCCGCATGAAACCATACGGTGTCGGCCGTGCCCGTCGCCGCACCACTCGCATCGAGCGCTTGCGTCTTCTTCGCGACGAGCTGTGAGCCCAAATACACGAACCGCGTGCGTGTGCGCGTCGTGCCCTGGCTCTCAATCTCGGCATAGCGCCCAAAAAACCGCGTCGTCGCGCCGCCAGCCGCTGCGCTGCTGGCCTTCTTGATGCGATCGCCCGCCGCGTTGTACGCAAACTTCACGCCGACACTTCCAGATGTCACTTGCTTCAATCGGTTCTCCGTGTCCCACAGAAACACTTTGGTGTTACTCACCGCGCAACCCGAATTCTCGTACGCAAGTTTTAGGTTGCCGCGAGCATCGTACTCATAAAAGTGACTGTCCACCCACTTCACCGCATGATACGGAGCCGAAGGAGCCCCATACATTCGACCGTACGAATACGCCGCCCCGTTCGAAAGCTTCGAGTTCGACACAATGTTGCCCGCCGCATCGTACACATACGAGTGTTCCGTCGTCTCGGGATGATTGCCGCCGCCCGCACGGCCATACGGCTGCGGCACCGCACTCACGAGCCGCACCAAGTTGTCATACACAAAACTGAGATTCAGACGCTCGTTCGTCTGCGAACGCACCGTCGCAATCTGCGCATCCGCCGTGTACGTATAGCCCGCGTGATACAGCGCGCCCGAAGGTCCCGTCAGCGAAACGCTCGCAAGCCACCCACGCCCCGTTGGGCCACTGTCCGCATACTGATACGCCGCACTCGCCCCATTGGCGTAACTCATTTGTGTCACCTGCCCGCGCGCGTTGAAGTTCATCGCCGAGATATAGCCGGGAATGCGCTCGGGGTTGCCGTCGGCATCGTACACATATTGAACCGTTTCCGTGCTCGCCCCCGCCCCCGCCGCATCCGCATACGTCAACGACGCGAGCCGCCGCCCAGCGTCGTACTGAAAGCCATTGTCTTCGCAAAGCAAATCGACACACCGTCGCGTCAGAGTTTCTTGACCCAGAAGATTCCAGGCGTGGTATTCAGAACCAAGACCACCGGGATACACCACGCGCAACAATCGTCCAATGCTCGCCCCAAACTCCGACGGAGCATTGGGATCATTCCATCCCGAAGCCGTGTCGTAGTCGTAGCGCGTGATGGCATCCGCCACGCCGCTCGCCACCGCGCGCTTCTGCGTCAACCGGTTCAACGCGTCGTAGGTGTAATCCAGGCGGTTCGAGGCGTGATACTCGGAGATCAGGTTGCCAGCCGCATCATAGGAAAAAGTTTTGTCACCGAGATCGGGATCTTTGAAAGAAGTATTCTGACCCAACGAGTCGTAATAGAAGTCCCAGTACTCGCCGAGTGCATTCACCACCATCAGCAAGTTATCCAGGGAGTTATATGTGAACTCGGTATTGCATCCAAGCTCGCAAGAACCTTCGTTGGTGTACTCCGTTACCAAGTACGTGCGCCCCAAACCATCAAGATAACGACGCGTCGGCAGAGCCGGCGTCGATTCCGAACCGTACTGCGCTTTGGTTTGATCCACATAGGCACGAGGAAACGTTCCACTCGTGTCCACTCCATAAGCGAGAAGTTCCATCGCTCCGTCCGGATATTGCACCCGCGTCAAACGCCCCAGCTCATCGTATTCGTTCACGACCTTGGGCGCATTCGCGTAGCTTGTCACGCGCCGGTCGAACGCAAGCGATGCCGACAAAAGCTGATCGGAGCCCGCAATGCAACGCGGAGGACAATTCCTTACTACCACCCCAGCACAACACAAGAAAAAAATCAATCCAACACAACTAAACGTTGTTCAGTGACAAAACTGCGGATGAAATGAGCACTTTGCTTGCGTTAGCGCTTGGGGTGGCCGGAGAGCAGGATGACATCGGAGAGTGTCGGGACGCGCGGCGCTGGCGTGGCGCTCCAATCGTCCAGTGGCATACAAATCCGTGCAAGACACAGATACGTCTTAGGTCATCGTGGGAAGTACGAGCGCGGCTTGAAGTTCGATGCTCAAAAAAGAGTCGCTACTCGCGCTCGAGCCAAATCAAATCGAATTGTGCGAAATCGCGTACAAGACTTGCAGTGGTGACCAGAATCAAAGCGGCATCGGCGGCTTCGAGCGCCGTCGCAAACCTTCCGGCCCAACGCGTCAGATGATCTTTCAAGAAAGCAATGGCGGCATCTTGGCAAATCGCAACTTGCTCACCCGCCGAGGCATCGCCCTGCAAATGTTGTGCTTCGAGCGCAATCGCCTGTTTGGCGGCAACGAGCTGCAGAAATTCAAGCTCAGCCGCAATGCAATCGACGCGTTCCGTTTGCTCATTTAAGTCCACGCCAAAGGCGCGATAAAAACCCGCAATATCCGCAATCTCGACATTGCGGGTGAGCCCGTGCCCTGGAGTGTCACTGGTATGTGTAGTTTCCGTCGGTGGACAGTAAGATTTTCCCGAAACGTCAAGCGTCGTGTAGTACACCAATTCAAAATCGGCAAAAGACATATCCCGCACAAGACGCTCAAGACCACGCGCACGCTCCAAAATCTCTGCGTCGACACCAAGATGCGACAACGCATCGCAAAGCTCTCGTAGATCGCGCTCTTGCAGCGCACGAAATCGAAATGCATCGGGCGCCGCGAAAATTTGCGCGAGCGCCCGGTACACACGACTGCGATCAATGTGAAGATCAATGAGATGCGAAGAATCCGCACTCATGGTTGGCTATGCGCAACCGATGCGGCATCCAGCACGAGAGGCATCCACGTCATGGTGACTGCCTTCTTGCCGTTCACTTCGCGCTTGGCACCATCCCACACCGCAAAGATCATCTGCGACGATGCACCCGGTTTGAAGTTCGGCACTTCACCCAGTTTTCGCTTCATCACGACACTCCACTTTCCGTCGGAATAAACGCCAGTGCCCTGCAAACTTCCATTGGCGGTCTTCGCAAGCGTACCAAACCCCTTCGCCTCATAGGCCTGCACGGGTGCAGCGTCGCGCCAGCCTTTTACCTTGGCGCTCGCTTCCTTGTCTTGCGGGAAATACCAAACACCGTCGGTCTTCGGATAGCGTGCATCGAACTCACCCTCGCCCTTGGCCTCGGCATCGCGATTGGCGGTCCATTGCCAAATCGTAACCGGATTGGCCGCATCGCCCATGAACGGAGACGGCGGCGTCGCCGATGCCTTCGTCGGAAAACCAACGGCTACGGCATCGCGAAACGCATCCACACCGACGGCGCGCTCTGCACTCTCATCCTGCCATTCAAAGCGCAGAGCAAGCCACTTTCCGTCGTGCATGGCTTTCACCTGCAACGCCTTGACGCTACCGCCACCCACCGGCGGAACGATCATTTGCTCCATCAACGACACCGCACTGCCTTCGATTGCACCCCACGCCGCATCATCCGGAGCCGCCGCAACGCCTTGCGCGCGATACACCGCATGCATCCCCACGGCTTGCTGCGCCTGCGCCACACCCACCCAAAGTGTGCACACCACGCTCAGTGCTCCGAAGAATAGTTTCGAATTTTTCATCTCTGACTCTCCTTGCGAAATTCTTGCCAAGTCCTTTGGTTCGCGACCCGATTTGACACAAATATGCGTTAGGTCACATCCATGCGATACGTGTC
>CAYRID010000148.1:0-3919 GCA_964424225.1 uncultured Geobacter sp.
AAACGCACTTCTTCATGCGCAAAGCGCGGAGCAACCACACCTCGACGCGGGAGATCTGATCGTTGCTCTCTTTGACGAAAGCGATTCGCACGCCTTGGCTCTGCTCCGGGCACAAGGAGCATCGCGCCTCGACGTTTTGCATTTTATTTCGCATGGGATTTCAAAATCACCTACCGGCGCAACACCCGAAAGTGTTGATTCCATCTCGGCGGCCTCCGCGTTGCACTCCGCATCGGAGAACGGTAGCGAGGGCACGACCGCCGACGCGCTCAGCTCCTTCACGGTCAACTTGAGCGAGCTTGCCACCGACGGAAGACTCGATCCGCTGATCGGCCGCAGCCAAGAAATCGAGCGCGCGATCCATGTGCTCGCACGGCGACGCAAAAACAACCCGCTCTTCGTCGGAGAACCGGGCGTGGGAAAGACCGCCCTGGCCGAAGGTCTTGCTCAGCGAATCGCGCAGGGTCAAGTGCCGCCCGATCTTGCCGAGGCCAAAATCTTTGCACTCGACCTCGGCGCATTGCTCGCAGGTACACGTTTTCGCGGCGACTTTGAAGAACGCTTCAAATCGCTCATCCATCAACTAAAGCGCCAAAAGCAACCGATCTTGTTTATCGACGAAATTCACACGATCCTCGGTGCGGGCTCTACGCTCGGCGGCACGATGGATGCGTCGAACTTATTAAAACCACTCCTCGCCGAGGGAGAAATTCGCTGCATGGGCTCAACGACCTTCAGTGAATTTCGCAATATCGAAAAAGATCACGCCTTTGCACGGCGCTTCCAGCGCATCGACGTTCGTGAGCCCAGCGAAGCCGAAAGTCTCCGCATCCTGCAAGGACTCGTCGCCCGCTATGAAACACATCATGGTGTCAAATACACATCGAGTGCACTCAAGCGCTGCGTTGAACTCGCCGTGCGCCACTTGCCCGATCGTTTTCTTCCCGACAAAGCCATCGATGTGATGGACGAAGCCGGTGCCACAGTGCGCCTGCGACCGACGAAACAAAAACGCAAGACGGTGACACCGCGCGATGTCGAGCTCGTCGTAACGCGCATCGCACAAGTTCCCATCGCGCGTGCAGCCGGCTCGGATCTCGAACGACTTGCTCACCTCGAAGATCGCTTGCGCGCGCAGGTTTTTGGTCAAGACTCGGCGGTGCACACCGTCGCTGCGGCAATCAAGCGTGCCCGCGCCGGCCTTGGTGGCTCCCACAAACCGATCGGTTCGTTCCTGTTCATGGGCCCAACCGGTGTCGGCAAAACCGAACTCGCACGACAACTCGCCCAAGAACTAAGCGTGCCCTTCCTTCGTTTCGACATGAGTGAATACGTCGAGAAGCATGCCGTCGCACGCTTGATCGGTGCACCACCCGGCTACGTCGGCTACGACGAAGGTGGCCTGCTGGTACAAAAGATCCGACAAAACCCGCATGCCGTGCTCTTGCTCGACGAAATCGAAAAAGCACATCCCGATCTCTTCGACATTCTTTTGCAAGTGATGGATCGCGCCACACTGACCGACAACCAAGGCCGCGAAGCCCATTTTGAAAGTGTGATCTTGATTCTTACTTCCAACGTCGGTGCGCGCGATCTCAGCGCCGCCGGTGTTGGATTCGAAGCGCAAACGCGTGGGAGCGGCAAACAAGAACTCGAGCGCTTGTTTAGCCCCGAATTCCGAAATCGCCTCGACGCCGTGGTGCGCTTCGACAAACTCGAAGCCGCCTCGATGCTGCGCATCGTCGATAAATTTCTCGCCGACGTGCGAGCGCAGCTCAATGAACGCAAAGTCGCACTCACGCTCAGCGGCGCAGCCCGCCACTGGCTTGCCGAAAAAGGGTTCGATCCAATCTTTGGTGCTCGTCCACTCGCTCGATTGATTCAAATCGAGATCAAAGACAAGCTGGCCGATGAAATTCTTTTTGGTGCTTTGCGAAACGGCGGCACCGCAGTCGTCGATGTCAGCGACGGAACTCTTTGCTTTTCGTTTTCTACAGCACCATCCTCGCCATTGTAATGCTCGACTTCTCCACACTTCCACGCACACACTGCGCAGAAAAATTCTCTAGATTAAAGTTCGCACACAAGCAGAGGAGATCATCGTGGATTTCAAAAATTGGATTGGAATTGGCGTTGCCGGCAATTTTACCGGGCATTTGGAACAAGCCGGCGAAGCCACCGACTTCGTCGGTGTCGCCGTTAGCGAAACCCAGGCTCCCAAAGGCATCTTTCCCTTCTACGTGCCGGCCGTTCACGCCAGCGACCCGACACACTATCTACACGTCTATCCGATCTCATCCGATACGATTCGGATTCCGCCCGAGACCGACGCCAAGCTCCAAATCGAACCCGAAGTCGGACTGCTCTGCAATCTACGCTATACAGGAAATCGTGTTACCGATATTTTTCCGTATCAATTCTCCGCCTACAACGACTGCTCGATTCGCCGCCCCGGCGCAAAAAAAATCAGCGAAAAAAAGAACTGGGGCCCCGCATCGAAAGGCATTTCTGCAACACGAATCGACATCGATCGTTTTGCGCGCGGCGGCATTCTCGATTCCTACCGCTTGACTTGCTTCTTGCAGCGCGGCGGCAAGCTGCATCTTTACGGTGTCGATAGTCCCGTGCGCGGCTATTCCTATTTTTACGGCACGCTTCTCGATTGGCTCGTCGCAAAATGCAACGAGCAAAAAGATGCCGGGCCGCTCGAATCGATCTCCGATTGGCTCCGCCAAGCGGGTTGTCCGTCGCAGGCGATCATTGGAATTGGAGCGACGAAGTACACCGAGTTTGGCGAAACAAATTTTTTGCAACCCGGAGACGAGTCGATCGTTGCGCTCTACGACGAGCACCAACACAGTGCCATGAGCGTCGAAAACTTGCTCGCGCGCAACATCGACAACGCAGCGGGACTTTGTGTGTTACGCCAAAAAGTTGTCGCGTAATTCCAAGCTGTGCTCCCACTGCGATAGCAAAACTCGCTAGACTTCCAACTCGCTTGCTTTTTGATTACGGAGGCTTCATGAAATTCTGGCAATCTCTCGCCAACACCGAAACCGAACAGATGATCGAGATTGCGCAAATCGCCGATCGCGTGGGCATCCACGGCATCCTGCTCTCGGATCATTTGTTCTGCCCCGAAAAATTCGAATCGAAATATCCCTACTCCTCCGACGGAACGCCGCCGTTTGATGCCGAAACGCACTGGCCCGACCCCTGGGTCACCATCGGTGCGATGGCCGCAGTCACCAAAAAACTTCTCTTCTCGACGAATATCTACATCCTGCCCCTGCGAAACCCCATCGCCGTGGCCAAACAAATCGGAACTGCCGCGGTACTCTCAAACAATCGTGTCTCCCTCGGTGCTGGGGCAGGCTGGATGAAAGAAGAGTTCACGCTAATGAATGAAAATTTCGAAACACGCGGCGAACGTTACGATGAATGCATCGAAATCATGCGTAAGCTTTGGCGCGGCGGCATGGTCGAGCATCACGGCAAACATTACGACTTTGACAAAATTCAAATGAGTCCAGCCCCGAAGCAACCCATTCCGATTTGGCTGGGCGGGCAAACATCCGTGGCCTTGAAGCGTGCAGCTCGCCTTGGCGATGGGTGGATCGGCACTTATTACTCGCCCGAAGACACTGCAACATACGTGAAGAAACTCGCACAACTGCGCAAAGATTTTGGTCGCGAAAAAGCCGTGTTTGAAATTACACTGGCGCTGACGTCACCACTCAGTGCCGATCTTTGTAAGCGCATCGAAGACGTCGGCGTCACGTCTCTCGTGCTTTGGCCGCCGTTCTATGCACTCCGTGGCCCAAGCACGATCGACCAAAAACGCAAACTTATGGAATCAATTGCCAACGACGTTATCGCAAAGCTTTAAGATCACCGTTTTGTGTCGGCGCACCCGAAG
>CAYRID010000149.1:0-3911 GCA_964424225.1 uncultured Geobacter sp.
GTGTCATTGCTGCCAAGGAGTTCATTCACTTGGGAACACGGGCTGCGGTAGATCAGGCACTGTCGCGGCTAACGAAAGAGGGCAAGCTGATGAGAGTGGCGCGCGGCATTTATGTTGCTCCCGTCGTTGGTCGCTTCGGTGCGCGCTCACCGGCTCCCGAAAAGGTGGTTGAAGCACTGGCCATTCAAACTGGCGAAATCGTTGCGCCTCACGGTGCCTCGGCGGCGAATGCACTGGGGCTGACGCAGCAGGTTCCGATCCGCGAGGTCTATCTCACCTCCGGACGCACCCGAAAGCTCCGATTCGGCCGCTCCGTGGTCACGGTAAAACATGCGCCTCGCTGGATGTTGGCCTTGGGTACGGGGCATGCTGGCGCCGCCGTGAGAGCCTTGGTTTGGCTTGGCCCCGCGCATGCCAGGAAATCATTGGCAAAGCTACACCGTTCGATGTCGGCTGTGGAATGGAAGACCCTCGAGTCGACGCGTGCCAGCCTGCCGTCATGGCTCGCGCGGGCGATTGGCGAGGAAGCCATGCATGGTTGAGAAATTCTTGCAGCTCAGTCCGGCCGACCAACGCGAAGTGTTGGAAATCGCCCGAGAGAAAACTCAAAGACCAACGCTTCTGCTTGAAAAGGACGTATGGGTGGTCTGGGCCCTCGGTGCCCTCTTTGATTCGGAACTTGCCGCTGACATCACTTTCAAGGGTGGCACCTCGCTGTCGAAGGCACACCGAATCATGGATCGCTTTTCCGAAGACATCGACCTTACCTACGACATTCGCAAACTCATCCCGGATCTGACCGGAGGAAGTGGTTTTCTGCCAACAAGCCGCAGCCAAGCGGACAAGTGGACCCGGGCTGTGCGAGAGCGCCTGCCACAATGGATTGACACAAATGTGCGTCCTGTCCTGGAAACTGCGCTCGCACGCGACCGGTTGCAAGCGCGACTGGAGGTTGGCGGCGCAGAAAACGAAAAATTGCTTCTTCACTACCCGGCACTCAAATCCGGCAGCGGCTATGTGCAAACGGTGGTGACGCTGGAATTTGGGGGACGAGCCACCGGCGAACCGCACCAGAGAATGCCCGTTACATGCGACATGGAAGGCCACGTCGAAAATGTTTTCTTTCCAACAGCCAATCCCGTGGTCATGAGCGTGGCGAGAACTTTCTGGGAGAAGGCTACCGCGGCACATGTCTACTGTGCGCAAGCGCGGATACGCGGCGAGCGGTATGCGCGCCATTGGCATGATTTGGCATCGATCGCACGCAGCCGATATTGGAAGGCGATTCTTGCGGATCGTTCCGTGGCGGTGGCCGTTTCGGAACACAAGTCGTTCTTTTTTCTTGAGAAGGAAACACAGGGTAGTGTTATCGATTATAGAGCAGCGACCACCGGCCATCTTCAGATCGTTCCAGACGGTGCAGCGCGAGATGCTCTAAGGCAAGACTACGAAGCAATGATTGGTGACGCCATGATGCTCGGCGATCCTCTCCCTTTCGATCGACTCATGCTGGGGTGCCGCAACCTTCAAGAAAATGTGAATCAAGCGGCTCTGCCATGACACTGATTTCCCCCGCTTTCCCCGGCAGATGGTGAAGGGAATACGGAGAAGAGATCCGATTCCGATTCTCCGACGGTGGAAGGCAGGTGATTGAACGCAAGGTCGTCTTTGCGTCCTTCGTTCGTGCGTCAACGCCGCTTCATGATTTCTGTGCGTCGCCGGAGGGCGCAGATTCAAATTTGTGTTTGCTTTGATTTCGTCGACTGATTTTTCGGCGACTTGATTTGGATCGTGATGACCTTCCCTGCAGCGGTATGCAAGGCGATCTCTTCGAGTCGGGTCGGGAGCACAAGATTTTGTGATCTCGATCGTAATTGGCAGTGCAACAAAAAATCGAAAGTGAGACTCTCGATGAGATTTTCGACGATGGCTTCGATGTTTTGGACGCCGCGATCCGCAGCATCCGTTTGCCGCTCCAGATACACCTTCTTTTGCTTGCTCGGCTGTGTCGCAAATTTTGCGACAATCTTATGTGTAGTGCAAATGCCGCTTTTTCTCAGAAGGATCTCTTTCAATCGCATAGGCGCGTGACTTTCTATTGCGCGTTTTTGATCACGGTCACTCCAGTTTCGACTTCGCCTGTACTCCAAACCAGCGCCATCGTATCAACGCCGCCTTGCGCCGGTGGCGGGAAAATGTCGAGTTTTCCAAAGCGCTTGGATTGCAAACGAATTCCGATTTGCAGCAATAGCGCGGCATCTTGCAACGAATCGTAGGCATCGACTTTGACCGCACAAGGAGATGACACAAATTTGTACATCCGCTCTTTGGCTTTCGACAGCACCGGGCTTCCCGTCGCTACTTTACCCTCCGAAACCTGCAACCCCTTCGTGCGCGCCCAAACGAAATCCAACTTCTCTCCCGATGCATTGACGAGGAAAAGTTCTTCTTGATTTTCTCGACACGCATCCCGCCGTTGGGCAAGCCATAACCAAGGTTTGCGCGATTTGGATGGGGGCGGTGGCCACTGCGACGGCTCCACCCACAAGCCGTGATGATCGGTACGCCGCTCCAGCGGTTCCCACGGAAATTCTCCGATGATGATGTTTGCTTTGCCCATTTGGTTTTCTTCCAGAAATCCGACGATCGTGCCATGGGAACAACCCTTTAATGTGTCACCTTGGCATGCCACACGCTTCGAGGGTCACGGCGCGAACTCGCACTCCCGAACCAGCACGTTCATCATTCGTCCATCGATAGTGCAAATGACGGTAAGGCGCTGGCCGGCTTGCACCGTGGCAACCCCACTTGCCATTTCGTCGTCGAAGAACGCCTGCACTTTTTGAAATTCGAATTGTGCACCGGAACCAAGCGTGATGTACATCGTGTCGAGAATGTCTTTGGCGATCGAATCCACGATGCCGGTGATGGCATAACGCCGGCCTTTGTATTTTTGATCCGCCGCGATTTCGTTGGCGTAGTAATCGTGCACGAGTTGGCTTGCCGAAATTTCCAACACAATCTCTTGTTGATCGACTTCCTGCGACGATGCATCAGTACGCTCCGTGCTGCGGTTCGCGGAGGTTTTCGATCTATGATCCGAACCGCCAAGCCAAAGCAGTGCAAGCGTCATCCAGCCAAAGGCGACCGCACGCGCCATCGTGGAATAACCTTTGCGAAGCGTAAACCACGCAAAGATGTATGGCATGAGTACGATGCCAAGGCCAAGCAACGCCGACACTTTCACCCCGTCCGCAGGCTTGCTGCCCGATTTCCCAGCGACGGTGCCGTGCGTGCCGGGTTTTTCATAGCCGGGATAGTCCGGAAGATTCGCATTTTTGCTTTGCGCCGGCATGGGTGACTCTTTTTCGTGTTGCTCGTCCGACGACGCGTAATTCTCGCTCGCGCGAATCGCACGCGGCAAACCGCACTGTGGACAGCTTGCCGCGGCGTCGCTGATTTCTTTGCCACACTCGTTGCAAACGATGAGCATGCGTGGGCACCTCGCTCACTTCGGACGCGTAAGCAAAAGGAAAATGCCACCGACGATGTCGCCAAACCCCCAAATGCCAAAGAGCAGCATCATGCCAATGCCCGTTCCAATCGCTGCACCCGCACGCTCGGCTTCACTCGTTGCGCCTTCGACCACTTCGGCCGTCGAACCCATCGCCGAAATGAACCAAAACAACATAAGCAAATTAAACGCAATGAACCCAAACTTCACGACTTTGCCAAAAAACGTGCGCTTCGGTTTTCGCAACACCACGGCGCAACGCGGGCACTTCGCTGCAGTATCGCTGATTGCTTCCTGACATTCCGGACATTTTACGAGAGCCATGCTTTCCCCCAATTTCATCGATTTTGTACGCGTGCGATTTGCACTTTGATCAATACACACCGCCATAACACTT
>CAYRID010000150.1:0-3882 GCA_964424225.1 uncultured Geobacter sp.
ACGAGTTTTGAAGAAGGGACTGGGGGGCAGACGGTTACGGGGCGCACGGGCGGACAGTCGGCAGAAGTGCGCGCCGGGCTCGTGATGGTGACGGTCGATCTCGATACACCGGAAAGGATCGGTCCCTTCAATGCGCCCGCCGGCAAAGAGACGCGCGTACGCGTGATTGATTTTCCGACGGCCAACCCACCGCTGCGCTCTTGGCGTGTCGAGCGAGAAGGCTTTGATTGGTGAGCGTGTGATTTGCGGCAAAACGGTAAGACCATTGCGGAGTGCAAGCTCTGCGCTCAAGCGACGAACGGGGCAAGGATGATGCGTTGCATAGCGCTGCGAGCGAGTGTTCGCGAAATGAAGATCAAAACAAAAATGTGTCGTGCGTTGATCGTGTTTTGTCTCGGCATGATTTGGGGAGAGCAAGTGAATGCGGGAGAAGAGTCGCTTGTGGCGCCGACACTGCGCTCGGGGGTGGCATCTCCCTCTGCTGCAACACGCGGTCGTGTACGCGAAGAAGTGCCAATCCCCCCGGCGCAAGAGCTTTTGGGACAGACTTTTACCAGTATTTACGGAATTGCGACGAGTCATATTGTGCAAATCATCAATCACACCGACACAGGCGTAACGCAGCAAGCGCGCATCCAAGTTATTCGCAAAAAAATCAACGGCCGCTTGCATAGTCTTGCAAATTTTACTTCCCCTGAGCATATGCGCGGAATGCGTATCCTAACGATCGAAAACGTCGATCGTAACGATGACTACTTTGTGTATCTCCCCGAGTTCCATCGCGTGCGCCGTGTGGCCAATGCACAGCGCGCAGATGCATTTTTGGGCAGCGATATGACGTTTGAAGACATTGAACCAAAACGCTTAAATAATTTCGAACTCATTGGTCGTTCGTCGGTGCAGATGGAAGGCGAAACGGTCCATGTCGTGATGGCGCGACCCTTGTATGAGTCGGCGTACGATCGAGTCGAGTTTTTTATTGCCGAAAAAGATGCAGCTTGGCTGGAGCATCGGTATTACAAAAACGGATCCTTCAAACCTTTCAAAATCATTCGCGCACCGCGCGAATACATGGAAGTCGTCGATGGCTATGCTTTTCCGACACGCGTCTTTGTCAAGGATCTCGAAAAGGGATCTTTGACCGAGCTGCGCATGCTCGAATTGAAGGTGAATCCCGATCTCGACGATCGCTTTTTTTCCGTCGTACAACTCGAGAAAATCGCTTCGATTCCAGGTTTGGGAGAGTGAACGGATGAGCATGACAGACCCCTTCGCACTGCACGCGAATCCCGGTTTGTATGTTCCGCGCCCTGCCACGGAACGTATCCTTGCACGGCTTGTCACGTCGGTGATCGATCTGCGTCGTCCAGCGTTGCTCGTGGGGCCGCCCGGCATCGGAAAAACTTTTTTACTGCGTTGTTTGGCCAAGCGTCTCGCAGATCAACTTCTTTCTGTGTATATCCCCATTCCAACTTTGACACCGACGGAAATTTGTCGCTGGATTCTCGATCAACTTGGCGAAGAGGCGGGATCTGATCCTGCATTGACACTTGCGAATGTGTGCACGCGGTTGCAAGCGCAGGGCTCGGCGTTGCTCTTGCTCGTCGATGATTTTTCGGCGATGCCCAAGGAGACGCTCAAGCAACTTCTTGAGCTTTGGTGGGTTTCCGAGGGTGGATTGCGCTTGGTTTTTGCGAGCATCGAAGATGAGCGCTGCAAGGCGTTGCTACCGCATCTCGAAGGCAGTGTCGAAATCGTGGCTTTTCGCGAAACGATGACTGCGGCCGAGACGACAGAGTATGTTCGTGCGCGCTTGCGCGGCTCGGGCGTCGAAGATGAAGTGAGCACGCGTTTTGATGACGCGCTTTTGGCACGAATTCAGCGCGAAACTGGCGGCGTGCCGGCATTGGTGAATGCAGCCGGAGAGACTGTGCTCTTGGCTTTGCGCTATCGCCGAGAACTTCCCAAAGAAGACTTTCAAGAAGAAGTTGCCTCGACTCAACTCAAAAAAGTGTTGGATACGTCCATTTCCAATGTCGGGCGCGACTGGAGACCTGCGGAGGATGACTTTGCCGCTGCGCGCTTGGGTGGGCGCCGACGCAAAGAAGAGTCGGAATTTCAGGCTGAGAGCGAAGCATTGCATGAAGATGCAGAAGTCGCCGAGGCCAAGCGTCGCGCGGAGGAAGATGCGGCGCACGAAGCGGCAAAAGCCGTGTTGGCTGCGCAGCGGCGCGCGGAAGAAGAGAGGGAAGCAAGCCGCCGCAGGCAAGAAGAGGCGCGTCTTCGCGCCGAAGCAGAGGAGGCTCGGGCGATTGCTGCATCGATTTTGGCACGCGAAAAGAATGCCGCAGGAAAAGATTCAGCCAAAAAGGGTGTCGAATTTAAGATGTGGGTTGCGGTAGCGACGATTGGGTTTGTGCTTTTATCGAGTGCAGCATTTTGGAAATTCACAAGTAAGACGAAGCTAGCAACACCAGAAAGCGTCGCGCCGTTGGCTGTGCAGCGTCGTGAAACTCCGGCGGCTGAGCCGACTGCAAACTTTGCTGCTCCCAGGTCGGTTTCAGAACAAAGCGATCCGGCAACTTCGATGACGGAAACATCGCAAGAGCCGGATAAGGGATCGTTACCAAGTGCTGCTTTGGCTGAAGCACGCCTTTCCGAATCGTTGGCTCTGGAGCCGGTTTTGGTGAATGTGAACGCGGCGCCTTGGGCGAGTATCGAGATCGACGGAATTGAATTCGGCGAGACGCCGCTCGCCGAAATTCCACTGTTGCCAGGACTACACAAATTTGTGGCAAAGATGCCCGGCGGGCGCGTGATCGAGCGCAAGATTCAAATTGATCAGGAGACGCAACCCATCGTTTTTGAGTGAGTACCGACGGTGTTGAGAAAATCAGAAGCCCCTTCGAAATTTCTCTCGAAGGGGCTTCGTCTTGCCGGACGTTGGGTGGTCCTATTTGTATTGTTTGCCGAAGAAATCTTTGCTCTTTTGCACGTCGGGTTTGATCGTTGCTTCGCCTTCTTTCCAGTTGGCCGGACAAACTTCGCCATGCTTTTCATTGAACTGCAAAGCTTTGACGACGCGCAGTGCCTCATCGACGCTACGTCCAAGCGGCAAGTCATTCACGACTTGGTGTCGGACGATGCCCTTTTGGTCGATCAGGAATAGACCGCGCAGCGCGATACCCGCATCGAGAAGTACATCGTATTTGCGTGCAATCTCTTTGTTGAGATCGGCGATCAGCGGATAGCGGATCTCGCCGATGCCGCCTTCGTTTCGCGGTACGTTTCGCCAAGCCAGGTGCGTGTAGTGGCTATCGACTGAGCAGCCGAGCACGACCACGCCGAGCTTTTCGAACTCCGCTTGCGCGTCCGAGAAGGCAATCACTTCCGTGGGACACACAAATGTGAAATCGAGCGGGTAGAAGAACAAAAGCACCTGCTTGCCTTTGTAATCCGATAGTGAAATTTGCTTGAACGATCCATCGGGCATTACGGCCTGTGCCGTGAACTCCGGGGCGGGCTTGGTAACGAGTACGCTCATCACTGTCTCCTTCTTCGTGGCTAGGTTGGTGGTTCTTTTGTGGTTTCGCTTGGCTCCGAGTCGGGGCCTCTTGGAAGGCCTGGCTTGGAGATTTTGCGGACGACCAGTTTGGAAAGCCTGAACTTTGGTAAGTAAGGTAATGATCTTTATAAAAATGTCAATACCATAGCATTATTCAATGGATAAATAGTTTAAGCAACTTAACAAAAGGTCTCGGATTTCGATCAAAACCACGGTAAGTCGTGCGTTTTTCCGCGGCCGAGAGAAGGGATGGCCTGGCAAGTGGGCTACGGGATGAAGCGTTGCAAACAAAGAGTGTACGAATGCCTTTTCTTGAA
>CAYRID010000151.1:0-3874 GCA_964424225.1 uncultured Geobacter sp.
CCCCCTGCACTTTCTTTGGTTCTTTGCTCCGCAGTGCCGTGCAAGCCTCACGCCTTGCATTCGGCAGCGACGGAAAACGCCTTAGCTTACTCTTCGCGATCCGAGGCCGCGCGAATTTCTTCGGGAGAGCCATCGTTCAAGATCGTCTTCAACACCAGGCTCGGCTTAAAAGTGAGCACGCGGCGTGCCGAAAGCCGAATCTCTTCCCCCGTCTGTGGATTGCGTCCCTTGCGCGCATTTTTCTCGCGCACGACAAAGTTTCCAAAGCCCGAAATTTTCACTTTTTCACCACTCGAGAGCGTGTCCTTAATGACCAAGAACACAAGCTCAACAAGATCCGCAGATTCTTTCTTCGAGAAACCGACTCGCTCATAGATTTGCTCGACGATGTCCGCCTTGGTCATCCCCCGACCACCATTCATTTTCTCGTTCTTATCCACGTCCCCACCTACACGTTCCTAAGGTTTTGATTGAAACAGCACTTATGCCCGATGATCTGCGCCAAGTTCTTGTGACAACATCGCCCTTATCTTATCGACCGTTCGCGTAACTTCCTGATCTGTAAGCGTTTTATCTTTGGCTTGCAAGAAGATTCGATAAGCGAGGCTCTGCTTGCCATCCGGAACCCCTTTGCCGACGTAGCGATCGAAAAGTTCGAGCCCCGAAAGACGTGAACCCGCAGCCTTTCGAATGCGTTCTTCGATCTGTGCCGCGGTGACGTCGAGATCAACGAGCATGGCGAGGTCGCGCGACACGCCGGGGTGCTTCGATGCGGGTTCATAGTGAATCGCTTGCGGAGCAATTTCCAGCAAGCGATCGAGTTCCAGCACAAAGAGCGCCGTCTCCGACGGAAGTTCCCATTGACGCGACACTTCCGGGTGTAGGATGCCGATTTCGCCAAGCGGTGTCGCATTCGTCCCGCAAACCACCAAGCCAGCGCTGCCCGGGTGCAGATACGGCGAGGCACGGCTGGCATCGGCGGCCACGACGCGAAGTGGGCAGCGCAACGCGTCTCCGGCGGAAAGAAGCAAATGCTTGAGTTCAAAGAACGAAGCCTGTGGGTCGGAGCGCTTCCAGTACGTCTTTGCGCAATCCGGCACGCTTAGCGCAAGAAGTTGGCGTCGCTCCTCGGGTAAGCCGCTGCCTGCGGCGTCGAGAAAAATCCGCGCGATTTCGAATTGGCGCAAATCGAAAACGCCATGTCGCAAATTCCAGTTTGCGCCGCGAAGCAGCGACGGAAGCAGCGTTGGGCGAAGCAGCGCCAGTTCGGCTCCGATTGGATTTTTGAGTGCGACGGCTCGCTCGCGCTCTGGGCGATCTGCAAGCCGCACTGCTCGCAAATCTTCGTCGGAGACGAACGCAAGATTCACCGCTTCGGAATACCCCTGCGCGTGCAAAAGCGCACGCAAGACTTGCTCTTGTTTTCGCGCCGGGCTTGGCGTGCGGTGAACGACCTGAATTCGCGGCAACGCCTCGGGCAGCGCGTCGTAACCATCGAGACGTAAAATTTCTTCGAGGAAGTCTTCTTCGCGCACGAGATCGTGTCGCCAACTGGGTGGCTGACACAAAAAAACGTCATCTTCGCCGCTCACGTGAATGCCGAGACTCGTCAGCCGACGGCGAATCTCGCCCGGTTCCAGAGTGATCCCCAACAGTCCCTTCACGCGCGCAATGCGAAGTTGTACGGGCGAAAACCCCTTGTACGCCGCGCTGCAGACATCGACAGCGCCCGGAGCAATTTCGCCACCGGCCAGCTCGACGATCAGCGCAGCCGCACGATCCAGCGCGCGAGCAACGCCTTCAAAATCGACGCCCCGCTCGAAACGATAAGACGAATCCGAATGCAGTGCGTGCCTGCGCGCGGAAAGTCGAATCGTGTCATCCGTGAAATACGCGGCTTCCAAGATGACATCGGTCGTCGTTGCCGACACGGCCGTTGCAGAACCGCCCATGATGCCTGCGAGTGCAATCGGTTGCTCGCGATCAGCAATCACGAGATCTTCCGTCGAAAGCGCGCGCGGCTCGCCACCGTCGAGAAGTGCAATCTTCTCGCCGTCGCGAGCACGCCGTACCACGATTTCGCCCTTTGCAATCGTCGCAGCATCGAAGGCATGAAGCGGTTGCCCGAGCTCCCAAAGTACATAAGTGGTCACATCGACCACGTTGTTGATCGAGCGCAAGCCCACCGATTCCAGCCGATGCACGAGCCAGTCCGGCGACGCACAAATGCGTACTCCCCGAATCAATCGCGCCATGTAGCGCGGGCAACGCTCGGCATCTTGCACGTCAACGCGCACGGCGGTCTGCGTCGGTGCGCCGGCCTCGCGCAACGCGACCCTTTTCAGTGTTAGACCGCAATGAAAAAGAGCAGCGAGCTCGCGGGCAATCCCAAGGGTGCTTGCGCAGTCGCCACGATCAGGCAACACATCGACGTGTAGGATTGCATCATCTTTGCCGAGCAGACGCGCCGCCGGCGCACCCAGCCCGGCTTTGCGTGCGTGCTCGGCATCAAAAATAAGGATGCCCTGCGACTCCGCGGCGAGACCGAGTTCGCTTTCTGAGCAAAGCATCCCCTCGCTCACTTCGCCGCGAACCTTGCTCTTTTTGATCTCGGCGCCGTTTGGCAGCGTCGTATTGGGCAGCGCAAGCGCTACGTAGTCGCCGGCTTGCATGTTCTTGGCGCCACAAACGATCGAACGCTCACCACTACCGTCTTCGACGGTGCAAAGTGCCAGGCGATCCGCATTGGGGTGTGGCTTTTGATCTTTGATGCGCGCCACAACGACACCGTCGAGCGCACGCCCCAAGTCTTCAATTTCTTCCACTTCGAGCGAACAGCGCGTCAAACGCTCCGCAATTTCTTCAACGGGCGCCTGAAGCGCAACGAACTCTCGAAGCCAGTGCAGTGATACGCGCAAGGTCGTCTCCGCTCGTTTTGGAAGCGCTGAAAACTAGAAGTTGTTCAGCACGCGTTGATCGTTTTCGAAAAGTACCCGAATTTCGTCGATGCCGTATTTCAACATTGCAATTCGATCAAGGCCCATGCCGAAGGCAAAGCCCTGACACAAATCGGGGTCGTAGCCCACATTGCGTAGCACGTTGGGATGGATCATTCCGCAGCCGAGAATCTCCATCCAGCGCCCACCCCAACTGCCCTCTTGGCGGATGTCGATTTCGCCCGACGGTTCGGTGAAAGGAAAGAAGTTTTTGCGAAATCGCATTTCGACGTTCTTGCCGAACAAGCTTCGCAACACTGCGTAGAGCACCCCTTTTAGTTCGATGAATGTCGTACGATCGTCGACGAGAAAGCCTTCGAGTTGATGAAACATGGGGCTATGACTCGTGTCTTTGTCATGCCGAAATACACGTCCCGTCGTGATGACTTGCAAGGGAGGCTTACGGTTTTCCATTGTGCGGATTTGTACCGGCGAAGTATGCGTGCGAAGCACAACGCCCGGCTGCACGAAGAAGGTGTCCTGCATTTCGCGCGCGGGATGATCAGCGGGGATATTCAACGCATCGAAGTTGTAGCGTTCGGTTTCAACTTCACGACCATCGACCCACTCAAAGCCAAGTCCAGCAAAAATTTCAATCAACTCGGATTCAATGCGACGCACGGGATGTGCGTGACCCATTGCCGGCCCGCACGCCGGCAAGCTTACGTCAATGCGCTCGGAAGCAAGCCGTGCCGCACTGGCTGAGGCACGAAGTGTCGCCAAACGCCTCTCCGCAGCTGCCTCGATACGCATTTTTGCGTCATTCAGATTTTTGCCGCGCAGAGCACGCTCATCCGGCGCAAGTTTTCCGAGTTCGCGCAGCTGCAAAGAGAGCGCACCCTGCTTGCCGAGGACGCGCGCACGCACTTGAATCAAGG
>CAYRID010000152.1:0-3778 GCA_964424225.1 uncultured Geobacter sp.
CTCGGTGTGGGATGAGGCGTATGCGCTTGGTGAAAAGCACGGGTACCGCAATGCCCAAGTGAGCGTACTGGCGCCGACGGGTACGATTGCTTTTATGATGGACTGCGATACGACGGGCGTCGAGCCGGATATTGCGCTCGTGAAATACAAGAAGCTCGTCGGTGGTGGCATGCTCAAGATTGTGAATCGCACCGTGCCGATGGCGCTGCGCAATTTGGGTTATCGCCAAGATGAGGTCGATGCGATCCTTAAGTATATCGATCAAAACGATACGATTGAGGGCGCGCCGGGTTTGCGCGACGAGCATTTGCCGGTCTTCGATTGCGCGTTTCGTGCGCTCAACGGTGTGCGTTCAATTCACTGGATGGGGCACTTGCGGATGATGGGAGCGGTACAACCGTTTTTGTCGGGGGCGATCAGCAAGACGGTGAACTTGCCGAAGGATGCCACGGTCGAAGACGTACAAGATGCCTATGTGCAAGGTTGGAAACTTGGACTCAAGGCTGTGGCGATTTACCGTGACGGCAGCAAGCGCACGCAGCCGCTCAATATGGGCAAAGATGATGCCAAGGCGAAGTCGGACGTGCTACACGCCGTTGCGTCAAAGCCACTGCGCCGCAAACTTCCCGATGAGCGTCGCGCAGTGACACATAAGTTTTCGATCGCGGGTCACGAGGGTTATCTCACCGTCGGTATGTATGAGGATGGTTATCCAGGTGAAATCTTTCTGCGCATGGCGAAAGAAGGCAGCACAATTTCGGGCTTGATGGACACGATTGCCACCATGACCTCGATGGCGCTGCAATATGGCGTACCGCTCAAGGCGCTCGTCGATAAGTTTAGCCACACGCGCTTTGAGCCTTCTGGCTTTACAAACAATCCGGAGATTCCGCTCGCGAAGTCGGTGACCGATTATATCTTCCGTTATCTCGGCAATCGGTTCTTGCAAGAAGCGGCAGTGGCATCAATCGACGAAGGGTCTGAAGACGAAGGCGATGTGCCAAAGGTGGCGGCGATTGCCGGCGGAGCCCTTGATCGGGGACGAAGCGATGAGCCGTTTGCAGCAATCGTAAATCAAAGTGACGCACCTTCGTGTAGCGACTGCGGTTCGATTATGATTCGCAATGGCGCGTGTTATAAGTGCGTAAATTGCGGCGGTACGAGCGGCTGCAGCTGAAGTCATTAACTCAATTTTGTGTTATTTTGAGTGCGGTGGGCGTCCGGAGGAATCTCTCTTGGCGCCCACTTTGCTACTGTCCGGGGCTGCGAGAGCAGAGGGATTGGAAGGAAGCGTTTGGCAGCGAGTGTGCCGCGCGACGATGCAAGATGGATCATCATTCAAAAACTTTGCAAATTTGAAGCATTGATGTTGTGCAAGTCGGCAAAAAATTGTTTTTTGCAGCACGAGTGCGAGTGCGGTTGAAAACTGGCACCGAAGTTGCGAAGTTTCGCATCGAACAAATTGATTTTTCTTTTCGCGCGATTTGCCGCACAGAACAAGCGTAAACAAGACAATAAGTCAGTACAAAAGAAACCAATAAAGGGGAGGCGCACTTCATGAATGTACGTTTTCGTCACAGCAATTTTACGGTGTCACACTTGGTGAGGCATCTCTTCTCAGCGCTTTGCTTCTTGCTCGTCGTTGCTCCGGCAGCGTGGTCGAAAGAGAGCTTGCAACAAGTGATGCAGCGCCGCGGACTTACGCAAGACGATATTTTGGCTGCGGCGAAGACTTATACACCGACGGGTGGTCGAGATGAGTTTGTGGCCTTTGCGTCAGGTGGCCAGAGTGGGCAAGTGATTGTCTACGGAATTCCGTCGATGCGTCTTTTGAAGTACATCGGTGTGTTTACGCCCGAACCGTGGCAGGGGTATGGTTTTGAGGAAAACTCGAAGCGCGTGCTCGAGCAGGGCAACATCGATGGCCGCCAGATTACGTGGGGTGATACACATCATCCTGCGCTTTCGGAAACAAATGGCGACTACGATGGCCAGTATCTCTTTATCAATGACAAAGCGAATCCGCGTTTGGCGGTGATCGACCTACACGATTTTGAGACAAAGCAAATCGTGGTGAGTCCGCTTTATCAAACGCAGCACGGTGGTGCATTCGTAAGTCCGAACACGGAATACGTACTTGAATCTGCGCAATATGCGGCACCGCTCGGTGGTGCTTATGCGCCGCTTGAGCAGTTCAACGAGAAGTATCGTGGTGGTGTTACGTATTGGAAGTTCAATCGCGAAAAGGGGCGCCTCGATCCGTCGCAGTCGTTTTCGGTCGAGCTCCCGCCATATAGCCAGGATCTTTCCGATTTCGGCAAGCTTGCGAGCGATGGCTGGTCGTTCACGAATTCATTCTGTAGCGAGCGATACGTCGGTGGTATCGAACGTGGTCGTGAGCCGTTCGAGGCGGGATGTTCGGCGAAAGATACGGATTACATGCATGTCGTGAACTGGCGCAAGGCGGCCGAGGTGTTCAAGGCGGGTAAGGTGATCAAGATCAATGGCCATCCCGTGATCACGATGGATACGGCGGTGAAAGAAGGGATTTTGTTTTTGATTCCCGAGCCGAAGAGTCCGCACGGTGTTGACGTGACGCCCGATGGTAATTTCATCGTGGTCTCAGGGAAGCTCGATGGACACACTTTCGTGTATAGCTTTGCAAAAATTCAAGAAGCGATTGCCAAGAAAGAATTTGTTGAAAAAGATCCGTATGGCATTCCTATTCTTGATTTGAAGAAGACGTTGCAAACGCAAGTGGAGCTTGGTCTCGGGCCGCTGCATACGCAGTATGACTCGGCGGACGGCGTTGCGTACACGTCTCTTTATGTTGACTCGATGGTGGCGCGTTGGAACTACAAGACGGGCAAGTTGATCGAGCGGATTCCGGTGCATTACAACATCGGTCACTTGATGACGATGCATGGCGATACGGTGAAGCCGCGCGGGAAATACTTGGTTGCGCTCAATAAGCTTGCGATTGATCGCTTCAATCCCGTGGGTCCGCTGCATCCGCAGAATCATCAGCTGATCGACATTTCCGATCCTGGCAAACTGACATTGCTTTATGACATGCCGCTACCGCTTGGAGAGCCGCACTACACCGTTGCAATCGATGCGAAGCTACTCAATCCTGCGATGCGGTATAAGCCAGGAACGGATACGCGTACGGGCGAAATTTCACCGCATAAGACGCTTGCTGGTTCAGAGCGCACGGTGCGCACGGGTAAGAAGGTGGAAGTGTGGGCAACGGTGATTCGTTCGCACATCAACCCGGAAATTATTGAGGTGGAAGAAGGGGATGAAGTGACGATTCATCTTTCAAGCCTCGAGCGTGCGCAGGACATTGTGCATGGATTCACCGTCGATAAATACAACGTGCATGCGTCGATTGAGCCCGGAGAAACGACGACTGTGAAATTCGTGGCGGATCGCTCGGGCGTGTTCCCGTACTACTGCACAGAGTTCTGCTCGGCGCTGCATCTCGAGATGCAAGGTTACCTGCTCGTGAAGCCGAAGGGTTCTGCAGCGAAAGCAGGGAAGTAAAGATAGTGCAACGCAGTGCGTGGCGAGTCGGCATGCTCGCTCGCTACGCACTGCGTTGATCAAGTGACACATCCTTCTGTTGGATGAGCTGTGTGAAGGTGATCGCGGCTGAGGAAGGTTCAAAGAGAGGTTGCAGAGAAGAGAGATGGCACGAAAAATTTTTCTTGGTTTTGTTGGGATGCTGATTGGTGTGACGAATTTTGGAGTGTTGGCCTTGGCGCAAATGCCGGCT
>CAYRID010000153.1:0-3723 GCA_964424225.1 uncultured Geobacter sp.
AAATTTTGCAAAGCCAACTTCAAACTGATCGCCCAACCCACGATGCGATCAAGCCCCGAGAAAGTTGCAAATTCGCGGTTTTTAGAAAGCTCGTTTGCCACCGAGTCGATTTTTTCAAAAAGTGTAGGTGACACTTTTCCGTGAAGGTTGGTAACAGCTTGTACAAATTCTTGATCCCAGAGCAAAGGCAAAGCTGCATCGGGAATTCCCACCCAAACCGAACGAAGCCACGACAAAAGCGCAAGATGATCATTGGGATCGAGGATGCTACACACAAGCGACACGGCTTCGACAATCTCGCGGCGCTGGTAATATTGCTTGCCACCTTCCACGCAGTACGGAATCTCCATTTCGCGGAGAGCTCGAAGATAAACTTCCATGTCAGTAGCACTGCGAAACAAAATTCCAATCTTTTCCCATTTCACACCGTCGGCGTGTAAGCGGCGCAAATCGTACGCAATGGCCTTAGCTTCAAGGCCTGTCCGGTCTTCCGCCTTTGATTTTGCCAGTGCGTTTTCTTCCGCGTCCCATTCGAGTGTCGACCAGTATTCAATGCTCGCTGGCGCAGCAGGCGATGCCTCCTGACTCTCCACATTTTCGCTCTTCGCTCTGAGCTCTGCGCTGAGCAGCGGTTCGAACGTCGGCTGGAAGCCCTCTTCGCGGAACATGACTGCACCCACCACGCGCTCAACTTCCTCGAGAATGGGTGTGCGCGAGCGATAGTTCACGCTTAGTGGATACACTTTGCCGCCATTTTGACACACTTTTGCGACGAAAGTATCGTAAGCGCGCAAATCTGCACTGCGCCAACCATAAATCGATTGTTTGGGGTCACCGACGAGAAAAAGACCCACCTTCGAAGCTTCTCCGTTCACATCGACAGCGAAACTTCGCGCCTTCTCGCGCGCCTTCGCTTTGCCATCGAACAAACTATCTCGCAAAGCAAGAACCTCGATGATCTCGCATTGCACAGCATCCGTATCTTGAAACTCGTCAACCAAAAGTTGATCGATGCGACTTCGCACTCGATACGCAATGTCCGAATTTTCAACCAAGAGCGTTCGCGCATCTTGCAAGAGATCAGAAAATTTTTCGACACCTTGCGCTCGAGCACGCTCTTGCACTTCTCCCAAAGTGACTGCGAACAAATCATGCAAAACGCGTAACGACGAAAGATCGATGCTTTGAATGTGATCAAGTAAAGCAGAGCAACCGCGAACCGCAGTGCGGAGTGCAATTTGTTTTTCCGTCGATAATTGCTTGGTTTCGTCCGTATTCCACTTGCCAGCCTCCCAGGCTTTGAGTGCGTCCGCTGCTTTCTTAGTCCACGCCTCCGCGACGGTCTTGCACATTGCATCCAAAGACTCGAGCGATGAATCTTGCCAGCGATGCCATGCGGCGAAAACCGCCCCCAGCGCCGAAGCGACCTCCTTGGCGCGCGCATTGTTGCGGCGAATCGAAGAAGCAAGACGCTGCAAGCATTCTCCGTACTCTTTTTCGAGTACACTAAAATGCGACATTCGAGAGCGCAGCGCTTCGATGGCCGCCGCTCCCAGCGGATCGATCTGCAAATGTTCGGCCCGCACACCGTTGTCATGCAAGGACACAATCGTTTTCGGGATCTGTGCAAGATCGATTTTTAATTCACAAAGTCGTGTCAGTAGCCCATTGCCCTGTTCGGCTTCTTCGCGAAGTCGCGCTTCCAAGATTTCATGAATGATTCCATGCAATCGACCTTCGCCCGCTCCTTCTCCGCTATCTAGCTCAAAATCCGGCCTCAATCCGGCCTCAATTGGAAACTCCGCCAAGAGGCGCCGGCAGAACGCGTGTATGGTGCTTACTTGCAATTGATCGACGGCACTCAAAAGCTCACGACTGCGCAACTCGATCTCGGGTGGAAGACAATCGGAGTCAACACCTTTTGGTGTTTGCCCTTGCGTTAAACAATGCAGTGCCTTGGCCACGCGATCGGCCATTTCCGCTGCCGCTTTTTCGGTGAAAGTAATCGCCACCAGGCGTTGCAGTGTTCGCTGCGCAATGCGGTAAGGCTCGGGCGCGGTCTCGGGTTGCTTTTCTCGAAAGTGTTGCTCTGCGCGCTCCCAGCCTTGCCCCAAAAGCCACACCACCATACGCGCAACGAGCGTCGTCGTTTTGCCCGTACCCGCACCGGCCTCGAGCACGAGTGGGATCGAAAACTCCGTCTGAGCAAGGCGACGCGCCTCTGCGTCACGTGTGCGCAGCGTCATCTCCAAATGCACGGCATCCGATTTCACCATAGCTTCCAACCCTCTTCAAAAACATTTTGAAGTGTATATTGGTCCGGCGAAGTCGTATTCAACTCTTGTGAAATTTTTCGTGCTGCATCAAGCCATGCTTCAAAGCGCGCTTGGAACGCGATGTCGCTGCGATGGCAGGCAACGGCAAAGGAGCAGTATTGACACGCATCTGCGGATTTTTTCTCTTCTACGTTTTCGAAAATTCGAGGAAAAAACACACTGCGATCTCGAAGCAAGAAGAGCATGGCGACAATTTTGTAAAATTGATCCTTACCTTCCTCATCGTTCGAATCAACGCTGTACTCCCCCGATTGGTTGGACTTCAAATAGAGATAACGTCCTACAGCGTGCACAATCGCCTGCGTGTCAGCTCGCAAATTTGCATGAGGTGAAATACGCGAAGAAGCCAAATCCGAGTGAATGTAAGCCGTGGCTTGCAAACTCGTACCGCGCCGCAAACCATTCGTGAAGTCTTTTTTATCGGGCAATTTTCCTATTTTGTAATCTGTAAAGCGCAGCTGCACTGCGTCACCGCGCGTAGAGCGGTCGATGCGATCTGCTCGAAAATGCAGTTCGCGCGCACGCTCGAGTTGATCTTTGACACTCACGCAGCCCTCTTCCTCTACGCCGATAATTTCGAAACTTTCCTGCGTCGCTTGCAGCAAGTCTTCTTTGGCTACTTCGAGGCATTCCCACCAATTCTTACTCTGCACACGCAAAGCACTCGAGAACACAAAATCCTCTTTCGCAAGTAGCTCTTCGAGGCTTTCATCCCAAAGAGCATGCAGTGTGGAATCGATGGGCCACGCAGCGCGATACGCTCCGCTCTCGGTTGGCTCGCCACATTTGGCAATCTTCGCCAGCACACGGTGCACGAAATTGCCGCCAAAAGCAGCATCGCGATCAAAGAACGAACTTCGCAAATCCACCGTCGGAGAAATTTTCAGAACGTTTTTAAGAAAAAATTGCCATGGACACTTCGCGAGTGCTTCGAGGCGTGTCACATACAACGGGCCGGGATACTGTGCTGCAGGGAGCGAAGCCTCCACAAATCCACTGTACGGACTAAACTCAGAATAGTGTTGATTCGAACGCGAACATTCAAATTCTTGCAAAATACGCATATGCGCCGCTGCCGCTGCATCGAAGTTTATCTTTTCTTTCGTTAGCCCATCCTCATCTTGCTCATTTTGCGAAGCGGCTTGCGCTTCGCGGAGAGCCAACGCAAATGTGTGTTGCAAAAAATTGCGTTGATGAGAAAGCCCGAACTGAATCGCGAGATCAAACGTCGAGGCAAACTTCAATGTATCACTTTGCAGCTTAGGGTAGAGCGGCGGCGCAGATTCATCTGCCAAAGCAACGCGCGCAAGACGCAAGCGTTCGATGAATGGCGACGGATTTTTCGGCTTTCCGTCGAAATCAACCGTGTAAAACGAAAGTGTTACTT
>CAYRID010000154.1:0-3593 GCA_964424225.1 uncultured Geobacter sp.
GATTCAGAAACCCGAACGGCTGATCGAGCGAATCGTTCTCGCAAGCTCAAATCCAGGCGATTTGGTTCTTGATCCATTTGCTGGAGTTGGTACTTGCCCGGTGGTTTGTAAGCGCAACGATCGCAATTTTTTGGCATTCGAGATTGAGCCCGCTTTTATCGCGGCCGCAAATAAGCGCCTTCAGAATCTTGAATGCACTCAGAAACGCATCGAGTTTTCATATGGCACATGAGGTATATCGAAAGATCATCGCTCTGATCCAAGAGGCAACGGATCTGGCAGCGACGGTTGGAATCTTAAATCTTCTTCAACCGGGTCTTGTCAAGGAAATGATCTTTGCGGATATCCTTGGCCATACGTTGATTACTACCAAACGACACTCTGATGCGTGTGATCAAGATTCTGAACTTTCCAATTCGGATTCTCCGACGGTGGCGGGCAGGTGATCGAGTTCGAGGTCGGCTTTGGCGGCGAGCTGCGCGGGCAAAGTGGCTTGCACCGCAACGCCAAGCCGTTCGAAATCTTTTGCTTGCTTGATGAGATTACCTTTTCCGGTGTAGAGCTGACCCATCGCTGTGTTGAAGGACTCCTTGGCATTGTCGAGCTGAGTGCCAACCGCCTCCATGCTTTTTAGAAAACTACACAATTTTTTGTAAACACCGTTTGCCCGATCTGCGAGCGCCGCAGTGTTGGCGTTTTGTTCTTCGAAGCGCCAGAGCTGGCGCACGATGTTGAGACTCGTAAGCAGTGTGGTCGGCGTCGCGACGAGCACGTTATCGCGAATGGCTTCTTCAAAGAGCGAGGGCTCGGCGCACAACGCTTCCGAAAAAGCGGATTCGATTGGGATGAACATGAACACCATCTCCGGCGTGTTGAGCCCCGGCAAATCGAAATAAGCTCGACTCGAAAGCTCACGAATGCGACTTGCGACGGCATCCACGTGCTCGCGCAACGCTTGCTCACGCTCGACTGCGGTTTCAGCATTGACGTAACGCGTGTACGCATTGAGCGAAACCTTGGCGTCGATGACGAGGTGCTTGTTTTGCGGCAAGTAAATCACCGCGTCGGGACGCTTGCGACCTTCTTCGGTGTTAAAGTTCTTCTCGCGCTTGAAGTCCACTCCTTCGCGCAAGCCCGAGCTCGCCAACACATTTTCAAGAATGAGCTCGCCCCAGTTGCCTTGCTTCTTCTTTTCCCCTTTTAACGCAACCGCCAAGCCATGCGCTTCCTCGGTGATTTGGCGATTGAGTTCCTTGAGTTGCCCAAGTTCACTTCGAAGTGTCGCTTGCTGTTCGGTGTCCTTGGTATGGATCTCCTCGACCTTGGCTTTGAATTCGGAAAGCCGCTCGCGCAACGGATCAAGAATCTGGCCGATGTTCGTCTGGTTTTGCTCCGTGAAGCGCTTGGCCTTTTCTTCGAGAATTTCGTTGGCCGCCGCCTTGAACTGATTGGACATTTCCTCTTTGGCCTCGCGCAACAAAGCAATCTTCTCGCTTGCCTGGCGACGCTCGGCTTCGAGAAGCGTACTTAGTTCTGCATTTTGCTGGCGATTTGTAGCCAGCTCGCGTTCCGTTTCTGCAAGCTTGGCTTCGAGGCCTGGGATGCGGCTTTCGCGTTCGCGCGCGGCTGCCAATGCCGTCGAACTCTCAGAGCGAGCCCGCTCCACCTCAATGGCGACTCGCCCGCGCATGAGCAACCAACTCACCGCCGCACCGACGGCAAAACCAAGAGTGACAAGAAAAAGTGTTTGGCTGTTCATGTAATCCTTCTTCTACTTTATTTTCTGCAAAGCTTGCGCCACCGAGGACGCTACCTCATCAAACCCGCGCAGGCCGGAAATGCTATCGGGAAACGTCTCGACGGAGACACTCGGTTTGCCCTGCGCACATTGTGCTGCTGCAGGCGGAGCATCAGCGTTTTCCAGTGAAGTCCACCCGCACCCACGAATCATCGCCAGATATTGACTCTTCACTTTTCCGGCCGTCTCGTCTCCCGCCGTGCGTTTGACATCCAAGCCAGGCCATGCCGTATCGTGCGACGAAGTGCCATACACAAATTCGTTTTCATCGCCTGCCGGAATCAATAACACAAAATCTTGATCATATTTCTTTCCGAGTCTGATCAAGTCATGAAAGAGTTCGCCTTCATCCCAGCCTTCTTTCTTGTAGTTGATCGCAAAAAGCGATTTTTCTTCGACACATTTCGCCTTGGGATCGTTGTAATCGAAATACGCCTCATTGACCGTGAGAACGGCGTAATCCATCGACTTCAAGTAGGCGAGAATCTCACGGTGATTCCTCCTCGATCGGTCGGGATCGGGATCGCCGCGAAGCCGCGATCCCGTCACCGCGCCAGCAACATACTTCGATGTCCCATTCCAAATCCGCGAGAAATCTGTCGTAGGCAACAAACCGGCCACTCCATAGACACGATCTTCGAGCAGCCTTGGAATATGAAACTTCTCCTGAATCTCCATCAACGACAGACTCTGAAGTTCGCCTTGCAACGCTTTACTCATCGCATTGACATCTTGATTCTGAAGAATGCGCCTTTTCATATTTTGAATCTTAAATCTCCAATTGAGCCGTGAAACACAGAAACGTCGTCCACAAGAACGACACGCCATGAGAATGCCGCAGAGATGCGACATCATGTGTCGCAGAGATTGCTTCGGCTGATTTTTTAGGATGCACTTTTTCGGTCACTACACGAATTTGTGCCGTAAAATGTTGATGAAGGTCTCATCGGAAGTAACACCAATTAATGTAGACGGGGATTGTCTCATCAACTCGCTTTACGCTCAGAGCTAACTGCCGAAGCTGCATAGCCGTGTGCAGATCCTCGCCGAGAGTGTCTCCCGCAGAATAAGTACCTGCCCTCGTCGAGCAGCGCCTGAACTAGGGGAAGACCGCCGAAGCACACCTGCTCATCAAGAGTTCCGCCGCCCGCTGCATTCTGGAATACATTCGCTGACGGATGTCGGTGTGAAGGACGAGATCCTGACGCTCCCGAAACGAGAGCCGGCCTTGTCAGCCAAGGAGTTGGCCACCTTGCTGAATAAGACCGCCCGCACCATCGAGCGCCATATCAAAAAACTTCGAGAGCAGGGCCTGCTCCGGCGCACCGGATCCGACAAAGCCGGTCACTGAGAAATTGCCAAAAGGGAGCCTGGAATAAGAAATTGGTGGTGGGACAGCACCCCGCACCAAACGACTATTGAAAGTACGGAATCGAAGCGCTGCGGGCGGCTGCGAACTCGTGCAAACCGGATCGAAAAGCCTGCCGGTGTGCCATTCGGTACCGGACGTTCGAACAGGTTTTTCGCCTTGATTGGTCACCGGAAAGGCCCTTCAACCTCGTTTGCTTTCTGGGCCAGTTGAATTCCCGAAACAGGAATTGAACCCGCGTCCGTTGCCACAACCAATAACACACTCATTTACACCCATTCTTGGGGCAAGGCGATCCGCCATGCGGCGAATGGTGCTCACATTCACCGCGCAAGATGCGGCGATTGGCTTGCGCCTGCGGAGAATGCAGTTCATAATCTCCGCATGAATAGCGGCGATTACAAATACATCTGGCAGGCCAGCGAC
>CAYRID010000155.1:0-3456 GCA_964424225.1 uncultured Geobacter sp.
GCTCAGGGAAGTACTCGCTGGAGCCCGGCTTGCGCCTGCGATTGGGCGACGAGCTGTCGTGCAATCAAGCTTAGATCTTTGCGTGCGCGTGGCTCTGCATTCGAGAGCAAATAGAACATGAGCAGCGCGAATGCGAGGGAGAGGCCAAAAAACGGCAGCACGAGTTCGAAAAGTCCGATGCCGCAGGCGCGCATTGCCGTGACCTCGCTGTCGGCGGAAAGTCGTCCGACAGCGACGAGCGTGCCAAAGAGAAATGCGATCGGTAGAACCGTCGGTAGGAGCATTACGACGAGGCTTCGCAGAATAATGCCGATGTGTCCGACGGTGAGGCCGGTGCCGATGAGGTTGCTCATTTCTTCGATGAAATGCTGTCCGACGAAGATGGCAGCAAAAAATAAAATACCGAGCGCGGTGTAGGTGAGAACCTCGCGCAAGAGGTAGCGGGAAAGTGTGCGGGCGAAGTGCATTGCGCGTTATGCTACCCGGGCTGTTCCTTCTGCGCGAGGCAAAGCCCATTTCGAATCGTCAGAATCTTCACTGTCAAAACCCGCTTGCGACACCTCCGTCGGCTGAGCGAATTCTCGTGATCCGCTTGGGAGCGATTGGCGATGTGGTCCGTACTTTGCCGGCGGTTTCGGCGCTTCGCGCCGGTTATCCAAAGGCGCGGATTACTTGGCTTGTCGAGAATGCATCGAGCAGTCTGCTTTGCGGTCAACCTTGGATCGACGATGTGCTTGTATTTCCGCGCGCAACACTTTCGGCGGCATTGCGCGGGTTGCAGTTTGGTGTGCTGAACGACAGCGTGCGTGAGGTTGTGCGCATGCTTCGAGAGCGCCGTTTCGATCTCGTCGTTGACTTCCATTCTATTTTGAAGAGTGCTCTGCTCGCACGCGTGAGCGCCGCGCCGCGTCGCGTGGCCTACGCACCGCCGTTTGGGCGCGAAGCTTCGTGGTGTCTTGCGACGGATCTCGCAAGGCTCTCTCCGACGAAAGGCAGTCGCTTCGATCGCAATCTGGCGTTGGTACGTTTTCTGAGTTTGCAAACGAATCCGGACCCACGACCGCTTCGCATCGATCCGGACCGCATGGCTTGTGCAAAAAATGCGCTGGCTTCGCAATCGGATTTGCAAAGGCTTCAAGCGCCGCTTGTGATTCATTCGGGCACGAGCGCACACACTACGCACAAACGCTACACGCAGGAAGGCTACGCAGAAGTGGCACGAGCATTGGCCAAGCAAGGTCATCGTGTCGTGTTGAGTTTTGGTCCGGCACCCGAAGAACAACGCTTTGCCGCATCGATTGCAAAGCTTGCACAAGGTGCAGCGCAGCTTGCTCCGCCGACACCGAGCTTGCTTGATCTCGCAGCACTCTTTGCGTGTGCACGGCTTTACATTGGGAGCGATACCGGCCCGATGCATATTGCTTCGCTTGTGGGCACACCGGTCGTACAGTTGATTGGTCCGACGGATCTTGTCGAAAATGAACCGTGGCGAAATACGCCATTTCGAAGTGTGCAAGCACCTTTGCGCTCTGCTTCAGCTTGGAAGCGGTTGCGCCGCCGACGTCAGGAGCCAGGGCGCCGCATGGACGGAATTTTGCCGGAACGCATTCTTGCTGCGGCGCAAGAGCTGTTGGCAGAGCACGATGCGCGGTGATAGGTTGCGATAAACGTGACCCCCCCCCTGGGCAAATCAATGCGCCAATATAAAAACATTTTGGTTCGCGCTCCAAATTGGACGGGCGATGTCGTGATGGCCACGCCGGGCTTGCGTGCGCTACGTGCGCAGTTTCCGCAGGCGCGCATCACGGTGCAGTTGCGACCCGGACTTGAGCCTTTGCTAGCGGGTATACCTTGGATCGATGCGGTAGCGAGTGTGCGTTCTTATCACGGCGGCTTTCGCGCGCTGTTCGAGGAGGCGAGCGCGCTGCGGGCACAGGCTTTCGATCTTGGGATTTGCCTGCCGGATTCATTTTCGTCGGCACTTTTGATGCGCCTTGCCGGAATTCCCGAAATTGTGGGCTACGCCCGTGGCGGGCGTAGTTGGTTGCTAACACAAAAAATTGTTGCACCGCATACGGATGCACGTGGGCGCGTGATGCTTGCCCGCGAGTTGCATGTGCTGGGCTTGATCGAAGCGCTCGGTGCCGCGCGCCAAGGAACCAAGCTTGAACTTTTTACGACGCCGGGCGAAGACGCTGAAGCCGAGAGCGCGCTAGCAAGGCATGGTATTGATGGAACACAAAAAATTGTTGTGTTTGCACCGGGTGCAGCGTATGGCCCGTCGAAAATTTGGCCTCCTGAATATTTCGCAAAACTAGGAGATGAACTCATTCGACAAAAAAACGTGTCGATTGTGCTTGTGGGTTCACCGAGCGAGCGCGCGCTTTCAAAACAAGTGATCCAAGCAATGACGCTGCGCGCAGTAAATCTCGTGGGTGAAATTCCGCTGGGTGCCGTCAAGGCGGTGCTCAAGCGTGCGGCGCTATTGGTGTGCAACGATGCAGGCGCACGGCACATCGCTGTCGCATTGGGCGTGCCGTGTTTGGTGCTTTTTGGCCCGACGAGTATCGAAAAGACCAATATGAATTTGGAACACGTCGAAGTGTTTACGGAAAACGTGCCTTGTCGACCTTGTTATCGGCGCGTGTGTCCGATCGAACATATTTGCTTGCGATGGATTTTGCCGGAACGCTTGCTCGCCGCGGCTTTGCCATTGCTTTCCGAAGCGCGTGAAGCGCGTTTGCGTGAAATTGCAGCACAACCGAAGGGTGAGGCATGATCGATTTATCCATCGTGATTGTGTCTTGGAATACTTGCGAACTCACTCTTGCGTGTATTGAATCCATCGAACGCGAAGTGTGGTCGCGCCGCGATGCGGGGCGTATTGAATGCGAAGTGCTTCTCGTCGATAACGCTTCTGCGGACGAGACGGTCGCTGCGGTGCGTTCGTGGTTCCCCAAGGTGATTATCCTCGCGCAAACGAAAAATCTTGGTTTTGCGGCAGGTAACAACGTGGGTTTTCGTAAAGCGCAGGGCCGTCATATTTTGCTTTTGAATAGCGACACGGTTTTAAAATATGACAGTTTAGAGTGTATGGTGCGCTATCTGGATACACATTCGGAAGTTGGTGCCGTTGGTCCGCAGCTTCTCAACGCCGACGGTAGTAAGCAAAATTGCATTCACAACTTTCCAAGTCTTGCGACGGAATTCGTGCCGAAAGGTCTCTTGGAGCGCTTGTTTCCGGCTCGGTTTCCATCGAAGCGGTTTGTGCATACGCAACCGATTGCCGTAGATGCTGTGCTGGGTGCGTGTTTGATGGTGCGCCGCGAGGTGATCGAGCGCGTGGGACCAATGCCGGAAGAATATTTTCTTTTTTTGGAAGAGACGGATTGGTGCTGGAGTATGCAGGAAGCAGGTTTTCGCGTCATGCACTTGCCGAGTATCGAAGTGCTGCAT
>CAYRID010000156.1:0-3451 GCA_964424225.1 uncultured Geobacter sp.
AATGGGGTCCACCGCTGAGCGAAAGTTCAATACTCTTATTGAATCACGCCGCATTGAGAGCACTCTCGACAGGGGATTGCTGGACGGGGCGTGTCTCCTTTGTAGCGAGCCAACACCTCATCACTGTCATAGGCGTTTAGTTGCTGAGTATCTCCGCGATCATTGGGGCAATGTTGAAATCAAGCACCTGTAAAGTGCGGCCCAACAATTCGTTCAAGCCGACGCCGCTTCGCAGCGCGGCTTAACTCAAGTGTTAGGCCCTTTCATGAAGTTCGAATCAATCGATCAACAATCCTTCGTCTCGGTCGTTCCGAACCCGGAGAACGATTGGTCGTCCTTCTGTGTTGAGGCCGCAATCAATCTTGAGCACAGCCAGTTCTCCGCCACCAACAGCGACGTTGCGCTCACCAACCTCGCGCGGTTTGTGAGCCAGTTCGACCTGTTCGTACTGAACAGGTCTGTGCGTCCTCGCCTAGACGGCACGTATGACACCTACCTGGAACTTCGAGCCGAAGGCAGGGATGTGATCCTTTCATTTCGGGTGGGCTCTGCCTCTGGTGCGGCGAACCACGGCTTGTCCGGTTCATTCGCGGTCGCGGAAGGTGCGCTGTCACCATTAGTTGAGGCAGCAAAGCGCCTGCAAAAATGGCCTAACAATTCGCTGCAGGCGCGACGGCCCTGACGGCCCGCCGCTGAACCGGAGCGTTAGCCGCCTCGGGTTGCACCGGTAGAATTCCAAGGGTATGATTAAATATCATACTTAGAGGGGGTGCCGGCATGAGCCAGACCAAAGTAGCTATCACGATCGAAGAAGGGGTGCTTGCCAGGGTGGATGATCTGGTGAGGCGGCATGTATTTACCAATCGTAGCCGAGCCATTCAGGAGGCGGTGCAGGAAAAGCTGGAGCGCATAGAGCGCAGCCGCTTAGCCGAGGAATGCGCAAAACTTGATCCGGCCTTTGAGAAGGCAATGGCGGATGAAGGCCTGTCTGAGGAGCTGGCGGCATGGCCAAAATACTGAGGGGCGAGATCCGGTGGGCTGACCTCAACCCAACCGTTGGTCGGGAGCAGTCAGGTGAGCGACCAGTTCTCATCCTGAGCCAGGATGTCTTCAATGAGCGGTCTGGCACTGTCATCGCCATGGCGCTCACAAGCCAAGAGCAGCGCGCCGGGTTTCCACTGACGTATGAAATCCTGAAGTCCAAATTGCCCAAACGTTCTTGGGTAAAGATCAGTCAGATTCGTACGCTTTCTACGGAACGCATTGGCAAGAAGATCGGCGTTATAAATCCCGAAGAACTTGCGCAGTTCGTTGAAGGTTTGAATGAAATTATCGGCGGATAACCATTCACTACCGGCGCGGCGGCCCTGACGGGTTAAGCCTTTTTGCCTCAAGGTGACAAAAAAGTGGATCGGGCGAGTTTGGCTTGCGGGAATAAACAAGTCGTAAGCGGTGAGGCGTTGTAAATTACGCATCACGTTGGCGAGCGAAGCGAAGTTGTCGTCAAAAAGCTGCTTGAAGTTTCCGAGTCGAGGTCATGCACAACACGATTGAATTCAAAACAACTCGTGGGGGCTTGCGCTTGGTTGCGGATGCTTTTGGGAATCCGAGAAACCAGACCGTCTTGCTCTTGCACGGAGGCGGTCAAACTAGGCATTCCTGGGGTGACACAGCAAAGTTATTGTCCGTGCAAGGCTTCTATGCCGTTGCGCTGGATTTGCGCGGGCATGGCGAAAGCAGCTGGGCCGCCGACAAGGATTATCTCTTTCAGACTTTTGCGCAGGACGTCATTGATGTGGCGCAAACATTCGAGAGAAAACCGATCTCCGTTGGCGCTTCTTTGGGCGGTATTTCCTCGCTTTATGCACACAGCATTGCGAATCATCAGCTATTACACGCATTGGTGTTGGTAGATGTTGCTCCGCGCCTGCAAATCGAAGGTCTTTCGCGTATTCACGAGTTTATGACGTTGCGTGCCAAAGAGGGGTTTGCCTCGCTGGATGAGGCGGCAGACTTTGTGGCGGCTTACCGAACTCATCGCCAACGCTCCGCGAGTGTCGAGGGTTTGCGGAAAAATCTCCGACTTTGCGACGATGGCCGTTATCGCTGGCATTGGGATCCTGATTTTCTTGTTTATTCCGATCGTCTTGATGCAAGCGGCTCAGCCGTCAACGTAAATTTTCTCGAAGAAGCTACTCGCGGGTTAGAAATACCGACGCTTTTAGTGCGTGGACAAGTTAGCGATATCCTTAGCCTCGAGTCGGCTCGCCAGTTTTTAACGCTGGTGCCTCACGCAAAGTTTGTCGATGTGAAAAATGCAGGTCATATGGTTGCGGGCGACCAAAACGATATTTTCGCGAATGCAGTCGTTGATTTTTTGCGCACGGTGACATGAAATCAATTCGCTCAGTCCATACGTGGCTCGGCGAATTCTTTGTTTGTGTGTAAATAACAATTTTGTGTTACGCACGGGCATCGAGCTCGTTACGATTTGCAAGCGTTCGGTCGCAGAGTTTCGCGCAGAGAGTGCGAGGGATAAGAAGTCGATTCTCATTTCGAGGAGCGTGCGGGATGGCATACCTGTTGGCAGGATGGACCGGAGTTTTGCTTTTCTGCCATTGGCAGTGGGGCTGGGTTCCGATCTTGGATTCTGCCAATCTCGCTTTTCACGAAGCAGGGCATCCGCTCTTTGGATTTGTCTCTGCACGCCTTGCTGTGTATGGCGGCACGATTATGCAATTGCTCATGCCGGCCCTATGCGCAGTAGAAATGCATCGAGAACAAAAATACGCAGAGCGGCAGTTCTGCGTGGTTTGGTTCGGTGAAAATCTGCTGAACATTGCCCGCTACATGGCGGATGCACGCGCTCAGCAGTTGCCGTTGGTGGGAGGCCTTGATCCCCAGGACGCCCACGACTGGACACGGATTCTTCGCAACTGGGGCGTGCTTGCCTACGACACACAATTGGCCAATGTCGTTCGCGTCATGGCTGTGTCCCTCATGCTATGGGCAGTCTGGAATCTCTGGACAACAGATCGAAAAAACCGAACCGCCCATGAGAGCGGCATAGATTATTCATCCTGCATTTGATGAGGTCGGAGCACTTTCTCAAAGAAGAAGATCTTGTGTCGCGGGAAGAAAAATCTAACCCTTCGCGCAGGCGACACGCTCTGACGGCTCGCGGTCTGCACTCAAACGTCGGCAACAAAACAGGAGAACCCCAAATGAAACGATCTCTACGAAACGCGAAGAGATATCTGCGCAAAATGATGGCTCTCGCTTTGGCAAGCATTTGTTCTCCCAAGCAATTCTTTACGCTCTTGGGGAATCTGCCGGCGCGCTTTAAGGCTGCTCAGTACGTCTCGGGGTATTGTGAGAAGGGTGCTTCGCTAAGCGAAATCGCAGCGCCTCCGACGAACCCGCTTCGAGAATATTTTGAGAATCACACAGA
>CAYRID010000157.1:0-3330 GCA_964424225.1 uncultured Geobacter sp.
GCAGACTTCACGTTCTTGATGTATTTGTAGAGTGTGCCGCGTGTGGCCTTGAGCGGTGGCGCTTGCCAAGTCTTGCGGCGCTTTTCAAGTTCTTCAGGACTCACGTCGAGGTCGATGCGATTCGTTTCCGCGTCGATGTGGATGGGGTCGTCGTCGCGCACGAGAGCGATCGGACCGCCTTCTTGAGCTTCGGGTGCGACGTGGCCGATGATGAACCCGTGGGATCCTCCCGAAAATCTTCCGTCGGTGAGAAGTGCCACGTGTTCGCCCAGGCCCGCGCCCATGATCGCCGAAGTCGGCGTGAGCATTTCGGGCATGCCGGGGCCGCCTTTCGGGCCCTCGTAACGAATCACGATGACGGAACCTTTCGTGATCTTGCCTTGCTTCAAGGCCTCAAGCATGGCTTCTTCGCTGTCATACACCAAAGCGTGTCCAGAAAAGCGTACGCCTTCTTTGCCGGTGATTTTGGCAACGCTTCCGTCGGGCGCGAGGCTGCCGCGCAAGATGCGAATATGTCCGCTGGCTTTGATGGGATTTTGCAGCGGGCGCACGACATCTTGGCCGGCGCGCAAGTCGGGAAGCCCCGCCACGTTCTCGGCAAGAGTGTGTCCGGTCACAGTCATGCAATCGCCGTTGAGCATCCCCTTGGCGAGCAAAAGTTTCACCACCACCGGAACGCCGCCGACGTTGTGCAAGTCTTCCATCACATATTTTCCACTCGGTTTCAAATCGCCGAGTAACGGAGTGCGATCGCTCACGGCTTGGAAGTCGGCCAAATCAAGCGGCACACCGACGGCGCGCGCCATCGCAAGCAAGTGTAGGACGATGTTCGTTGAGCCGCCGAGCGCCGTCGTTACGACCATCGCGTTCATGAATGCATCGCGCGTCATGATGTCGCGCGGTTTCAAATCGCGTTCGAGCAAGTTTCGCATGGCCTCGCCCGCACGCAAACATTCGCGATGTTTGTCGGGGTCTTCCGCCGGTGTGCACGCGCTGTAGGGCAGCGACATACCGAGCACTTCGATCGCCGTTGCCATGGTGTTCGCCGTATACATTCCGCCGCACGCACCGGCTCCGGGGCAGGCGTGGCGAATGATTGCCTTGCGATCTTGCTCATCGATATTGCCGGCGAGAAGTTCGCCGTAGCATTGAAACGCCGAAACCACATCGAGGGTTTTGTCTTGATAGTGACCTGGTTTGATCGTGCCGCCATAGACCATGAGTGCCGGCCGATTGAGGCGACCCATTGCGATCAAGCAGCCGGGCATGTTCTTATCGCAGCCCGGGATCGCAACGAGCCCGTCGTACCAGTGCGCGCCCATCACGGTTTCAATTGAATCGGCAATGAGATCGCGCGATTGCAGCGAGTAGCTCATTCCGTCGGTGCCCATCGAAATTCCGTCGCTTACACCGATTGTATTGAAGCGCCGTCCGACGAGTCCTGCGCGATGCACACCATCGGAAACGCGTTGCCCAAAGTCGAGCAAGTGCATATTGCACGGATTGCCTTCGTACCACATGCTCGCGATGCCAATCTGCGCTTTTTGCATATCGGCTTCGCTGAGGCCCGTTGCATAGAGCATGGCTTGCGAGGCGCCTTGTGATTTTTCTTGGGTGATTCGCTTCGAGTACTTGTTCAGTTCGGCCATTTTGCGTCGGCTCCTTGTGCAAGTTTATCGGTAGTGCAGCGACGGAAAACATGCTGCGTTTGCGCCGCTGATCGATTCAAGCTCAATCTATTTTGCTTTGAGGTTTCGAACGCCTGGGAGTTAGCACGCTTGCGCCCTGGCTGCGAGTTTTCTGCGCGCGTGAGACGCGCAAAAACTTTTGCGCCCTCGACAGCCACGCTGCAGTCGTCAAACTTCGGCAGTCGAACCTCGACCACCCGGGGTGAGACGGCGAAATTGAAGCCGTAAGACTTGCTCGCACCAACGATTCATTGAACCTGCATTTTGAGATGCAATTCGCAACGAACAGGAGAAGCCACTGTGTCGCAACTCGGATTTTATAGTTTTGCTCAACGCGAGCCGAATGTTCTCGCACTCGTCGATCCTAACGGCAAAGAGTGGACGCGCGGCGAACTCTTGGCCGCAACAAATCAAATCAGTCACGGCCTGCGTGCGCTTGGCCTCAAAAAGGGTGACGTGGTCGCGTGTGTGCTGCCGAATTGCGCCGAGATGATGCAGCTCTATCTCGCGGTCTTTCAATGCGGGATGTATCTCACGCCGATCAACAACCATCTCGCTGGGCCCGAGATTGCGTACATCGTAAACGACAGTGGTGCGAAGGCTTTCATCGGCTCGGAGAAGTTTGGTGATGTTTGCCAAGCGGCACTTCAAGAAGTGAAGCTCGATGCAAGCCACTGCTTTGCACTCGGCCAAGTTCCCGGCTTCCAGCCTTTTTCGAAATTGACGGCGGGGCAACCGACGACGCTTCCGGAAGATCGCTCCGCCGGTGCGGTGATGAACTATACCTCGGGCACCACCGGACGACCGAAAGGCGTGAAGCGCGCGCTCGCAGATTTGCAGCCCGAGATCATGGGCACCTTGCTCGCGGCGTTTTTAGCGATGTTCGGCCTCAAGCCCGAAGATGGTAACGTACACTTTTGTGGGTCGCCTCTCTACCACACGGCGGTGTTGGTGTTTTCTACAAGCTCGCTGCATTACGGACACTCTGTAGTGTTGGTAGATAAATGGGATCCCGAAGAGATGCTGCGCTTGATTGCGAAGTACAAGGTGACGTCGAGCCATATGGTGCCGACGCAGTTCCATCGCTTGCTCTCCTTGCCGGAAGAAGTGCGCAAGAAATACGATGTCTCGTCGCTGCGCTGCATGGTGCACGCCGCAGCGCCGTGCCCGGTTGAAACGAAGTGGAAGATGCTCAACTGGTGGGGCGATTCGGTGTACGAGTACTACGCTGCGACCGAAGGCGGCGGCACGCTTGTTTCTCCGCAAGAGTGGCGCAAGTATCCGGGCACCGTCGGAAAGGCCTGGCCCAATTCGGATGTAAAAATTTTTGACGATGACCATGACAAGGAGCTAGGTCCAAATCAAATCGGCACCGTCTATATGTTGCTTGGTAGTGCGAAATTCGAATACAAGGATGACACCAAAAAGACGTCAGCGAATCGGCGTGGTGAGTACTTTACCGTTGGTGACGTCGGAGAACTCAACGAAGAAGGCTATCTCTTTTTGCGCGATCGCAAGATCGACATGATCATTTCCGGCGGTGCAAATATTTATCCCGCCGAGATCGAAGCCGAGTTGCATCAACATCCGAAGATTGCCGACGTAGCCGTGTTTGGCATTCCAAACAGCGAATGGGGTGAAG
>CAYRID010000158.1:0-3321 GCA_964424225.1 uncultured Geobacter sp.
TTACCGCCGTCGGAATGCTCTTCGATCCCGTAGCAGCATGGCACGAATGGAGCAGTATCCTCGCCTACATCGTCGCCGTCGTCGCACTCAAAACACTATTGATCTGGCTCATCCTGCGTCATCTGCTGCGACAAACCGTTCGCACTTCGCTCTTGGCCGCTGTAGCGCTCGCACAAACGGGCGAATTTTCCTTTGTGCTGGCCGCAACAGCGCACGAATCAAATCTGATTGACGCAAATTTGCGTCAAGTTTTTATTGCCGGATCGATTTTTACGCTCATGGCAACACCGTTCTTGATCCAGCTTGCACCGCGCATTGCCAATTGGTTAACGCAAGACGTAGCGCATGGCGGCACAAGCGATCATACGAGCGAAGGCTTACGCGAGCACGCCATCGTCATTGGGTTTGGGCTCATCGGAAAGTCGCTCGTGCGCGTACTTCAATCGTCGCAGATTCCATGCGTCGTCATCGAATCCAATCCACATTTGGTACGACAAGCCAAAGAAGCAGGAATTTCTGTGTTTTACGGGGATGCAACGCGCACTTCAATTCTGAAACTTTCTGGTGTAGAGCACGCAAAAATCATCGCGATCGCGATCTCGGATTCTCTGGCGATGCGCCGCTGCATCGCAATGGCCAAAACTCTTGCGCCGAAGATCCAAATTGTGGCCCGCACACACTACATTGCAGAAATCGAAGAATTGTATGCACGTGGTGCCAGTGTCGTTGTCGCCGAAGAATTTGAAGCCGCAATCGATATTTTCAGTGTCACCTTGCGCGCATTCGAAATTCCAAACACCACCATTGCGAAGTTCGTCGATCAAATGCGCGCCGAGGGCTATCAGGCGTTGCGCGCTCCGGCCACCACGCCAAACGATGCTTCTCTGGCACAAATTTTACAAAGTGTGACACCGGAATGGATCGAAATGCCCGACTGTACCGGCCTCAACCTTTCGATCCGCGACCTCGAAATTCGCAAACGCACAGGGACCACGATCATCGCCGTCCAGCGCGAACAAACAACACTGCCAAATCCCGCACCGGATTTCGTATTGCACTCAAAAGATCGCTTGCTCGTCATGACATCGCCGGAAGGAGCGCAGAAATTACACAAGATGCTTTGTGCGCTTTGCGATGAAAAAGCCCACCTCGGCATTTCATGAGTCAATACACAAAAATGTGAAATTAGAACAGAATTACACTTTTTCGATATTTTCGAAAAGATCGTTGATTTCTTCCTCCGCGCTCACTTCGGCAACAACGGCAGGATCGGGCTCGATTTGAATAAACTCCGACGGTGGCGAATTGCCATCTCCAAAAATCGGGTCTTCGAGCGCAATCGTCGCCTCGTCCTCGCCGCCCGCAATCAATTCTGCGGAATCTGCTGCGGCAAAAGCCTCCTCGGCAAACGTCTGTTCACCTGCTTCCGGCACCCCCAAAGCAGTGTCAGGATTCGTCTCCACCGATTGCGACGCAGCCGATGCAATCTCTTCGGCTGCAGGCGAAACCTCGATCAATTTCGCTTTCTTTTTGGTGATGCCCATTTCTTTCGCCGCGCGCTCGACACAATCCAGCGTTACCTTGATCAGATCGGCCATATGCGCCTCAAAAAGCGCATTGTCCGCGAGCGAATTCATCACGCGCGGAATTCCTTCCGCGTAGCGATAGATGGCTTTCATGGCGTCCGGTTCGATGAGCGTCGAAGTGCCCTCGGCCGCTTGAATTCGATGCACGAGATATTTGAGCGCCGACACTTCGTCGAGAGAATCCAAACAAATCCGATGATCGACGCGTTGCGCTAACGCTTCATCGAGACCAAGCACATCATCCAGCTCCGGCTGTCCGAAAAGCACGATCGACATTGCGCGTTGATCATCGTATTCGAGATTGAGCAGGCTACGCATCTCCGCAATGATGTTTAGATCAGCAAGAAACTGTGCTTCATCGACAAAAAGTACTGCGCGTCGCCCTTGCTCCCGAATTGCAATCAGAGCTTGGTAAATCTGCCCAAGCAACGTAGCGCGATCTTCCGAGGGAGATTCTACGCCAAGCTGCGCCGCCAAGCGCGAAAGCAACCAGCCTTCGCGTACCGCAATCGGCATCGCAACAAGTATGCATGATTCGAACTGCTCATCGTCGAGCGTATCCAAAATGTGTCGGCTCAGCGTCGTCTTACCAACGCCCACGCCACCGACGACTGTGCAAAGTCCCTTACCTTGAGCAAGGGCACGCAAAAGTCGCTTCTCGGCGCGATCGTGCGCTGGACTCGTAAAATAAAAATCCAACACCGGATCGTTCACGAATGGCTCGCGCGCCAAACCAAAATGCTTGAGATGCTCCACGGTCTCCCCTATCTCGATCTCACTGGCTCCTACTTCAAATGTAGGAAATCTTCTTTTTCTTCTTGCCCGCTTTGTCTTGCGCTTTTGTAGCAACAGGCTGCTCAGATGGCGCAGATGGCTTTTTCGACGACACACTCACCGTCGGCACTGCCTCTTGCTCGGCGGGTTCTGCCTCGGCCACGACTGCTTCGTCAAGCGCCACCACGCCGTCGCGCAGCGCTTCTTCTGCGATTGGATCGTCTTCAACGAGTACGATTTCCTCGATCGCTTCGATCCCATCTTCTTCAACAAGTGGAGTATCCGCGCTAACTGCAACCGCTTCGTCCTGCACCTCAACTTGCGCTTCCTCGATCACATCATCGAACGATTCAAAGCTGGCCGCAGGCGGCGCCTCTTCCACGGCTTGCACCTCTTCTTCCACAACTTCGTCGTCCGAGGTATCACCCATGAAATCATCGAAATTTTCAAAACCCGAATCTACCTGCACAGGCTCCATATCCGACTGCGAATCCTCGTCGGATGGCTTGGGCTGATCCAAATTGACTAAGCGTTCCGACACATCTTGGAACTGCGGATCGATCGCCGCACAGGCTTCGTAACACGCGCGCGCACCGACGGAGTTATCCATCGATTCGAAGGCACGTCCCATATCGTATTGCAACGCTGCTTGCAGCGCTGAGTCAACCTTTGGCAAAAGCAGCGCATCGCCAAGATATGCAATCGCATTTTCGGGACGCCCAAGCTCAATCGAACATAACCCCAACATGTGTAACGAGGCACCTTGGCGCGCAACGGATTCAAGCGAAATTTTGAATTCGTCGATTGCGGCTTCGTAGAGACCCATTTCTTTGTAGGCAATCCCCAGATCGTAGTGTGTTTCGTAATCTCCCTCGGAAACCGTCTCGCTAACACCTTTCTTGAAGGCCTTAAACACTTCTTCAAAGCTCGCATCGCCAAGGCCCGCTGCGCCCATGCGCGC
>CAYRID010000159.1:0-3009 GCA_964424225.1 uncultured Geobacter sp.
GCATTGCCGTAAAGAGATGGGCATTTCCGATCCAGGTTGAGAACAAATTTCAAATTTGAAAAATTGGGTCCTGAGTAATTCTCGACCACGGCATCGACGATCTGCGGTAAATTCACGCTTTCCTCAACATTGCCGACATCGCCACAAAAACAGCGAATCTGTTGCACAAAATCGCGCGTCGATTCCGCCATACGCATCGCCAACCGTAAATCTTCCACAATGGGATGATCACTCGGCGCATTTTTCACTGCCGCATCAAGGGAATGAAAAATTGGCATCAGTAAATTATTGAGATTATGAGCGACTCCCGCAGCGAAGGTTCCCAGTGCATCCATTTTCTGTGCGTGAAAAAAACTTTCGTCGTGCCCAAGACGGCTCTGCTCGATCCGCGAACGCAAAGCACAATCGATCGCCAAAACAAAAATCACCGGCGAAGCACAGTCTCCGAGATATTCAGCAAAAAACTCTACGGGATAACGCGTGCCGTTTTTGCGCAAGAAATTTCCTTCTGCTGAACGAGCGTCACGATGTTCACCATTTCCCGCATCGCGCAAGCGACAACAAACCGGAAACAAAGAGTCCGAATCAATTCTTGCCGCCGTAAGCTGCAAGATCTCCGTCCTGGCATAACCCAGGTTGCGGCAAAAGCCATGACTCGCAAAGACCACTTGCAAGCTCTCGGCATCGAGCATAAACACTTCAGCGTGTAGTTCGGGAAGTAGACTGGCGAGCATCCGCGCATTGAGATGGCGTGGGATGCGATCTTGTCCCTGCAAAAACCCCACGATCTCTCGCTTCGTCTTCGATGCGGAACCTTTCGAGCGGCTCGCAGGGAGGGCCTCCGGGTCTTGCGGTTTCACAGACAAGCCTCCTTTCTTCGATCGACGCACAGCGCAAATTCGCAAACCGCTTTGGTGTCTTTTGCACTCAATGCGCTGGCTCTTCGAACCTGGCAAAATACAGCCGAAAGGTTGTTCCCACTCCGACTTCACTCTCAACGTAAATAAAACCATCGCTTTGTTTCACGATTCCATACACCGACGGAAGACCAAGCCCCGTACCTTGGTCAAGAGATTTCGTTGTAAAGAAAGGGTCAAAAATTTTTGGCAAAAGATTTGGCGGTAGTCCGCACCCCGTATCTTGCACCAAGAGCGAAACATAGGCGCCAGGCGGAATTTGCTTCAGCGACGAGCGCACCATCGAATCTTCATTCACGTTGATGTTTTCTGTTTGAATCAGAAGAGTGCCGCCCTGTTCGGCCATCGCATCGCGAGCATTCAAACTAAGGTTCAAAATCACTTGCTGCATCTGCGTCTCATCCAATAGCGCCAGGCCAAGGCTAGGACTTTGCGCGATACAAAGGCGAACATTCTTTGGGACTATGCAGGAAAGCATTGGCTTCAGGTCCTGAATGACATGATTGAGTGACGTTAGTTTTGGACGCAGAATCTGCTTTCGTCCAAACGCGAGAAGTTGCTGGGTAAGCTGACGTGCGTGTTGCGCAGATTTTTGAATGTTGGCGAAACTCTCCAGCAACGAATCCGTTGTACGCATCTGCGCAAGAGCCAAATCACATTCGCTAAAAATCACTGCCAACACATTATTGAAGTCATGCGCAACACCCGCAGCGAGATTCCCGACGGATTCGAGCCTTTGCGCGAGGCGCAGTTGTTCTTGCATCGCTGCGAGTTCTTCCTCCGCCGCCTTACGCGCCGAAACATCGCGCAGCACCATCAACACAAGGGCCCCTTGATCATCGTCCCAACGCGAGAAATTACCTTCCAAGGCAATGGATTTGGGGAGACAGCACGCAACCGATTCATTTCCGCAACAAACTCCTCGCAGCGACAGTGACCCATCATTTTGCAACAGCTTTTGACCTGAAAAAATTTGCGCAATCAAATCGCAACTTTCTTTTTCAAAAAACTGCCAGACTGGCTTTCCAAGCACCTGCGTCGCAGAGAGCGAACAAATTTTCTCTGCGCCCAAATTCCAAAAAACGATTTTCCCTTCTTTGTCGCACACAATCAGCGCATCATGCGCCGACTCAAAAATGGCGCGAACGCGTTGATTGGAAAGATTAAGCGCCCGCTCCGCTTGTGTTCGCTGAAACAACGCTTCGCGGTGCGCCAAACTAATTCCCATGATCAGCTCGAAAACAACTTCCGAAAGTCCGTCCGACACATCATTGAGTCGAAGATTTTTTCGTTCGCGTCCAATCTCACTCAACGCCGAAAAATGCATCTCGAAAATTTCTTCGGGAGAAACCTTCCAAACAAGATCGCGCGCAATATCGGCAATTTCAGCCAGGTTTTTCTCGTCAGGCAAAATCATATGCGCCTCGAGAATCTGCCGATATCGATGACGAATTTTGGCTACCTGAGCCTTCACGTGAACCTTCCGTTCCCTCGTGTTCTTCGCGTTTTCCTACAAAAACCTGTCTTTGATCTTCCCCGCCCCAATACAAATCTGCCCCGCCATGTGTGGCTACGGCAACTACACATCGTCGTGTAATTTCACCATGACAATTTCGATATATGCTTTCCCTTGCTCCGTAAAAGCTCGAATTTCTGTCACCAAATTCTCTACGCCACGAGGAATCCCCCCCCCCCCCGCTTACCCCTTCGAACAAGAGCACTCGCTTAAAGCGTTCGAGCTCTGAAGCTTCGGCTTCGAAGACGACTGACATGCGGTGCCACTTCGTATTTCCCTCATCGAAAATTTGCAGCACGACACAGTCAAAGCGCTCAAACTGTGCTCGCGCAATCTCGCTCACTGCTGTCACAAAACGCGCCTGATTCACCATGGTGAAGCCAATGCGCTTTGTCATTTCCCGCACAAGCGCCCGCGCCCGCACAATCTCTTTGACACCAGAAAGTGTTATTTGCAATCCGGACGCAGCATTTTGTTGACTGATGATTTTGCGAATTTGTGGTTCCATCTTGACCTAACTCGCCTAGCGCAAAAGTGACTCGAAGTTCAGTCATGTATCGGAGCGCACCAGGCACT
>CAYRID010000160.1:0-2984 GCA_964424225.1 uncultured Geobacter sp.
GTAGGAACGATCGACATCACTCAGAAGCCTTGAGAGCGTATCGCCTCGCGTAGTTTTTTGGTGAAAAGACAAAGGTAAGCTTAATACTTTGTCGCAAATGCCTTGTTGGATATCGAGCCGAACACGACCAAGTGTATATTCAATAAAGTAGTCGCGAATGAATGTGGCGATGGGGGCGATTAAAACAACGAGCAATGCTTTGATGAAAATTCCAAGGAAGTTTTCTTGAATTTGCCGGCGCAGCTGCGGTGCATCTTGCGATGCCACAGGGGGTGCAGAGTCTTCTGGCTTTTTTTCCGTCGGACTTGGCGGCACGTCTGCGTGCTTTGTGGCGGACTGATCTTTTTGCAGAGTGTTTGATGTTGTTGCGGAATTTTCGGATTCTAGATGCTCGTTGGCCTCTGGCTTTGAAGAAGTCGAAGGGAAGTGGATTCCGAAGCGCTCCAGCCCGCCGAAAAATTTTCGATTCGATTTTTTGAAGACGGCCGACTGGCTTGGGATGACCACTTCATCGAGCAGTGGCTTGATGAGGTAATTGCGCAGCGCAACCGCACCCGAGCCGACTAGCGTAAAAAGCAGTGCTGCGACAATCCAGGGGACATAGGGCTTTGCATAGCCCACGAGTCGCCAGAAAATATGCAGTGCGCTTTGGCTTGCAGGTGATTCGCGTTTGATTTTATTTTGGCGTCTTCGCGATCCGTTTTTTTTGGATCCTGCAGAGCGAGATACGTCGGAAAATTCTGAAATGGGAAGCCCGCCCGGTTCGAGCGCTAGACGGCCTTCACGACGCGGCCAGAACGCAGGCAGCGTGTGCAGACTTTGATGCGGCGTACCGTGCCTTCGAGAAGCGCATGCGCACTTTGCAAGTTCGGCCGCCAAACACGATGCGTCTTACGATTGGAATGCGAGACTTTATTGCCTCGTGACGGGGTTTTTCCACAAACTTCACATGCCCTTGCCATGACCGAACTTCTCCTTTGGTGTAACTCGAGCGGCTTTGTAGCTTAAGCCTGCGGGCTCTGCCAGGGCAAGAAGCGCGGATTTGCTACGAAACTTCGGGACGAGCAGGTTTACTTGTCGATTGATCCGAAGCAGAGTGCGGGTTCATCGGATTCTTTGCGAACGATTCGTCCGATCCGATAGGCGCGCTCGTCCATTCCTTTGAGACGATCGAGAATGTCTTCGGCCTCATTTTCCGCCACGATCAAAACCATGCCGATGCCGCAGTTGAAGACGCGAAACATTTCGTCGGAATCGATGGAGCCGAGTTCCTGGATCAAGTCCATCACGGGCAAGCGTGGCCAGCTCTCGGGATCAATGACGGCTTGCACGCCGCTTGGCAGCACGCGCGGGATATTGCCCGGAAAGCCACCGCCGGTGATGTGTGCCATGGCGTGGATCTGAAAGTCGCGAAGCAAATTCAAAATTGGTTTGACATAGATTCGTGTCGGGGTGAGCAAGGCGCTTGCGAGAGATGTGTTGAGCCGTTCATTCTCAACCAAGAGATCAATTTTGCCAGCGGCGACGGCGGCATCGACGACGCTGCGCACGAGTGTGTAGCCGTTGCTGTGGAAGCCGCTCGACGCTAGACCTATAATTGTGTCACCTGTGCGCACATCGCCACCGTCGATGATGCGGTCGCGCTCGACGACACCGACGCCAAAGCCCACGATTTCGGCTTCGCCTTCTGCATATACGCCGGGCATGGTGGCCGTTTCACCACCAAGCAAGCTGCACGCTGCGCGTCGACAACCTTCTGCGATGCCGCGCAAGACCTCCTTGGCGATTTTGGTTTCGAGTTTGCTCATGGCGAGATAATCGAGAAAGACCAGTGGCTCAGCGCCCTGTACGATGATGTCGTTGACCACCATGGCTACGCAGTCAATTCCGACGGTGTCGAAGCGACCTAGTTGCGCGGCGAGGCGAAGCTTCGTGCCGACACCGTCGGCGCTTGCAACAAAAATCGGATTTTCATAGCGATCAGGGGCTTTGAATAGGCCGGCAAAGCCGCCAATCTTCGAAAGGATCTCTGGGCGTTGCGGTGCCGAGCGCGCAATTTCGGCGATGTCCGCAATAAAACCTTCATCGTGATCGAGATCGATCCCGGCGGCTGCATAGGCCGGCGCCGAACGCGAGGTTTCGCGTTTTGCGCTCGAAGCAGACTTCGAAGGTTTCATAGAAGAGTCTTTGGATTTTTTTGAGTTGGCCACGGGAGATGGATACGGAAGGAAGGGGCTTGATGTCAATCACCTTTACAGAGGATTACTTGTTCTTTGGCCCGCGACTTGGCCCGCAGGTGCGCGAAGGCTGCTAAAGTCAGTGCATCAATTTCCGTCGAGATTCCCGTTTTCAATGCAGCCAAGGCGATGGAGACTGCCATCAAGCGGTTTCTGTGGTTGTACTCGGGACGAAGTGTGAAATGCGGCACCGGCGACCCACGCGATGTATGGCAGGAAGATGACTTCGACGGAAAAAACGAAAAATGGCACGCAGCATGCGACGGTAGGGCCGCATGTGTTGGCTTCGCGTCGAGTGCCAAGTCCCTTTCGGCGCTTGTGGGGATATGCGAAGCACGATCGTGGATTGTACTTCCTTTCGGCGCTGACGACGCTTGGTTACATCGCGTGTTTCATTGCGTTCCCTCTGCTCGTGGGCTGGACCGTGCAAGGAGTTTCCGAAAAGCTTGCAGCGCGGGAGATTCTTGAGCGCTGCGCGACACTTCTTGGCGTCACTCTGGCGCAAGCTGCGCTGCGATATTTCTCGCGCACGTTCATTTTCAATGCGGCCCGCAACATCGAGTATGCGTTGCGAAATGATATTTTCACGCACTTGCAACGCCTGCCGCAGTCGTTTTATTTGCGTTGGCGCACCGGCGATATCATGAGTCGCTGCACGAATGATTTGAATTCGATTCGGCTCTTTCTGGGGCCAGGTCTGCTCAATTTTTTTCAAGTGCCAATTTTGTATTTTGCCGCGTTCGTGGT
>CAYRID010000161.1:0-2940 GCA_964424225.1 uncultured Geobacter sp.
CCCTTTGGTGCGCGGCCCGTCGGAAAAACCACGGACAGCAAGACGGATCTCGGTGAGATCGTGCGCGAAGTGGACGAACTCGCTGTGTTCAACGACGAAGCGCATCACATTCACGATGAGCGCATGGCCTGGTTTCAAAGCATTCAAGACATTCACCATCGCATGCTTCAAAAAGACATGCGCCTTGCTCTGCAAGTGGATGTGACCGCTACGCCGCGTAACAACAGCGGCGCGATCTTTGCGCAAACGGTTTCGGATTATCCGCTCGTCGAGGCGATTCATCAAAACGTCGTGAAACATCCGATCTTGCCCGATGCCGTGAGTCGTGCGCGGCTTCAGGAACACAAAAGTGCGATTTTCACTGAGAAATATGCCGATTATCTGCAACTCGGAATCGAGGAATGGCGCAAGAGTTATGCCGAGCATGAGGCAATCGGCAAGAAGGCCGTGTTGTTCATCATGGTGGATGACACCAAGAATTGTGACGAAGTCGGCGCCCATCTCGAAAAAATTTGCCCCGAGTTGCAAGGCGCCGTGCTCGTGATTCACACCAAGAACAACGGCGAAATTTCCGAGGCCGCCTCGGGCAAGAACAAAGAAGAGTTGGAGCTTTTGCGCAAGCAATCGAACGCAATCGATTCTTGGGGAAGTCCCTTCAAGGCCATCGTTTCCGTGCTCATGCTCAAAGAAGGTTGGGACGTGCGCAATGTGACGACGATCGTCGGTCTGCGTGCATACGCGGCGAAGTCGAATATTTTGCCCGAGCAGACTTTGGGGCGCGGCTTGCGCCGCATGTATTTTGGTTCCGACATTCCCGAAACCGTCTCCGTGATGGGCACCGCAGCGTTCATGGAATTCGTGGAGTCGATTCAAAGCGAAGGTGTCACTTTCGAGTGTGTGCCGATGGGTGCAGGCATCGAGCGCAAAGATTCGCTCGTGGTCGAAGTGGATACGCAGGATGAAGACAAGGATCTCGATGCACTCGACATTGAACTCCCGAAACTCGCACGCCGCTTTCAGCGTGAATACAAAGACCTTTCTGCGCTCGACCCGGCACGCCTTGGCAACAAGAAGCTGACACTCAAGTCTTTCACGCCCGAGCAAACCCGCGAGATCGTGTTTAAAACCATGCTCGAAGCCGAAGTGCATCACACCATCGAACTCGACGGCGCGGGCCCGGCGGATTATCGCTCCGTCGTCGGTTTCTTTGCGCGCCAACTTCTGAAAGAGATGCGCCTCGTCGGTGGCTACGACTTGCTCTATCCCAAAGTGCGGGCATTTATAGTTGAGCATCTCTTTGAAGATTCGCCCGTGAACCTCGAAGATCCCGTTGTTTTGCGCAATCTCTCCGAGCCGGAAGCGGGAAAAATTTTGTTCGACGGCTTCAAGGCCGCCATCAACGCGCTGACGGTTCAAGACAAAGGCTCGGTACGCATCGAAGATCGCATTCGCCTGCGTGACACACGTCCGTTTCGCACGGAAAACCGGCCTTATCTCGCGGCGAAGAAATCGCTCTTCAGCAAAATCGTTGGTGAGCCGCACTCGGGCGGTTTGGAGCTTGCGTTTGCAAACTTCCTTGAGGCCGCGCCCGACGTGCAAGCCTTCGCGAAGAACTACCAAGCCGTGGGTTTCAAGATCGATTACGTGAAAGCGGACGGCGACCTTTCGGCGTACACGCCCGATTTCCTCGTCAAAACCACCGACGGTGCAATCTGGATCGTCGAAACCAAAGGCCGCGAAGAGATCGATCTGCCGCAGAAAATGGCGCGCCTTCGCCAGTGGTGCGCCGACGCCACCGCCGCAAGCCAAGCCGAAAACGGCTCCGCCTCGCCAACCTATCGCTTCGTCTACGTCGATCAAGAAAGTTTCGAGCGCCATACACCAAAAAATTTCGCCGGTCTCGTCGCTGCGTTTCGGGAATATCAGGGAGAGTAGGCATGGCAAAGCGAAACCTGCCTGAGCCCGTGGGCGACATTCTTTTGTATCAGACCGAAGATGGCAGGACATGCCTCGAAGTCAGCGTGGACGCGCAAACCGTTTGGCTTTCGCAGGCGCAGGTGGCGGAACTGTTTCAAACCACAAAACAAAATGTGAGTTTGCATATTCGCAACATTTTCGAAGAAGGTGAGTTGTTGCGCCCGGCAACTGTCAAGGAATCCTTGACAGTTCAGCGAGAGGGGCAGCGCCATGTTCAGCGGCAAGTCGAGTTCTACAATCTCGATGTAATCATCTCCGTCGGCTATCGCGTCAAATCGCATCGCGGCACGCAGTTTCGCATTTGGGCCACTCAGCAGTTGCGCGAATACATCATCAAAGGTTTTGCTCTGGACGATGAGCGCCTCAAGCGCGCGAGCACCGGCAATTATTTTGACGAGTTGCTCGCCCGCATCCGCGACATTCGCTCGGCGGAGAAAGTGTTTTGGCGCAAGGTGCTCGACATCTATGCCACCAGCATCGACTACGAGCCCAACACAGAAATGTCGCGCCAATTCTTCGCCACCGTGCAGAACAAGATGCATTGGGCGGTGCATGGCCAAACCGCAGCGGAAGTGATTGTCCGCCGCGTTGATGCAGGCAAGCCCAACATGGGCATGACATCATGGATCGGCGAGCGCCCTCGCAAGGACGAGGCAAGCATCGCGAAGAACTATCTTTCTTTCGAAGAACTCGACGAACTCAATCGCATCGTCAACGCATACTTGGAATTTGCCGAGTTGCGCGCGCGCCATCGCAAGCCCATGTACATGGCCGATTGGATCGCCAAGCTAGACGAGTTTTTGCGTATGGGCGAGCGCGAGATTCTCAACCACGCAGGGCAGGTGTCTCACGAAGTGGCGATTGCGAAAGCGGAGCTGGAGTATGAAAAGTTTCGTGCCGCGCAAGCCAATTTGCCAAGCCCCGTGGAGCACCACTTCGAGCAAGCGGTGAAAAAGCTGCCGG
>CAYRID010000162.1:0-2888 GCA_964424225.1 uncultured Geobacter sp.
CCCCCTAATGCCTGATGCGAGAATGCCGATAAAAAGCAATCCCAAACCGATGTACAACGCGCACGCGAACGTAAGGTGCAAGGCGAAATGCGACTCAGTGAGGCCGTGCTCGCCGAAGGCTTGCTTTCGGAGAGCGCACTCAACGCAGCGATCGGAGAACAGCTCGATATTCCTGTCATTGCCTCGATTGATCTCTCCCAGGTCGATGACACCCTCACCGAAAATTTGCCGATCAGCTTCGCAAAAAATTACGGGATTTTACCGTTACGCAAAACTGAGTCGAACGAGATTGTCGTTGCAATCTCGGATCCGTTTGCAACCGAGCCTCTCGATGATCTGCGTCTACTTTTCGAGGGTGTTCAGATCGTGCCCATGCTTGCGCCACGCGCGGCAATCACGGTAGCCATCAACACGGTGTACGATCGCGGCGCTCACTCGACCGGCGCACTCGCCGAAGATGCCGCGGCCGATCTCGATACGCTGGCTACCGAAATCAGTGTAGAGCCGCAGGATTTGCTCGAAGCTTCCGACGAAGCGCCAATCATCCGACTTGTGAATTCGCTGCTGCAACAAGCCGTGAAAGAGCGAGCCAGCGATATTCACATCGAACCGTTCGAATCGGAAATTCGTGTTCGCTTCCGCGTCGATGACATTTTGTTCGAGCCGATGAAACCACTGCCGCGCGCACTGCAAGCGAGCATCACTTCGCGCATCAAAATCATGGGTGGCTTGAACATCGCCGAAAAACGTGTTCCCCAAGACGGACGCATTCGTTTAAAAATTGCAGGTCGCGACTACGATGTGCGTCTTTCGACGGTGCCCACCGCGTATGGCGAACGCGTTGTGTTGCGCCTGCTGCCACGCACGCTGGATCTCCTCGATCTCAAAAAAATTGGCTTTCGAGAAGCACAGCTTCCCGCAATCGAGCGCTTGATCACGCGCCCAAATGGCATTTTTCTCGTCACTGGCCCGACGGGTAGCGGCAAAACGACGACGCTCTACGCTGCACTCGCCGCCATCAACGCTCCGACGAAAAACATCATCACGATTGAAGATCCTGTCGAAATTCAGCTTCCCGGCGTCGGCCAAATTGAGGTCAACACCAAAACCGGTATGACCTTTGCGCGCGGACTGCGCTCGGTGCTCCGCCAAGACCCAAACGTAATTCTGGTCGGCGAAATCCGCGATCTTGAAACTGCTGAAATCGCGATTCAAGCCTCGCTCACAGGACATTTGGTGCTTTCCACCCTACACACCAATGATGCGCCGAGCGCCATCACGCGTCTCGTCGACATGGGCGTTGAACCCTTTTTGGTAGGATCCTCGCTCGTTGCCGTACTCGCTCAACGCCTTGTACGCGTGCTTTGCTCTGCTTGCAAGCAGTCCTACGTACCTACTCCCGAGCAGCTCGCTGAAGTTGGCATTGCGGCACCAGCCACACCGTTTCCAATTTACGATGCCGTCGGTTGCGAGATTTGCAAACACACCGGCTACAAAGGCCGCATCGGCATCTTCGAACTTCTCCTCATCGACGATGAAATTCGCGCAATGATTTCGCAAAATATCGACGCAAAAACCATCAAACGCAAAGCCATTGCGAAGGGCATGAGTACGCTCCGCCAAGACGGCGCACAAGCAGTGCTGCGCGGTGTCACTTCGATCGCCGAAGTTTTGCGCGCCACCGAAGACGAAGGCGTCGTCGAGCAAATTTAGAGGGTTGAAGCCGTGCCAATTTATGCATACAAGGGAATGAATGCGAGCGGCAAAAGCGTCAAAGGCCAAATCGACGCCGAAAGCCCCAAAAGCGCGCGCAGCAAACTGCGCAAAGATGGCATTTTTCCGACGGACCTCAGCGAAAGCGGCTCCACAGCTCCTACACAAGAAGGTGTCCAGCTTCACCGACGTCAATTTCACTTTGTCCTACGCGTGCCGCCCATGGATATTGCATTGGCCACGCGTCAACTCTCGACGCTCGTCGGTGCCGGCATTCCACTCGTGCAAGCTCTCGGCGCACTGGCGGAACAGATCGAGCACAAACGTCTGCAATCGATCGTTGTCGGCGTGCGCGATCGTGTCAATGAAGGAATCAGCCTTGCGGATGCCCTCGCGCAAAGCGACACATTTTCAACGCTGTATGTGAGCATGGTGCGCGCCGGGGAATCCGGTGGCGCACTAGAACAAGTGCTACTTCGCTTGGCCGAATACCTCGAAAGCCAAGTGCGACTGCAAAACAAAGTCGGCTCGATCTTGATTTACCCCACCGTCATGTTCGGCTTTGCTCTGGTCGTCGTCGGAATTCTTGTCACTGTCGTTCTGCCGCAAATCACCGAACTTCTCGTGAGTCTAGGACAAGAACTTCCGCTCACGACACGAATCATCATCTCCACTTCAAACTTTGCACGGCATTGGTGGTGGGCGATTCTTCTCGTCCTCGCAATGATGGCTACTCTTTTTCGCGTCGCCTCGCGCAAACCTGAAGGTCGTCATGCGATCGACATGGCCAAGCTACGCATACCTGTGTTTGGCAAGGTTGTGCGCATCCTGGCCATTTCTCGCTTCACACGTACGCTTTCGACCTTGTTGGCCGGTGGCGTCACGATCGTCAAGGCTCTCGACATTGCCAAGCACGTCGCCAACAACGTCATCCTTGGCAACACAATTGAAAAAGCGCGCGATGCCATCATTGAAGGAAAATCACTCGCGCAACCGCTGCGCAGTAGCGGCGAGTTTCCAGCACTTGTCATCCACATGATCGAAGTCGGTGAGCGCAGCGGCGAACTCGAAGCCATGCTCTCCAAGGTCGCCGATACATACGACGAACAGGTCGAAACCACCGTCACTCGAATGACAGCACTTCTTGAACCCGCACTGATCTTGCTCATGGTGGG
>CAYRID010000163.1:0-2832 GCA_964424225.1 uncultured Geobacter sp.
TTGGCAGACCTCAAAAAATCAAATCAGATGCTTTTCGATTTGCGTCCTATTACAGGATACGGTGTACCGCATGCGGCCATCGCGGGATTTTGGCTCTTCGTGGCAGGTTTGATTTCGGGTTATTACGACAATCAGGCGCTTTACCGACGGATTCCCGAACGTATTGCGGCGCATCCTTTGTTGCTTCGAATTTTTGGCGAGTCGCGAACACAGAAATTTGGCACTTACATCGAACATAACCTTGGCGCGCTTGCGGGAAATTTTTATTTCGGCTTTCTGCTCGGGATGACGGGCTTCATCGGTTTTTTGTTTGGCCTACCACTCGATATCCGACACATTACTTTTTCATCGGCCTATCTTGCTTTTGCCATCGTGGGCAACGATTTTGATTTGAGTTGGTCGGTGATGCTCGCGGGGTTTTTGGGTGTGGCGCTCATCGGCCTTACCAATCTTGCGGTTAGTTTTGCTTTTGCACTTTGGACGGCGATGCGTTCGCGCCAGCGTTTTCTTACGGAGCTCTTGCCGCTTCCAGGTATGCTCCTCAAGCGCTTCTTGTCGCATCCAATGGATTTCTTCGTCGCACCGCGAAATACAAAGAAGTTCGAAGAAGGAGGTATGACGCAGGACGGTGACGGATCCCGAAGTTTTATGGTCTCCGATGCCTGCGAGTCGTCCAATGTTTCCACGGATTCCCAACCTTTGAAAAAGCTACTCCGAAAGGGCGCCGCGCGAAAAAGCCTCGTGATTGATGCAGTTCTTCGTTTGATCGGTTCTTTTGGGTTCACCCTGCTACTCTTTATCGGTACGAGTATTACACCATTTGGTGTTGTGCGCTTATTTTGGTGGTTTCCCGGAAAATTTATTGCCCCCTTTGTCTCACGACTGGTGCCGCTTTTGTGGTCGCGGGGAGATCCAGCGGCCGAAGACTATTGGTCCCTCGTTGAAATGGGTGGTTTTTCTGTTTCTTGCGGTATTGTGTTTTGGGCGGCCGTCTTTTTTTTCGTTTGGCAAGGCTATGCGTTAAAACACGCTCAAGCGAAAGTGCATCAAAGCGAATCCACGATGTAGATTCGCAAAATTTTCTTTTCAATTTTTCGGGAGAGGTTGAAAGCCGTCGTGAATCGTTCTCTCAAGAAGTTTGCGAAAAACTCACAGCTTGGCGCGGGTGGCGATTATCTCGAAGCTCTTTATGAAGAGTATCTCGCTTCGCCTGCGCGCGTTGCTCCAGAGTGGAAGCAGTACTTCGATGGTTTGCAAGAATCTGCGGTGCATGATGTTCCGCATTCGATCGTCGTCGGACGAATGATCGAATTTGCAAAAGCTTTGCGCAGCGCAACAAAGACTTTGCCGGATGTCGGTGATGGTCGCGAGCGAAACGTAGGACGCTTGATTACGGCCTATCGTTCGCGTGGGCATCTTGGTGCCAAGACCGATCCGCTGGGTTTGACGCCGCCGATGAATCCGCCCGATCTTCATCTCGAATTTCATCATCTCTTCGACGGAGATCTCGATGCGGTGTTTACGACCGGTGGCGTCGGTGGCCAGCCGCAGATGAAGCTTCGCGACTTGCTTGCCCGTTTGCGTGCGACATACGCCGGAAGTGTGGGCGCCGAGTTTATGCACATTGCTGACGCAGAACAGCGTCGCTGGGTATATGAGCGCCTTGAAGACGCTGCAGGCAACTATGGTCGCAACCAAGAAGATCGATTGCGCATTCTTGAACGCCTAACGGCCGCAGAAGGATTGGAGCGCTACCTACACACAAAATATGTTGGACAAAAACGTTTTTCGTTGGAAGGTGGTGACTCGCTGATTCCACTTCTCGACGGTGTGATTCGTCGCGCAGGCGTAGCAGGAGTAAAAGATATCGTACTTGGGATGGCGCATCGCGGACGCTTGAATGTGCTCGTCAACATTTTGGGCAAGCCGCCGCACCGTCTTTTCGCAGAGTTCGAAGGCAAGCTGGAGGAAACGCAAAGTTATGAGTCGGCTCACACGGGCGACGTAAAATATCATTTGGGTTTTTCTTCCGATGTTTCTACACCGGGAGGGCCAGTACATCTCGCATTGACGTTCAATCCTTCGCATCTGGAAAGTGTTGATCCCGTAGTCGTCGGCAGTGTGCGTTCGCGCCAACACCGTCGTAGCGATCGCAATGGCAATCAAGTGGTTCCGATTCTGATTCATGGTGATGCCGCATTTGCCGGTCAAGGCATCATCATGGAGTTGTTCCAAATGTCGAAAGCGCGTGGCTTTGATGTGGGAGGTACACTTCATATTGTCGTCAACAATCAAATTGGTTTTACGACGAGTGCAACCGAAGGTGCGAATTCGACTTTGTATTGCACGGATGTTGCCAAGATGATTGAGGCGCCTGTGTTCCATGTAAACGGAGATGATCCCGAAGCAGTCGTGTTCGCTGGAGAGCTTGCCTTCGATTTTCGACAGCGCTTTCACAAAGATGTGGTGATCGATCTCGTTTGCTACCGCCGCCATGGACACAACGAGGCGGATGAACCCGCGGCGACACAGCCCTTGATGTATCGCGCGATTCGCAAGCATCCTTCGACGCGTGAGCAGTATGCTGCGCGCCTTGTCTCCGACGGAGTCATTCTGAATTCTGTCGTGCGTGAGTGGGTGGATGAATATCGTCGCAAGCTCGATGCGGGCGAAGTAACAACTCATGTCGTCGAGGCCAAACCGGATGCGCTTGCGGTTGACTGGAGTCCGTACTTGTCTGGAAAGTTGTCGGATCCTGTCGATACGCGCGTTGAATTTGAAACATTGCAAAAGCTCGCCATGGAGATCAATGCGATTCCACAGGATTTCACC
>CAYRID010000164.1:0-2826 GCA_964424225.1 uncultured Geobacter sp.
GTCATAACCGCTAAAAGCGAGCAAACGCGCAATACAATCTCCCAAGATCGCCTGCCGCCCGTGCCCAAGCGTCAATGGTCCCGTCGGATTGGCAGAGACAAATTCGACTTGCAGCTTCTTGCCAGCACCGCTCGACGAAGCACCATACTTTACGCCCGATTGCAAGATGTCACGGATCAGTGTTTGCCAGCGAGCACTTGAAAGCCAAAAGTTGACAAAGCCTGGTCCTGCAACCTCAGCCCGCGCAATCAAACCGTCGGCATTCCCCAGAGCGGCAATCAAACTCTGTGCAATTTCACGCGGATTTTTCTTCAATCGCTTCGCGAGCAGCATAGCGGCGTTGCATGCAAAGTCGCCGTGCTCCGCTTGTCGCGATACTTCGAGCATGAAATGCGGAATCTCTTGCGTGTCACCGTTCTGTGTAAGCACCGAGCGAAGCGCTATCTGAATTTTATGGAGTAGTTGTTCGCGCATTGGGCTCCGAAGATTCGGCTTCGACGGACGAAGCGTCAAGGAACGGAAATTTTTCTTCTCCGGGCAACTTCACGACCACCTCCCCAGGGCGCGCCAAGCCGAGGTCTTCGCGAATCGCCTGTTCAATCGTAAAAGAATCTGTTTCCAAAAGCTTCGCTTCACGACGTAGTGCTTCATTCTCTTGCTCTAAGGCCGCAATGCGCATCTGCGCATCACGCACCTCGGTCCGCAGTTGCCAGTACGTCCGCAGGCCCGCACCTCGATCGACCAACGCAATACCAAACGCGCAAGAGAACGCGACGGGAATAATCCAAAATTTTTTCCAAAATGCGCTCACGCTGATCCCCACACGAAGGCTCGTGATACAGAGCATACTTCGGAATCTCGTGTGCAAACAAGCAGCACAATCACTTGTGCGGCTGAGATTTCTCGATGACCTCGCGAATGGCACTCACCCACACATCTTTGTCCCAGTCGCGATCCCCTGCAAACCGCGAAACGGCCACGACACCGTTGCGATCAATCAGAAATGTTTCAGGGTATTTGAGTGTCTGGTAGAGATTCGCAACCTTATGATCCGGATCGAGTAAAATTGGAAAAGTGAGTCCTCGTCTTTCAACAAAGTCCGCAACTTCTTCTGAGTCCTCATCGACGGAAATCGCAATCACGACAAAATCGTCGCCTGCAAGTTTTTCATGCAAACGCTGCAAAGCCGGCATCTCCCGTACACAGGGAGGACACCATGTCGCCCAAAAATTTAAAAGCACGACCTTACCGCGAAACTGCGACAGCGCGGTCAAGCCCCCACCGTCGCTTCGGGACAATGAAAACTCAGGTGCGACACTGCCTTGATCGATGTATTCGCCGGGAGTGCAGGACAAAAGAAAAAACAAGGGCGCGAGAAACCAGATACGGAAACTCGCGCCTCGAAGGCCTTGCAAGCTCATTTTACGAATCTTTCCGCAAATAACGGGCTTACGCCTTTTGCTCTGCTGTAGCACTTTGCTCGGGACGATCCACCAACTCGATGATCGACATCGGTGCCGCATCTCCTATGCGCATGCCACTCTTTATCAAACGTGTGTAGCCTCCTGCGCGACCGCGATAGCGTTCCGCAAGCGTACTAAATAGCTTGCTTGTCACGTCCTCACTACGGATCACGCTCGACGCTTGACGGCGTGCATGCAAAGTACCGCGCTTTCCGAGCGTGATCATTTGATCCGCAAGACGACGCAAAACCTTCGCCTTGGCTTCGGTGGTTTCGATTTGCTCATGCTCAAGTAGCGAAGTCACCATATTGCGCAAAAGCGCCTTACGATGCGCGCTCGTACGATTCAGTTTTCCGCGTTGATTTTTATGTCTCATGACTTTACGCCTCGTTATCTCGCATCTTTTCAATTTCGCGTCGTGACAGCCAACCCTCGATCGTCATGCCAAGCGTGAAGCCCATCGACGCAAGCATCTCTTTGATTTCATTGAGCGACTTGCGACCAAAATTCTTGGTTTTAAGCATTTCGCTCTCTGTACGTTGCACCAACTCACCAATGTACTTGATATCCGCATTCTGCAAGCAATTTGCCGAACGTACAGAAAGTTCCAACTCATCAACCGACTTGAAGAGATTTGGATCCAGCGGGATCGGCTCATCCTTACGGCTCTCTGGCGCTTCCGTCGGTTCTTCAAAGTTGATAAAGATCGTGAGCTGCTCCTTGATGATCTTTGCTGCGAGCGCCACTGCATCCTCAGGCTTGACGGAACCATCCGTCCAGACCTCGAGCGTAAGCTTGTCATAATCCGTCGATCGTCCAACGCGCGCCGCCGACACAGTATAGTTTACCTTTCGCACTGGCGAAAAAATCGCGTCCATCGGAATCGTATCGATCGGCATATCTTCCGTTTTGTTGCCTTCTGCCGGCACATACCCCTTGCCCATTGCCACCGACACTTCCATCTCGACATCGGCCCCATTCGACAGTGTCGCAATATGCGCATTCGGATTCATCACCGTAATCGAGCCGTCATCGCACTCGAGATCTCCAGCAACAATCTTGCCTTCGCCCTTCTTGTGCACACGCAAAGTACGCGGCCCCGGTGCATTCATGCGCAAACGCACTTCCTTGAGATTCAACACGATATCCGACACATCTTCGAGTACACCTGGGATCATCGAGAATTCGTGCAATACGCCGCGAATGCGCACACTGACAATTGCAGCGCCCTGCAGCGACGAAAGCAGTACGCGACGCAGCGAATTGCCAAGCGTCACGCCAAAGCCGCGCTCAAGTGGCTCAACGGAAAACCGACCGTAGTGATTCACTTCGGCCGCCTCATCGACTTCAAACGCCTTGGGGC
>CAYRID010000165.1:0-2744 GCA_964424225.1 uncultured Geobacter sp.
CGCGAGCACGCGGCGCAATGTAACATTGCGCCGCGAAACACAGAAAAGAGTAGAGGATTGTCGGGAATGGCAGACCGATGGAAAAGAAAAGGCGTTTCGAGCGTTTGGCAAAAAGTGGCACTCATCGGCCTGCCCGCTTGCTTTGTCCTCATCGCGCTCTTTGCGTTTCTCTACGCACTCGAAGCGCATCGCAGCGATCATTTCTCGCAAGAGCTCGTGCAATGCCGCGGCAATCTCACACAATGCCGCGATGAGTCCAGCGGCCTCGAACGCGCAGCTGCGCGCTACGAACGCGCACAGCGTGTACTCGCCTTCTACGATGCATCGACTTGGATGTACAAAAGTGTACAACTGGAATGGACACCGGGATATGCAACGATGCTCGGCGTTTGCGGCGCAGCACCATGCTATGAAGTGCGTCTTCTCGATTTCAAAACCGGAAAAGGCGAAGTTCCGTTGTTGTATTTCCACTTGGCCAGCACAAAAGATCCGGAGGCAGCGCAGTCCCCTGCACCCACAGGCGATGCTGCGAACGCCTCTGCCTCAAGTACTTTGAACACGGTCCCGCCAACTCAGAAACATAATTTTGTGTTACCACTCGAAATTGGATGTCGTATCAACGTCTCGACGACAGATCATGAATTTCTCTTTGTCATCGAAGACACGCGAGAAAACGCGTCGTTTCTGGGCGTCGGCGTACGCATCGGCGGTGCAAAAGAATCGTTCGGCACGCCGGTATACACCTGCCCGGGACGAGACGGCAAATTAGCTACGGATCTCTACAAAGCTCCGACGACACAAAAACCCTAGAGGTAGCCAAGTTTCTTGAGCTGCTCGACGACCGCCTCGTCCTGCTGCGACTCGTTCTTGATGTCTTCGATGGCCGCACGAAAATCGGTTGCCGAGTCGGGGAATTTCTTGTCACCCGTCGCAAGAAGCTGCAACGCCTCCGCGAGTTCGCCGGTTTCGCGCAAGTACTCGGCCAACGTCAAATACAAACTCGCATTGATCTGTGCTGGGAAGTTACGTTCAAGGCGCAGCAACGCATCGCCCGTCTGAAAACCATCGCCAAGTCGCGCATACGCTTCAAGGCGAATGCGCTCAAATCCCCACACAAGCTTTGGATCCGACTTTTTCTTCTCGAGCACGGCGAGTGCCTCATTGCAAGTTGTAAGAGCTGCTGCGTAATTACCCGAATTCAACGACTTCTCGGCCGATTGGCGCATTGCGTCAAAATTAGGACTGCAGGCAAGCATCCCTCCCGCCCAAAGTACAACCAATGCAAGTATGCGACTCCGACGAAAAATTTCTTTCATTCGCCTTCCCCTTCTTCCGGTCAACTCGAACCAACAGCGCAAGGAGCATAGGCGATCAACGCCTGAATTTCTTGCGTCCCTTGCAAGATCCGAATCAAGCCCAAGGATTCACTGTCGCGCAAACTTTGGATTCAAAAACGCAGAGATTTCCGTAAGATCGAGACGCGCGCAGGGCGGATGGCGAAACCGATTTGTGAATTTTGATGGAGATTCCGTAGCAACTTAGCCGGAAAGATCGAACGAAAAAGAAATAGAAAACAAATGAACTGGCTCGATTTCATTCTTGGAAAACCCAAACACACGAAGCGACCGCCGCTGCCGCCGCGCACAGGCCTGCTTGGTCCCCGCCCCGAACCCAAAGCAAAGAACAATTACTTGCTCATCATTCTCGATTCGTGCCGCTACGACTCGTTCATGGCGGCAGCGCCGAAGATTATTCCGAAAATAACACAAAATGGTGTTGAGCGACGCTGGAGCTACGCGTCGTGGACCGGCCCGTCGCACTACAACCTGTTGATGGGCCTGCTGCCGCATCACAGCCCACAAAATGTTTTCGCATCCGATTACTACAAGGAAGATTTTCTAAATTACAATCAACGCTTTGGCTCCGAAGGCATGGAATTCAGCAAGCTCGTACCCTCTCTTTGGATGCCAGAGTACCTGCGCAGCGTGCTGGGCTACACGACACATGCTCGTGTCTCTCTGCCCGTGCTCAACGAGAAAACCACCATCAACCGCGCCTTCGACAGCTTCAAGCTCATGGACAAGCACAACGACATGCTCGCGATGCTCGACACCTTGCACTTCGACACCGAACGCCCGTCGTTTCATCTTTTGAATGTCGGCGAAACACACTATCCCTTTGCAACGCCAGACGAAGATCCGTCGGAATGGCCGCGAATCAGCGGCGTGCACGGTGTGTTCAAACATCTCGACGATGAAGTCGTCGGTGGCCAACTGATCAGGAACGAAAACGAACCCAGATTTTTCGATCAAGAAAAACTCGATCGCCTGCGCGAGCGACAAATTCATACAGTTCGCTACTTGGATCAAGTTTTCGAAAAACTCTACGACATCGTGCCCCAAAACACGTTCATCACTGTCACCGCCGATCACGGCGAGCTTTTCGGCGAAAGCAACTATTTCGGGCACGGTCCCATTATGCACGAAAAAGTGTATGAAGTGCCTTTTCTCGAAGGCAAAGTGCGCTGATGCACATGAAATGGACGCGCCACCTCTTTCTTGCAATCGCGCTGCTTGGGCTCGCCACGTCGGCCCAAGCTTACATCGGCCCTGGCGCAGGCTTTGCGTTTGTGGGCTCTCTCTTTGTTTTTCTGATCACGATCGCCATGGCTTTTTTCACAATTTTGATTTGGCCGATTCGCGTAGTTTGGCGTCTGATCTTTCAAGGCGATCCTTTCAAGAACG
>CAYRID010000166.1:0-2607 GCA_964424225.1 uncultured Geobacter sp.
CGCAGTCGTGCTCAAGGCTTATCTCGAAAGCCCCAGTGCAAAACGCTCTGCCAAAGCACCGAAGCCAAAGCTTGCGAAAACGCCAAAGCGCACGCGCCAAGGCTGTGCAAAAACAAAATGACTCTTACGCTCGACACAAAAATACGTTGTGGCGTCGTTGCGGGCGGATTTGATCCCGCAACGTTGGCACACCAAGCCAAACTCGCCGAAGCAGGCGGAATCGATTCGCTTTGGGTGGGTGATCACATTGCATTTCATGTGCCCGTCATGGAATCACTGAGCGTGTTGAGTTTTTTGGCAGGCATCACGACACGCGTGCGACTTGGCACCTCGGTGTACCTGCTTGCGCTGCGCCCACCGGTCGTCTCTGCCAAAATTGCAGCCACCCTCGACGTTTTATCGGCAGGTCGTTTGATCCTTGGTGTGGGCGTAGGCGGCGAGTTTCCACCCGAATTCGAAGCGTGCGGCGTACCCACTGTCGAACGCGGCAGTCGCGTGAACGAAACCATTCCATTGCTCAAAAAGTTGTGGACACAAGATCGTGTTCATCATGCCGGCGAGCACTTTCACTTCGGGCCGATTTCGTTGCAGCCAAAACCTCTGCAGCGTGGCGGTCCGCCAATCTGGGTTGGCGGACGCAAACCCATTGCCTTGCAGCGCGCAGGAAAATTCGGAGACGGCTATATCTCGCACATGGTGACACCGGAGTTTTATCGTGCGAATCTCGAAAAAATTGCGCAGGCTGCGGCTGGGCGAGAAGCGGAGTTTCAAAACCGGCCCTTTGGTAGTGCAGGGCTTTTTTTTACCGTCTTTGATAAGAGCTTCGAGGCGGCACACCGCCACGCCACCGCCGCGCTCAGTGCGATTTACCGCACTCCCTTTGATGACGCAGCAAAGCGTTACTGTCTTTTGGGTACGGCCGCCGATATCTTGGCGCAAATGCGCGCGTTTGCTGCTGCCGGCACGCGACACTTTATTTTTTCACCACTTCGCGATCCACTCGATTTCACAACGCAAGTGGCCAAAGAAATTTTGCCTGAAGCCTCATCGCTGCTCGATGAATCGCCACTCAGCACGGATAAAAATATCGAATGATCTCCGTCGGTAATTTATTCCGAAAGATAAGTTGCGAGTTTGGCGGACAACTCGGGTTTAATCACAAAAATCACACGATCGTTCGGCAAGATGTGATCACTCCCGTGCGGAAGCATGAGCTTGCCAGCGCGCAAAAGTCCGCCAATCAAAATTCCACGCGGAAGACCGAGATCGGCAATGCGTCGTGTCGTAAGCGAACTGCCTACACGTACATCGACTTCTGAAATTTCAACACGATCTTCAAGTAGCGCCGCCACCGAGCGCACCGAGTGACCACGCACATGCTTCAAGATCAAACCAATCGCGAGCTGGCGCGGGCTAATCACAGCATCGATATTGATCTCGTCGATCAAATGCACCAGCGACGGATTATCGAGCATCACAAACGAGCGCCCTGCCCCCATGCGCTTTGCAAGAAGCCCCGCGACAAGATTGTTTTCATAATCTGCGGACACCGCCACAAAAGTGTCGGCCTCTTCAATCGACTCTTCTTCGAGAATCGCCGGGTCCGTCATCGAACCATGAATCACGATCGTATCTTTGAGTTCATCGGATGCGCGTTCCGCCAGCTGGGCATCGCGCTCGATCAACACAACTTTGTAAGCTGTCTTTTCAAGACGCCGCGCAACTTCGATCCCAATCCATCCCGCTCCGGCCACGATGATCTTATTGCGCCGCGCGTGTCCTGCGCCAACCAGTTCGAGCACACCTTCTAAATCTGAGCGCGCAATGGCGAAATAAACCAAGTCGCCACTGCGAATCTCTTCCGAACCACCCGGAATAATCCAATCGTCGCGACGATTGATTGCTACCACCACCGTCGGAGTTTGCGCAAACATCAATTGCAAATCGGAAACATGCAGACCGACAAAATCCGAATGCGCCGTAATGCGAAAGCCCGCCACCAAGAGTTGCCCATCAAGAAACGAAACGACATCGATCGCTCCCGGCACCTCGAGGAGCGAAAAAATTCGATCCACAGCAACGGCCTCGGGATTCACCAAAATATAATCTTCTGGATGTGCAGCGTGAATCAATGCAAACCCTTCGGCATGCTCCGGGTTACGCAATCTTGTGATGAGGCGCGGCGTCTTGAACAGAAATGCCGCCAAAAACGCAACCGCGAGATTCACTTCATCAGAATCCGTTGCAGCCAAAACAAGATTCGCCTTTTCGATTCGCGCACGCTGCAGGCAGGAAACTGTGGCACCATTGCCATGCACGACTTGCGCATCGAGTGCATCCGAGAGCTCGCGAACCTGTTTGGCATCACTTTCAATCAACGCGACGTCAAAACCGTCCTGCGAAAGCTTGGCCGCCAGCGTCGAACCCACGAGTCCGCCCCCCACAATTACGATTCGCGATACACCCATCTCGATTACTCCTCGTCGACTCGCGTTGTCACGGCTTGCATTGATCCAACAAGCGTCGACTGTCTCACGCCAGATCCATCACGTTGCGGAGTGAAAAGTATGAGAAGAAGAATTTGCCGCCAGGGGCGAACGCTTTGAA
>CAYRID010000167.1:0-2584 GCA_964424225.1 uncultured Geobacter sp.
ACGGCCTTGGTTCAAATATCCAGCGCGGGGAGGGCTTGGATGATCTTCATGGTTTCGAGGCTGACGGTGATTAGGCGCTCTGTGCCGTCACTCTCTTGCTACGACGGTGTCGTACAGTCCGTAATGAGCCAATCCAGGGTGACTTTCTATTCCTGTGTAGCGCAGTGAGGCATCTTCGTAGCGGCGGAAAGCGAACACGGCCTGGTTCATCTGTTCGGTGTTGAACACTCTGAGTTGTACGAGCAAGTGGAAATCCTTCACTGTGAGTCCCGTGACGGCCAGGAACAATTCCGGTTCTAACTTTGTGATGACATCTTGCAGTGTGTTTTCCCGAAAATCGGTGAGATACATGAATGCCGGAATGCGGGTGGCGAACTTGATCAGCTTCTCCTGAACGTCTTTGCGCTTCGACTTGTACTCTTTTTCTTCCTCGGTGAGCTGCTTTTGCTGCTTGGACGTCAGACCTTTCTCTTTGGATTTGTTCTTGAGTTTTTTCACTGTCTCACTTTTGTTGATGATGGTCTCGATGATGTTGTCACCGAGTGCGCGCCAGCCCTCGATGCGCTCCACGGCTGCCATCGCTTCGGGATTGTCCATGATACGCCGAAGAGTGTCGTTATCCACGTTTACGAGCAGCGCACTTTCCCACTTGCGCGCCAGCAGCGTCGCCGAGGTGCCTGCCATGGCGATGTCGAGAATGCCACCCGCGTCGACCTGCGTCATGTTCGCACCGTCGTAGGCCAGCACGGGCAAAAAGGACACGAGATCTTTCACCGCGTTTTCCGGGTTCGGTTCGTTGGGTGAAAGTCCAATTCCATATTCTGAAAGTTGTCGCAGGGCACGCGTGGGTGCGAAGTCGAAGACAAAGCAAACAGGCTTGAGAATCTCCTCTTCGTTCGGGTTGTTACCGTCGGGATTTTTGATCGACCACGGCGATTGCACGCGGAATGCCGCCTGAAAATAGGTCTCCGGCGACTGAAGATTGCGCAGCATCAGGATGGACGACCACTGCGGCACGGTGACGCCGGTGGTGAGCTTGCCACAAGAAAGTGTAATGGTTTTGGTATTGAATCCGCTGCCGATCGCTTTGCGCACGGGCGGCAAGGCGTCGAGACCGATTCCCGCCGAGGCTCCGGCCGCGACGACCACTTCGTAGTCATGCCAGAAGACGTTGTGCTTTTCGGCCAGCAGGTTGGCCATCGCATGGCAGGACGCCACGTTGGGTAGGAACCAAAACGAATGTTGTAGGTAAGGCAGCAGGCGCACGTCGGAATAAGGAAACGGAGGTCGCGTGCCTGTTTTTAAGTGCTCGACCGACTTGGGTGTATAGCCACCACGGATGATGTCCAGCCACTTTTGTACATCGCTCTTGTGTTCGAATCGAGCTTTGGTGCCCATGACCGAGGCCTCGAAGAACGCATTGAGATCGAATTCATCGAATTCTCCGTCGCTCGCGATGGCCACTAGCTCTTCCGGCATCTGATAGGTCAACAAGCGCATCTGTGGCAGCGCACTGTAGGGATTTCGCTGGCCAGGGTTCTGGGAAGAAAAGGTTTCCTTGGCGCGTTGCTCGTCGGTGTAGGTCCAGTTAAAAATTTGCTCTTCAATGAACTCGCCTGTCGATAACGCCTTGAACGGCGTGCCGGAGAGATAGAGGTAAGCCTTGGTTGTGATCGGCAAGAATTCAGTTTCTTTCTCCAAAGGTTCTTGCAAGTCGGCAATTTTTTCTTTTTGGCGATTGTCCTCGTCGGTGCGAGCTTCCGCTCTGGCAATTTTCTCTTCTTCGTCTTCGAAAAGTTCCTTCGCCGTCTCGCGCCATGCCCCGAAGTGATATTCGTCGAAAACCACGAGATCCCAGTTCACCGCATGGAGCCACTCATTCTTTGACTTGATGTTTCCCGTTGCGTCGCGGCCAAGCAGATCTTGGAAAGAGCCGAAATAGACGAGCGGTTTCTTGGTGGAAACCTTCGTCGGGTCGCTGCCTAAGTTTCGCGACATGTATTGCCAGCCGTCGAAGTCCACATGCGATTCGAGATCTGTCTGCCACGCATCTTCAACGGCGGGCTTGAAGGTGACGACCAGCACGCGCTTTGCGCCGAGCTTCTTGGCCAACTGGTAGGTGGTGAAGGTTTTGCCGAAGCGCATCTTTGCGTTCCAAAGAAAGCGCGGCACGGCATTCTTGTTCTCAGCCCAGATCGAGTGGTAGTACTCGAAAGTCTTGTCCACCGCCTGAGCTTGTTCGCGACGCATCGGAAAAGTTTCGTGATGTGTTCCCGTGAATTTCTGACCAGTGCGCAACTCGGTGAGCGCGGTTTTCACGTCCTTGACCGTGCAACGCATCCACTCCAGCTCGACTTTCTCAAATCCATTTCTGCCCAGTGCCGCGCGCACATCGAAGTCGCTGAAGAGCGTGCCGTCGTCGCGCTCGGCCGGTTCGTCCAGTTCAATTCGGTAGTTCTTGATGGCGGCTGTTTTGAGTTGCTCGGTCACGCGCTGTTTTACATCGCGTGTGGTCTGGCCGATTTTCAAGAGTCCCGCGTGCGCCGCATCCGCGATGGAATAGGCGTAGATTCGAGGTCGGGCT
>CAYRID010000168.1:0-2521 GCA_964424225.1 uncultured Geobacter sp.
AAAAACGCTTCGCCGCGCCCCGATGCGACTTCATCTTCGGCATCGCCTGTCTCCTCGCCCAAAATCCTTGGTCCTTGGGCCTACATGGACTTCTTGGAAATTCCTCGCCTTTTGCTTGGATGGCACCTTGTACCACCGCGAAAATATTTCGCAAATCAAAACTGCAGTTTTCAATCGAAAATTGCACTCGCGAGAGCAAAGACCCGGCAAGGCGTCCGCCGTTTCGAGCGAAAGAGCGCCGCCTTGCCATCAATCTGCAATCAAGCGACGCCTTTGCGCCTTATTTCGGGAGCTTGTCCTTGGCGAGTTCGACGAGTTTCGTGAAGGCGGCACTGTCCGTGATGGCAATTTCCGCAAGCACTTTGCGATCGATCTCGACGCCCGCAGCCGCCAGTCCTCCGATGAAGCGGCTATACGACAAACCTTGCTCGCGCACGGCGGCGTTCAAGCGCGTGATCCAAAGCTTCTTCATCTGACGCTTGCGTTGACGACGATCGCGATACGCATACTGACCCGCGCGCTCCACCGCCTCGCGCGCCGTCTTGAGCAACTTGCTGCGCCCGCCGCGATACCCCTTCGCCTTCTTAAAAATTTGGCGTTTTCGCTTCTTCGCCATCGTGCCGCGTTTTACGCGTGACATCGTCTGTCTCCTTCCCTTGCCTCAAACCACACTCTACAGTGTCGGAACCATCTGCTTGATGCGACGCGTGTCCGCCTTCGACGCCACCGCCGATTGACCGAGCTTGCGCTTTCGATCACTGCTCTTCTTCGTCAAAATGTGACGCAAATTCGCCTTGCGACGCGTCACCTTCCCCGTACCCGTCTTCGAAAAACGCTTCGCCGCGCCCCGATGCGACTTCATCTTCGGCATCGCCTGTCTCCTTCTTCCGTCGTTGTCTCGATTTGCATTTCCACGGCGCTTCGTAACGCATACGCCACGCCTGATCTCACCTCTTTGCAACCTACACCCAAAAAGGTCACACAAATCAATTCGTTAAATCCGAAACATTTCCTCGGCGGCCTTCGCAGCTCGCTCGGCTTTGATTCGGGCCTTTTCTTCCTGCTTGAGCCGCAATTCCTCTTCGTGCTTTGCAGCGTCGCTCGCCTCTTCACTCGGCGCCTCGGCTTTTGTTTCACCGCGCGCTTGTTTGGCCTGCGCTTCGAGTTCACGCTTGGCTTGTGTTACGCCGTCTTTGTTTGGAACCAGGATCAGCGCCAAGAAGCGACCTTCCATCTTCGCGGGCGTCTCAACCGTCGCCAAATTCCCAAGCATTTCTTTCACGCGCTCGAGCTGCTCGAAACCTTGGCTTCGATGCACCATTTCGCGGCCGCGAAACATCACGGTGATTTTGAGCTTGTCGCCGTCGATCAAAAACTCACGCGCCTTGCGGATTTTTACTTCGAGATCGTGTTCGTCGGTGCTCGGGCGAAGCTTCACTTCTTTGAGCGTCGCCACATGACCCTTCTTGCCGGTCTTCTTGCGCTGCTCAAATTTGTGTCGCCCGTAGTCCATGATTTTGCACACGGGCGGCGTTGATCCGGATGCGACTTCGACCAAGTCGAGTCCGAGCGCTTCGGCCTTCTTAATGGCGTCTTCGGCCATAAAAATGCCGAGCTGTTCGCCTTCGGGTCCAATGAGATTGATCTCGCGCGCGCGGATCTTCTTGTTTACACGAGTTTGGTCTTCTTTAGGACGAGAGATCTTGCGTTCCTCCGCGGGACCGGTGCAAATTGCGCCGTTCGGCCACTTCGCGCTGCACGTCGGCTACGAAAGCCGCAAGCGCGATGGCCGCCGACTCACTCGAGTCGTGACGGCGACGAGGCGTGATGGTCCCATTTGCCTCTTCTTGGTCACCCACCACTGCCATGATGGGAATCTTGTGTAGCTCGGCTTCACGAATCTTGTAGCCAAGCTTTTCATTTCGCAAATCGACCTGCGCACGCACGCCGACGCCGCGCAAAGCCTGCTCGACTTTTTGCGCATAAACCTGATGGCGATCCGTGATCGGTAAAATCACGACCTGCACCGGCGCCAGCCAAAGCGGGAAATCTCCCTCGGTGTGTTCGAGATAAATCGCAATGAAGCGTTCGAGCGAACCCAGGATCGCGCGGTGCAACATCTCGGGCGTCCCCTCGCCACCCTCGGCGGTGATGTACTTGAGATCGAAGCGCTCGGGCATCGCCATGTCGAGCTGCACGGTGCCGAGCGTCCACACGCGGCCGAGCACATCCGTCACATCGACTTCGACTTTCGGCGCATAGAATGCCGCTTCGCCCTTTTTGATCGACGGCTCGTAGCCCGCAGCACGGCACGCTTCGACGAGGCGCTTTTCGGCGAGATCCCAACGCTCCGGCGTGCCGATGAAGCGCTCGCCACGCGTCGACACCGCGACGCTCACGTCATCGAGACCCAAAGTTGTGTAGACCTCGCGCAACATTTGGAAAAACTGGGTGAGTTCGGCTTCGACTTGATCGGGCCGACAAAAAATATGCGCATCGTCTTGTGCAAACGAACGCACGC
>CAYRID010000169.1:0-2442 GCA_964424225.1 uncultured Geobacter sp.
ATGGGGCGGAAAAAACAAGAAGAAAGCCGGTCGGCTCCTCGACGGTCGCACGTGGGATGAAATGCCAAAGTTCCAGGTTTCACAGCAGGCTGCGCTCGGACACCCGGAACGCAATCCCATTCGTCACCCGCAATAAGCGCATTATTTCAATTGGTCCCGGGCGAAATCTGCTAATACTGCAACGGACCTGCTCCTATACAAGCCCAATTCAACACATGCACCGAGGGTGATATGAGAAAACTTTTCACGATTGGCTACGAAGGCGCTGCGCTCGATGATTTCGTGCATGCGCTCAAAGCAGCAGGCATCAACGTACTCTTGGACATTCGCGAACTGCCGATCTCGCGGCGCAAAGGCTTTTCGAAAACGGCTCTCGGCACTGCATTGACCGAGGCCGAGATTCTGTACCGCCATGAAAAACAACTGGGTTCGCCCCGGGCGATTCGTCACCAATTGCGCGAAGACGGTAACTACCCGCGCTTCTTTCGCGAATTTCACCGACACTTAATTGCGCAAGACACGCTGCTTGCGACACTCGCGCAAGAATTAAATGGCAACGTCGCATTAATGTGTTATGAAAAGAACCACGAAGAGTGTCACCGGCGATTGGTAGCCGACGCGTTCGCCGAACGCCTCGGCAAAACACCGATCCACCTTGGAGTGGGCAACCATGCACAGCAAGCATCAGCGACGGCGCGTCCGCATTCTCGTCAAGGCATTTCCGCAGCCTAGCAAGAAGCACGAAGAAACCGTTTGTTGCGCTGGCATCACCGAAGACACCCAAGAACTTCTCCGGCTTTTCCCAATCCGTTACCGGAGATTGTCAAAGAACAACCAATTTAATCGCTACGACCTGGTTGAGATGACCATTACCAAGGCATCGAGCGACCGGCGCCCCGAGAGTTATCGCGTCGATGAAGATTCGATCCGCCGAATCCCGGGCAACAATCTCTCCGACGAGGCAAAAGTTCGACTTTGGAAACACTGCATTGCGCCGTCGATTGGAGTTCTCAAATCGGAAAATAAAACCACCGGACGTAGCCTTGGCATCGTCCGACCGCAGCATGACACGCTTCGGTTTATCGTTAAACCCATTCAAGACAGTAACGCCGAGGATCAAAAGCTCTCGGAGTTAAGTTTCCAGCAACAAAGCTCGATGTTCGAAGCCCTGCTCAAGCCACTCAAAAAGCCCAAATACAGCTTCTCCTATCAGTTTGTTTGCACCGACCCGACACAATGCAGTTGCGCGGATAACCCCCATACACATCAAATCCACGACTGGGAAGTGCAAGCGACTTACTTCAACTACGAGATCAAGTACAAAACCGAGGAAGAAGCCTTGGCCAAAATGCAGCAGGAATATCAGGAGCGCATACCGACCCACAATCTGCATTTCATCCTGGGCACCATGGCCGCACATCAGCAGACATTCATCGTGATTGGGCTTTTGCGTTCAAAACAAGTAGACCCGGAAGACCTAGAACGGCAGGGAACGCTGGATTTCAGCTCGCAGCCCCGTTGAAGTCCACCAAAGCCGCAATGCGATCGAGTAGATCTTGGTCGACGGGCGTCACCCACCCTGGGACTGCCAGCAAGGCGTCCATCCGCGCAAGACAAGCCGCAACGTCGGCGTCGCTCTCATCCATCTCGTCCTCCGCTTCTGCCACCTTCATCACCCCACGTTGACGGGGAGGAGGATCATGGTGTCGTTGCCGAAGATGTCGATGACTTTGACGGCGACGGTGTGGCGTCCTTTTTTGGTGTAGGTGTGCGGGGCGGAGGTGAGTTCGAGGGTGCGGTCTTTGCGGGTGCGGAAGCTTTGCCATTCGTTTTCGAAGATGTAGCTGCCTGTCCAGCGCTCTTCGTATTCGATGTCGTCTCCGTTTTGTGTAGATTGGCTTTTATCGGAGCCGGTGTCTTTGGCGACCTGGATGATTTCGCGGCGGCTTTCGTAATCGAAGTCGACGGCCCAGTAGTCGACCCAGTCGGTCCAGTGTTTGGTGAGGACGTCGGTTTTGATCACGCCCTTTTTGTCTTTGCTCACTTTGATGAGCTGGCCGCGATCGCCGCGCAAGTCGCAGACCACTTCGCTCTTGCCTTCTTTCAATTCCGCCGCGACGGCGTCGAGCAGGCCCTGCGTGTAGTACACCGAAAAATCCGTGAGTTCGATGCGCAGCGTGAGCTTGTCTTTCTTGTCATAGCGCGGTGTCGCCTCGATGAAACTCACATCGTGAAAACGCACTTGCCCTTTTTCGACGGCGCGCTTATCGAAGACTTCCGGCGGAATGGCTTTGGACGCGAGGTCGATGCCCTTGCCCCGCGCCTCTTCGAGCACCGCCGGAAACAAGCCCATTTCGAATTCGAACGCGAGCACGTCCACGCGCGTGGCGCCGCGCTTACGCATTTCGGTGATGACTTCTTCGACGAAGAGGCGGCCCACCG
>CAYRID010000170.1:0-2418 GCA_964424225.1 uncultured Geobacter sp.
AAACTTGGCTGTGTACAGGCTATCATCGGTGTGTATATCGAGAAGGGGCTTGGCTTGCTTTTGCCGGGTCTTACTCCTGATGTGCTTGGCGAAGTGTACATCTATAACCCGAGTTTGAATGAAATTTTCGTCGGTGCTGGAATCTGGGGAATCGGCGCTTTGTTGTTCACGCTAATGGCGAAGGTTTCGCTCGCAATCAACTCTGGTGAATTTCGTTATCGCGATTCTTGATCGCGGCTTGCGACTTGGCTCGTCGCTTCGGTTTGTCCTTTCGCCTTTGGGGTGCATTGCCACAGCGGGGCGAAACTCCACACAAAAATGCGTGGCTTCTTGTACCTAGTTTGTATGCAAGTGAGCTTGTTGCGATTTTCTATGCTTTTTTGTGGCACGAAAGAGCTGGCCTCAAAATTGCATTTTGAAATTTTCGTTTCGGGAGAAAAAAAGTGGATCTTTCAGGCGTCGTTCTTGCGTGTTGGCCAGAACATCTTGCAGGCGTCAAGAATGTGGTTAGCGCTTTGCCATGGGCCACGGTGCATCATGAAGATGAACAAGGGCGGCTCGTGGTTGTTATCGAGGCAGAGGATTCTACGCAAAGCCAAGCACGGCTACTCGAATTGCAGCGCCTCTCTCATGTTTTATCGGCACAGCTTGCCGCGTATCTACCATCCGAAACTTTTGGCGAACGAAGGAATATACAATAATTTGTGTAATCTTGCTAAAAACGCATTCGATCATTTTCCGAATCGCAAGGAGAAGAAATGGTTCAGACACGACGTGAATTTCTAAAGACTGCAGTGGCAGCATCCGTGGCAGCGAGTGTTGGGATCGCAGTGCCGCCCGAGGCGAGCGCAGCGGCTGCCGAGCTTGGAAAAGATTGGCAATGGGACAAATCTGTGTGTCGCTTCTGCGGTGTAGGCTGCGGTATTTTGATTGCGACCAAATCGGGACGTGTCGTCGCGGTTGCGGGAGATCCAGAAAGTCCAGTGAATCGAGGCCTAAATTGCGTGAAGGGGTATTCAAACGCAAAAATCATGTACGGCGAAGATCGCCTGACGAAGCCGCTGCTGCGTATGAAAGATGGCAAGTATCACAAAGAAGGTCATTTTACGCCGGTCAGTTGGGAGATGGCCTTCGATGTGATGGAGGCGAAGTTCAAGCAATACTACAACCAGTTTGGCCCGTCCGCCGTGGCGATCTTTGGCTCCGGGCAATACACGATCGATGAAGGTTATGCGGCGGCAAAATTTATGAAGGCCGGCGTGCGCTCGAATAACATCGACCCCAATGCTCGACACTGCATGGCGTCAGCTGTTGCGGCTTTCATGCAGACCTTCGGCATCGATGAGCCGATGGGCTGCTACGATGACATTGAGCAAACTGACACAATTGTAAGTTGGGGCGCCAATATGGCAGAATGTCACCCCGTGCTTTGGTCGCGTGTTACTGCGCACAAGTTAAACCAGCGCAAGACGACCATCGTGAATCTCTCTACCTATAGCAACCGCACGAGCGATCTTGCGGACCTTGAGTGCATCTTCACGCCGCAGACAGATCTTGCGATGATGAACTACATTGCGCGAGAGATGATTGCGCGCGATGCCATTGATCACGATTTCGTGAAGAAGCATGCAATTTTTGCGACTGGCCCGACGGATATAGGCTACGGGCTTCCCGATGATGCTGCGCAAGAGCAGGGGCAGACCATGCGCGATAAACCGGGTGCGCATTGGGCGATTTCCTTTGATGAATTCAAGAAAAACGTCGAGCCATATACACTTGAATATGTTAGTCAGCTTTCAGGAGTGCCGGCGGAAAAGCTCACTGCGCTGGCGGATCTTTATTGCGATCGAAAACGTAAGATCGTTTCTTTTTGGACGATGGGTTTCAATCAGCATACGCGTGGCACTTGGGTCAATGAGCAGATTTATGCGTTGCATCTTCTTGGTGGCAAGATTGCAATGCCCGGTTCGGGTGCTTTTTCACTGACGGGGCAGCCGTCGGCGTGTGGCACGGCACGCGAAGTCGGCGTCTTTTCGCATCGCTTACCTGCCGACATGGTCGTCGATAACAAATCGCATCGCGATCACTGTGAAGAGATTTGGAATCTTCCGGCGAAGACACTGAATCCCAAGCCGGGTACACATGCTGTTCAAATGATGCGTGCCCTCAAGAGGGGGACGGTGCGTTTTTACTGGTCCATGGTGACAAATCCCTTTCAAGATTTTCCCAATGTCAACGAATGGATTCCTGCAGCGCGCCAGGGCGATAACTTCATCGTTGTCTCCGATTGTTATCCGACGGTGTCAACGAAGGTTGCTGACCTCGTGTTGCCGGCAGCCATGATTTATGAGAAGTGGGGCGCTTATGGAAACGCAGAGCGCCGCACGCAACATTGGCGCCAACAAGTTCTCCCGCAAG
>CAYRID010000171.1:0-2407 GCA_964424225.1 uncultured Geobacter sp.
AAGATTCACGACAAAACGACTCAAAACAGAGTCACTCTTCGGTCGTGCAAAAGCCGGCGAAAGACCGTGTAGAGGACGTGAAGGAAGCGGGAACGCTTGAATCTCCGGCGGACCCCGTGGCGATTTCCGAACCTCAGCCGATCCCCACGCTAACTACTGTGCCCACGTCGCTCTTTCGCGTGCGCGTTATGCTTCAGGGCACGACGCGTTCGCGAATGCTCACGGTGCGCGGCGTGTCTGCCGATGAAGCGCGCGCCAAAGCGCTTGCGCAAGTGCATCAAAATTGGAAAGTCATCGAGGTCGCGCCACGCTGTTCGTAAATTTGTACGACCACGTATGGCTTTTGCGCGGAATGACGCGAAATCGAATTGCCAGCTTATAACGTGTGAAGCCTTGGGATGTGGACTGCACCAGCGATCCGCTCGCGAGCGTTTCGCGCAAGAGAAAAAGTAGAGCGGAGGGCGATGGAACGGGATTTCGGGGGGCGAAACCTTTTCGATATTCGTGGAAGAACATCAGTTCCACCGCCGCTCCGCCAAGCGACTAAAATCGACCGTTTGTGAGAGGCTTGCGCAAGAAAACGGCCAACGAGCGAAGTGAGATTATGCGCCGAGGCGCAGGCTGTCAATTTGTTTTTCAAGACCATAAAAAGCTATGTATTACAGTCATTTTCGCACCAAAATGAATGTTTTTCGTGTGATTTTTTATGCAGCTTTTCTACGGTTTTACGACTGCGTTCTAGGCATGAGGGCGATGACAGCGCAAACGCACGCTTTGGATGCGAAAAAATGGATGCAGTCGAGATGTTCGTGCGGAACCAAGGCGTTTGAAGTTTGCCCGTTGTTGGTCCATAGTCGGTCCGCCAATTTTCACGGTTTCGGTTTTTGCGCGATGAAGTTTCTCGCATGCTTTGCTCGCAAGACGAACGAAATCCACAAACAGCAAAAGGATCGATGCGCTCATGAAGCGTTTTGCCGTACGCACCTATGGGTGTCAGATGAATGTTCACGACACCGAAAAGATCGCGAATTTGCTTTATCACCAAGGCTATCGCACAGCGCAGAGCGAAGACGATGCGGATTTGCTGATCATCAATACATGCTCCGTGCGCGAGCGCGCAGAACACAAACTTTATAGCGAGCTTGGCAAGCTGCGAGAGTGGAAGTCGCTCGTGCCGGGCCGCATCGTCGGTGTGGGCGGCTGTGTGGCGCAGCAAAACGGCGATGCTTTGCTCAAGCGCTTTGCTCATCTTGACTTCGTTTTTGGCACGCACAATGTTCGCCTCGTGCCGTCGATGGTTGCGGCGGCCGAAGCAGGGCGGCGCTTGGCCGATGTGCGCGAAACGCGTTCGCTCGAGCGCTTCGATTTGCCGAGTCTGCATGCAGACTACACCAAAGAGAGTCGCTGGCATGCGTGGGTTACCGTGATGGAAGGCTGCGACATGTTTTGCAGCTATTGCATCGTGCCGAGTACGCGTGGACGCGAGATCAGCCGGCCGGCCCAAGACATCGTGCGCGAAGTCGAGCAGCTTGCTCGAAGTGGAGTGCGCGAAATCGGTCTTCTTGGCCAGACGGTGAACGCATATGGGCGGCACGATTTGCGGCGCGGCCGCGAAGACGAAACGGGCACAATGCGCTTTGCCGAGTTGATTCGCGTGCTTGCAAAAATTCCGGGCATCGACCGCATTCGCTACACGAGTCCGCATCCGCTGTTTTTCGACGACGAGCTCATTCGCACGCATGCCGAAGTGTCCGAGCTTTGCCCGCACATTCACATGCCCGTGCAGAGCGGATCGGACCGGATTCTTGCCGCGATGCACCGGCGCTACACCGCCGACGAGTACCGCGAACTCTGTGCGAAGCTTCGCGCTGCACGGCCCGACCTTGCGCTGACAACGGATTTGATCGTGGGATTTCCGGGTGAAACCGAAACGGACTTCCAAGCAACGCTGCAACTCATGCGCGATTGCGCCTTTGTTGACAGCTTTTCCTTTAAGTATTCGCCGCGACCCGGCACTGCAGCAGAGAAAATGGAAAACGACGTGAGCGGTAGCGTGGCTCAAGAAAGACTTGAAGCTCTGCAAAATTTGCAGCGCGAGCTGACGCTTTCGGCGAACCGTGCACGCGTGGGCGGCAAGACGCAAGTGCGGGTCGAAGGGGCAAGCCGCAAAGGCTCCGGGCAGATGACGGGTCGCGATCCTTACCACCGAATCGTGAACTTTGCGTTGCCCGAAGCGATGTCGGTCGAGGCGGGCAGCGTACTCGAAGTCGAGATCATCGATGCAACGCCGCATTCTTTGATTGCGGTGCCATCCGGGCAGGCCTCCAAAGCAGTTTCACCGCTCTTGCCGATTTTGTAAGAGCTGCGTGCTTTTCGTCGGTGAGTCGGTGCGTCGGTGCGCCCCACG
>CAYRID010000172.1:0-2191 GCA_964424225.1 uncultured Geobacter sp.
TTTGCAAGCCTTGCAAGAAACAACGCAACGGCTCGATCATGAAGAAGCCGAACTGAAAATTGCTTTGGAGAATTAAGATGAAATCATACTTACAAGAAATTTTGTCGGCTGAACTATTTTCGCAGCGACAATACACAATTTCCTTTGCGAACAAAGCAACGCAGCATCAACGACGAAAATGTGGCGCGGCTTTTGTTGCCGCATGTTTAGTTGTCTCTTTTTTGTGTATATCTTGCGGAAAATATGGTCCGCCAGTTCGCAACAGGCCGCCGAGCGAGCCACCGATTGCAAAACCGCAGCCGGCATCCGATGTATCCCCCACCGTACCCGAAGCAAATTCAAAAACAGAATCGGGCGACGCTTCGCAAGTGTCGCCACCGCCGGCGTTGGTGCAATAGGCGTGCACTCCGCACGCTTCTTCTCGTAGTAGCTTTTTTCGATGTTTTCATTTTGTGCAAGGAACACAAATAAGTGACGAATTTCTTTCAACGCCGCCCTTCGCCGCCAGTCGCATCGCAGGCCCGCACTCAAACAGGTGAACTTTTTATCGAAGATGTTTCCGTCGCTGAAATGATCGAGCGCGTAGGCACGCCCGCCTATCTCTACAGTGCCAGCGCTTTGTGCGAAGCGTTTCAAACTCTCGATCACGCTTTTGGCGATACAAAACACACTCTCTGCTATGCAATCAAAGCCAACATGAATCTCGCCGTCGTGCGCACGCTTGTCGCGTGCGGGGCAGGTGTCGACGTCACTTCCGGCGGTGAGTTGTATCGTGCACTCAAGGCCGGAGCCGATCCCCGCAAAATTGTCTACTCGGGCGTGGGAAAAACCGACGCAGAAATCGACTTCGCGCTCAAAACCGAAATCAAGATGTTCAACGTCGAATCGCGCGCCGAACTTGCGTGCATCGCCGAGCGCGCAGAAAAACTCGGTAAAACCGCATCCATTGCATTTCGCGTCAATCCCGACGTCGATCCCGAAACACACCCGTACATCGCAACGGGTCTTCGCACTTCAAAATTTGGTATTCCCATCGACGAAGCACTCGATGCCTATGCCGAAGCAAAATCATTGCCACAAATTCGTGTCATCGGCGTCGACTGCCACATCGGCTCGCAACTCACAAAAGTGCAGCCTTTCATCGATGCACTCGCACGCGTGCGCACACTCGTACTTGCCTTGCGCGAAGCTGGTCACAGCATCGACGTCATCGATGTCGGCGGCGGGCTCGGTGTACGTTACCGTGACGAAGAACCGCCGACGATGGAGCAATACGCAAAGGCCATCGTGCAAAGCGTTGGCGATCTCGGCTGTGAAATCGTTTGTGAACCAGGCCGATCCCTGACGGCCAACGCTGGCATCTTGATCACGCGCGTTTTGTACCAAAAACAAAATCAATCGAAGAACTTCGTCATCGTCGATGCCGGAATGAATGATCTTGTACGCCCGTCGCTGTATCAGGCTTACCAACACATCGAACCTGTCTCGACGCCGCGCAGTGAATCCTGTGTCGTGGACATTGTCGGCCCGATTTGTGAATCGGGTGACTTTCTGGCAAAGGATCGCGAGCTTCCGTGTGTTGAGCGCGGTGAACTTCTTGCCGTATTTTCTGCCGGTGCTTACGGCTTTGCGATGTCGTCAAATTACAATGCGCGTCCACGGGCCGTTGAAGTGCTCGTGCGTGGACGTAACTTCGCGGTCGTGCGCGAACGTGAGGACTACGAATACTTCCTGCGCGGCGAAAGCATGCCGAAGGATCTCACGCAATGAACTCGCTCGAATTTACGAAGATGCACGGTGCGGGTAACGACTTCGTCGTGCTCGACGGCATTCGCCACGAACTTCCCGCACTCGATGCCATCGCGCGCCGACTCGCCGATCGTCACTTCGGCATCGGCTGCGATCAAATCTTGGTCGTGCGTCCCTCGAAGCAAGCTGATTTCTGCATGCAAATTTTCAACGCCGACGGTTCGCAAGTGGAAATGTGCGCGAATGGAATTCGCGCATTCTACAAATATCTGCGCGATCGCGGCCACACGACAAAAAATGAGATCGCCGTTGAAACACTGAGCGGTGTCGTTTACCCGCGTTGGGCTGGAAAACGAAACGGCGAAGATTATGTCACCGTAAATATGGGAAAGCCCATTCTTGCGCCCGAAAAAATTCCGACGCGACTTGCTGCCGGCCAAGC
>CAYRID010000173.1:0-2177 GCA_964424225.1 uncultured Geobacter sp.
CTTGCCAAAATCCTCGTCCGTAAACTCGTATACGCGCGTCGCCTTCAAAACCTGGTCAAAAGCAATCTCAACCTGTCGCCCATCCACATTCATGGACAACCGCTGATCTTGAAATGCGATCAGCGCGCCGCGAAACCGCCTTGCTCCATTCACGGGCACGCGTGTTTCAACTTTTACCGTCGAACCACAAGCCCGTTCAAAATCCACTTCACGTCCTAGCCAGCGATCGAGCCCTGGCGAGGTCACCTCGAGTTGATAGCGCTGCGGAAAATCCTCTCGCGCATCGAGGTTCGTCTCAATCTCGCGCGACACCTCAGCACAAGCATCCACCGGAACGCAGCCATCTCCTTGCGGCGAATCGACGATCACTCGTACACTCCACGGTGTACGACCACGATGCGCCTCAACATCGACAAGCTCAAGCCCGTGATCGCGAACGACCGGCTCAATCAACTCCAGCAAATCCGTCGGGATGTCTCGATACACAAATTCGCCCGAAAAAAAAAAGCGGACTCACGCCCACTTCTTCATTCAGTCCGCAAGAGGACTTCACGCCGCCCTCGAAGACTCCGCCACAACTCGTACTCGCTTGCCAGTCTGCACCCGGCCTGTGCCTACGCCCAGCGCATGCTCAGACCAGGCACGCCCAGACTAGACCCAGACTGCGTACCCCGCCTGCGCGACGCGTCCCACGCATTGACCCGTTGACAGCGAATTGACATCGATTCGTTCTGCACCGGATTTGCGCTGGATCCGCGCCGGACTCGCACCCCAAAACATCACTCTCTGGAAACGAGTAGCCCGCAAGCCATTTGCCGATTGGTCTCTCAGCAAACCCTCTTGCGAGCAGGCGGCAAACTATCTGAATTCAGTAGGGAACGCAATACACGGACAGCGTGCGGCCAAGAGCTGGCAAGTGCACAGAAAATGCAACCGGTGTTGCAGCAAGGCGCACGGCACAAGCGAAAACGCGCAACACGCCGACGATGGCAACACCGTGCGACACCAACTCTCAACGCACTGGCAGTTCGAGCGCTCCGATCAAATCGGCGACGCGCGCAAAACCATGACGCGCCGCATAGGCGACAATGCCGTCGGAAATCTCTGCGGCGGCGGCGGGGTTGAGATAGCTTGCGGTGCCAACTTGCACCGCCGTCGCGCCGCAAAGGAGAAACTTCACTGCATCTTCGCCGGTCATGATTCCGCCAATGCCACAGATCGGCAGCTTTACCGCCTGCGCGACTTGCCAAACCATGCGCAAAGCCACCGGCCGAATCGCTGGCCCCGAAAGCCCACCGAGCACATTGCGCAACACCGGGCGTCGCGTTTCGACATTCACATCAAGTGCCTGCAAAGTGTTGATGAGCGACAGAGCATCGGCTCCCTCGGCTTCACAAACGCGCGCCATCTCGGCAATGCTCGTCACGTTTGGCGAAAGCTTCACCAGGAGTGGCAACTTCGTCGCAGCGCGCACGGTCGCAACGAGCTGCGCCAGGGACTTCGGATTTTGTCCAAACTCGATTCCACCGCTTTTGACATGCGGACACGAAGCATTGAGTTCAAAGCCCGCAACCTTCGGCACGCCTTCCAATCGTCGACACAAATCTGCGTATTCTTCAGGGGCTGTACCAAACACGCTAACGATTACCGGTACGGTCTCTGGAATTTGAGGCAGTTTTTCCGCGATGAACGCCTCAACGCCAACATTCTCAATGCCAATCGCATTCAACATTCCCGACGGTGTTTCTGCAATTCGCGGCGGCAAATTGCCTTGTCGCGGCTGCAGCGTCAGACTCTTCGCCACAAACCCACCGATACGACGCAGGTCAAGAAATGGCGCAAATTCGCTGCCATAACCAAAAGTCCCCGAAGCCGTTAACACAGGATTGCGTAATTTGATTCCACCGAGATTGACGGCGGTGTCGACATGCATTTCAGCCACCCATGTTCTCCCAGTCGATGCGATCGGCGGCAAACACGGGTCCGTCTTTGCACACGAGTGCTTTGCCTCCGTCTCGCAGCGTTGTGGCGCAACCCAAGCAAACTCCAAAGCCACAAGCCATCGGATTTTCAAGTGACACAAAACAAGGTCGCCCTTGCTTGGCAGCCAGCGCTGCGCAGGCGCGCATCATCGGTGTTGGGCCACAAACATAGAGCACGACATCCGTTTGCGAGGC
>CAYRID010000174.1:0-2152 GCA_964424225.1 uncultured Geobacter sp.
CTTGTTTTTGAGTGGAGGTATTACTAACCCTTTTTCTCTCCTCTACGTCATCCACGTCGCCATGGCCGCCGTGGCCCTCAAACAATTTTGGACGTATTGGATGATCGCGCTCTCGACCATCAGTCTCTTCATCATTTACCACTGGCACCATCCCCTCGCGCTCCCAGAAACAATCGGCGCGCTATCCCTAACGCATGTAAGCTACACATTTTCGATTCTCCTCGTCGCCTGCGTAACGGCCTACTGCATTAGTCGTGTCACCTCAGCCTTGAGTGAACGCGAAAAACAAATCGCTTACGCGCGCACGCTCGCTGCTCGCAATGAGCGCCTCGCTTCATTGACCACGCTTGCAGCCGGTGCCGCGCACGAACTCGGCACTCCCCTTGGTACGATCGCCGTCGTGGCGCACGAACTCGAAATCGCTGCACAAAAAGAAGAGTGTGCTGTACTCGAAAGCGTCCGCGAAGACGCGCACTTGATCCGTTCACAAGTTTTGCGCTGTCGCGAAATCCTTGATCGAATGAGCGCAAGCGCGCTCGAACATCACACTCCTTCAATCCAAATGATTCGCAGCGATGAACTCGTCGAAGGCCTGCGCAAAGAAATTGGTCGCCGCGGCGAATGGATTCGTGTCATTCCGACGGAAACCACTTCGTTTTTCGGTTGCAAGCAAGACTTGGTTCAAGCACTCGCGCCGCTTCTCAAAAATGCACTCGACGCGAGTCGCAATCGCGAAGTATCCATTCAAATCGAACGCCGAGATGGTGTACTTCGTTTCTCCGTACACGACGAAGGTGCGGGCATGGACTCATCAACACTTTCCCATGTCGGAGAACCCTTTTTTACGACGAAAAGTCCAGGGCATGGTACGGGCCTTGGCGTGTATCTCGTGCGCCTGATCGCCGAAAAACTCGGTGGGCGGCTAGAATTTCACTCAAAAGTCGGCGAAGGAACGGTTGCACTTTTCACGATTCCCGAGCCCATACCGACGGAGCAAAACTGATGCAAGAAAGCACAGCAAAGAAAATCCTTGTGATCGATGACGACGATACATTTCGTTCGCGTTTGATTCGTGCCTTCGAGAGTCGCGGCTTTCAAGCGCAAGGCGCTGCAAACTACGACGAGGCCATCGCTGCTGAAGCTAAATTTGCACCCAACTTCGCCGTCATCGACATGCGTATGCCAGGCCCGTCTGGCCTTGAAATCGTACGGGCCTTTCATGAGAAACGACCCGAACTCGTCACCGTGATTCTAACTGGATATGGCAGTATCGCGACCGCCGTCGAAGCCGTGCGCCTTGGTGCCAAAGATTATCTTACGAAACCGGTGGATGCCGACCAGATTCTTACGCGCCTCGGCTTGATTTCTAGCGAAGACGAAGTAGAAGGAAAGCCTGCGCCCGTTCCGTCACTCGAACGTGTTGAATGGGAACACATTCAGCGCGTGCTAGCCGACTGCGGAGGCAATGTCTCAAAAGCAGCACGCGTGCTTGGCGTACATCGACGCACTCTGCAACGCAAACTTGCGTACAATCCACCGCATCGCTAATCGACGTGAATTTTAAATGCCTCAAGTGGGTCAATTCTAAATGCCCGTTGACACATCAAAAAACTCATTCCAAAACAACTTTGTGTCCGCAAAACCACCGCACCACATGAAGAAATCACGCGGATTGATTTTTGCGATGGACAGGGGAACACGACTACAAGTCATCGGGCATCATCGACAATTTCAGCCTCAAATCCGTCACGCTCTATTTGAACCCGCTTTCGCATTGCATCTTCGCTCAATCCAGTCAGCTTCATCGCCAACACCCATTGCTCTCGAGCCAAGTCCTCATATCCGCTCTTCTCAAGCAACCATGCGAGAAGACCACGCGCAGACGCCTCTCTCCCTATCAGATTGCGCTCATCGGCCTCAAACCATTTCTCAGAGACATAGAAAATCACGGGAAACCACGGAGGCAATGAATTTTCATCGTCTTCGAGAAATCGTGAAAACTTGAACCAGTCGCTCCGCGACGCGTCCACAACGTTCGATTGATGCACAAGCGATTCAAGAGTGCTTCCTTTTCTGTCGGCAATCAGAGCCTTCTTTTGAGCGGTGGACCCCATTGTTTGGACAGTTTTTTCTTCGCGATAAGTGGATCTTG
>CAYRID010000175.1:0-2148 GCA_964424225.1 uncultured Geobacter sp.
CTTCGAGATTTTCGACGGCACTTACAAAGATTCGGTAGCGATGAACTGATCGTGATTGCCTTCTCCCTACCCCATTTGCTTGAGCCTGCTGGCCTCACCACAATTCGCGATTTGAGCAACGCTTTTTGGGACATCGAAGGCGTGAAATCTGTTTCAAGTCTCGACTCTCTTTACACCGTTGATGTGGGACCGTTCGGACCGTTTGCAAGTCCGCTCATTCCAGATGACATCACGGAGGCACCGAATGCATCGGTATTACATAAAAAAATCTTGTCCTTACCCATGGCCCGCGAGACGTTGCTCGACTTTTCGGGCAATACCACGACGATCGTCGTGCAACCCAAAGGCAGCGACCTCGGCCCCGAAACACGTATCCTACAACAAAAAGTGTTAGACGAAGTCAAAGCGGTACTTGCACGCCCTGCATACCGCAACATCGAGTTTCACCTCGCCGGTTCGCCTGTTTTCAATCACGAACTTGAGGCTTTAAACACACGCGACAATCAACTTTTTACTCCAATCACTGTGGCTTTGATTTTCGTCTTACTGATTGTAGCGCTACGTGATTTAGTGTCGGTCACACTCGCCATGCTGAGCGTTCTCGCTACGCTCGGTTGGGTGCGCGGCATCATGACCTTTGCCGACATTCCCTTCAACACCACGACATCTCTGCTTGCACCGCTCTTGATGATTCTGACGGTTTCGGTGTCCATGCACATTCTCTCGCGGTATCAAAATTTCTGCGCCCAAGGCATGTCGGTGCCGGACGCCGTCACGGCAACGGAAAAGGACGTATTCCTGCCTGCAGCACTCACCGCCATTACAACCGCTATCGGTTTCATCTCGCTACTCGTTTCGAAAATTCCAAGCATGCGCACATTCGGCATGCTTGCAGCGATGGGCGTCATGATTTCGCTCGCGCTCGGAGCCATCACGATCCCTGCGGTGTTGCGTTTACTACAACGCCGCCCTCGCCATAGCAAAATCAATGTGCATTTCGATGCCGTACTACTTTGGATCAACCATGTCACGACAAAAAATAAGAAACGAATCTTCGTTCTCGCACTGCTCTGCCTCGGAATCAGTGCACTCGGAATTCCAAAGTTGCGCGTGGCCACACACGATGGAGAATTCTTTCCAAAAAATCATCCACTCAATGTTGCTTATCGTTTCATCGAGCAACGCCTCTGCGGTGTAACACCAATTGAAGTTCTAGTGGAATCGAGACAGAGTGCCGGAATTCGTACACCCGAAGCGCTCGTGGCCATTTCGCAGATTCAAGATTTTCTTGCCGCAAACAAAGAAACTTCGCGTGGTGTTTCGATCCTCGATTGGTTCACGATGGCGCGTGAAGCGACGGAACCAGATAGTACCCAAAGCGTCCCACTCGATTCTGCGACGATTGAACGCCTTGCCTTTGTACTCGAAGCTGTGTCGGCACGCGATCTTCCATACTGGGTCCAAGACAATTGGTCGACAGCGCGCATCGCATCACGCTCGGTAGCGCTCAACTCCAAGCAAACCACCGATCTCTTGCATCGCCTCGAAAAATTTGCTCGTGAACTGCAACGCAAAAATCCCGATCTCAAAATTACGTTCACAGGCTTAGTTCCCGTTTTTTCGCGCATGGAAGAATATTTGCTGCAAAGCCAAATCTCTTCGTTTTCTTCCGCATTTTTGATGATCGGCGCAACATTTCTCTTCCTCTTTCGTAGCGTGCCCGTCAGCCTCGGCGCGACGTTTCAAATGGTCTTTCGCAGTGTGCCCGCCACCCTCGTCGCGCTCGTTCCAAACATCGTGCCCATCATACTCACACTTGGATTCATGGGCTTTGCCGATGTACCACTCGACGTCGTCACCATCATGGTTGCGAGCATTACCTTCGGCATTCTCGTCGACGACACGATTCATCTCATGCATGCAATGCAGCTTGGTCTTGAACGTGGACTGTCTTTGGATGACGCAATTTTCCAAGCGATTTTTGCAACCGGCCGTGCGGTCGTTTTTACCGCAGTCATTTTAGCCATCGGCTTCTCGGTGCTGCTGTTTTCGAATTTCAAGCCAACTGCGCACTTTGGTGGACTCACCGCCCTCAGCATGTTGCTTGGTCTTCCTGCCGAACTCTTCATTTTGCCGGCGCTAATTCGC
>CAYRID010000176.1:0-1769 GCA_964424225.1 uncultured Geobacter sp.
GAAGTTTTTGCCGGGCCCAGGTCTTGGCGGTCACTGCATTCCCGTCGACCCTGCGTATCTGTCGTGGAAGATGAAGGCACTCAACTACAACACGCGCTTTATCGAGCTTGCGACGGAAATCAACACGAGTATGCCCGCTTATGTTGTGTCGCGAATTGCAGATATCCTCAACACGCAACGTCGTGCGATCAACGGTGCGAAAGTTTTGGTTCTTGGCGTGGCCTATAAACGCGATGTTGCCGACATGCGCGAGTCGCCGGCGCTCGATGCCATTGAGATTTTGCTCGAAAAAGGCGCCGACCTTTCGTTCTTCGATCCGTATGTGAGCGAGATTGCACTCCGCGAGCATTCGCTCAAAGGACTCGATCGACTCGAAGATGCTGCGCTGCAGGCTGCAGATCTCGTCGTAATTTTGACGGATCATTCGAGCGTTGATTACGCCCGCGTCGCAGAAAAATCCAAATTGATTTTTGATACACGCAATGCACTGCAAAATGTGACCGGCATTAAGCCAAACGTTTGCAAACTTTGATGGGTTTTCCGGGGGAGAGTGCTTGACGGAATAGCAAACCTTGCTTATCTCCCCTGTCACGCGCGAGTAGCTCAGTTGGTAGAGCACAACCTTGCCAAGGTTGGGGTCGCCGGTTCGAACCCGGTCTCGCGCTCCACACTTTCCCTCACTTCCCTTCTTGCTTTCTTATGCCGCGTCGGTGCTGCGCGTCAGCTTTTTTCGACGTTGGATCCAAGCACTTTGTTGAGTTTTGTGATGAGCTGAGTGCTGTCGAAGGGTTTGCTCAAGAATTCCGTGTCTTTGGGATCGATGAAACGCTGTGTGAAATAATCTTCGTTGTATCCGCTGACCAGGATCGCCGGTAAGTGGCTTTGTAGTCGGCGCAGGGCGCGAATCACTTCTTCACCATCCATGTCGGGCATGGTGAAGTCGACAATGGCACCGTGGATGGGCTCGGTCGCGTTGCGCAAAATTTCGATGGCTCGTGCCCCACTGGCGACGTCAAAGACGTGAAAACCCGCACGCTTTAGCATCCGCACGAGTGAGCCGCGCAGCAACTCGTCGTCATCGACCAAGAGAATCGTGCCGTGACATCCGGAAGCAGTTTCCAGGGAGTGTGATTGGAGCGACGCAGAATTGTGATGATTTTGCGCAGGGAAATATACGCGAATCGTTGTCCCTCTGCCGAGCTGACTCTGAACTTGAATGGATCCCTTGTGCCCACGCACGATGCCGAGTACGGCAGAAAGTCCGAGGCCGCGTCCTGTGAATTTGGTTGAGAAGAAGGGCTCGAAAATTCGTTCAAGCGTTAATTCGTCCATGCCCATTCCCGTATCGGCTGCTTCAAAAAAAACATATTTTCCGGACGGCAGCGGATCGTGGATGTAGGGATTACGCAAATCGTTGTCACTGCAGTTTTTTACGCCTGTCGAAATGGTGACTTTGCCAGGCTGACCGTCGAGCGCTTCGGCGGCATTTGTAATTAAATTGACGATGATCTGCTGAATTTGTGCCGTATCGGCTTCAATCATGGGTAGCTCTTTGGCGAAGTGATATTCCAGTCGTGCCTTTTTCGAAACGGAAGCGACCAGAAGTTTTGCGAATTCACGAGTTAGTGCATTGAGATCGACCTTTTGCAATGCAACCTGATTTTTGCCGGCATAAGTCAGCATTTGTCGACAGAGTGCTGCGGCATGATGTGTGGCTTGCAAGATTGAATCAATATTGTGTAGGGTTTCTGGATTCTCGTGATAATCGG
>CAYRID010000177.1:0-1762 GCA_964424225.1 uncultured Geobacter sp.
CATCTGCGTTGGCTGCAACCCGTGAAAGAAGAATCGCAGCACGTACGTCTGCCGCAGAAACCTGCTCTCTCGCCGACGCTGCTGAGCATTGTTCGCTTGACGCCGGAAGTGGAATCGTGCGCAGCTTCTCACGCACCGAAGCATCAGCATCCGCCTGCGATACCGTGGGACTCAAGGCCGTAAAAAAACTCGCCAAAGAGAATATCGCCAGAAAAGAGCGAGGCATCCAAGTGCACTGCATTTTTTGTCCTCCTATCTGTTCGTCGATTCCACTCGTTAATTTCACTCGGCCGATTCGCGCCATCCGTGACTTGGGCTTGCGAGGTTCAACCCGAAACGCAACCGCGTTGCAGCCACACACCGTCCACCTATGCGCTGCGTAGCGGATATCCATCGAATCGGATGAAAAGAGTCTAGCCTTGATTCAAGACTTTGCTCCTCGTGCACGCAAATCTGAACCGCTTCGCAACGGTGGCAAAAGGTAAAACCGACCCGGAGGACTCACTACAAAACAATTCTTATGCGCGAACGCGCAAATGGACCCTAAATTCCCGAGCCATCCGATTCAGCCGGATGAATGCCGCACTCCTTGGTTTCGGCATTCTCCCACCACCAACGGCCAGCACGCAACGACTCTCCTTCGTGAATCGCACGCGTGCACGGAGCACAACCCACCGACGGATAACCCTCTTGATGCAGACGGTTGATCGGCACGTTGTGCTGCTTCACATAGTCAAGCACTTGTTCGCGCGTCCAGTCGGCGAGCGGATTTATCTTCACGATGCCGCCATGCGCATTGTCAATCTCGACTTTTCCCGTCTTCGTCCGCGTCACGTTTTGATCACGCCGAAGCCCGCTCACCCACGCATCGAGGGTGGCAAGATATCGATTGAGCAGGCGTACTTTGCGTACGTCGCAGCAAAGCTTGCGCTTCTCGACAGATTCATAAAAAAGATTCATTCCGTGTTTTTGCACGAGCGCCTCGACGTCTTCGCGCTCCGGAAAAAGCACTTCGATTTCTTTATCGTATCGATCACGAACGCGATCGATCAGATCGTACGTCGCTTGATGTAGGCGCCCCGTGTCGAGCACAAAAACGCGCGTGCTCGGCTCAATGCGGTGCATCATGTCAAGCAGAACGAGCCCTTCCGGTTGACCAAAAGAGCAAGACAACGAGAGGCGAGGATGAAAATTCTTGATTCCCCAAGTCAGAATTTCTTGCGCACTAAGACTATTGAACGTGCCGCTTCGCACATCGGATAAGATCGCTTCCGAAAATGTCTTTTTACTTTTATCCATTGCAAACACCACCTTCTTGCGAAGCACTGAATAGAATGAATTAAAAATCCTGTCAATTTCCCTACTTTCAAACTAGAGAATTAATGTCTCGCGGCAGCGCACAAAAGTCGGCTTCTCCAGCCGCGTAAGCAAAGTCTTCGCCGTCACACCAAGCAGTGGATGCCGCCAATCGGGCACCAAATCGCAAAGCGGCTGCAAAACAAAAGCCCGCTCGGCAAGACGCGGATGCGGCAACACGAGATCCAAATCACTGCACACATCATCCGCATAAAAAAGCAAATCCAAATCTAAAGTGCGCGGTGCATTCCGAAAGGCTGTGCGCTCGCGCCCGGCGCGGCGTTCAATGCTGAGCAAAGCGGCAAGCAAAGCGTACGGCGCGAGCGTGGTCTCGAAGGTCACCACGGCATTGAGATAATCACCCTGAGCCGACGCGCCGGGCTCAACACCAAATGGCGTTGTTTCG
>CAYRID010000178.1:0-1674 GCA_964424225.1 uncultured Geobacter sp.
CCTATGCGCACTTGGACTATTCCACGGAGCGTATCGATGTTGAGCAGGAGAAGCCTCTTCAAGTGCCACTGCATCATGTCGGAAGTCTCGATTGCTTTGGCAATGTGATGGTTTCACCCGCTTTGATGCATCGACTTGCCGACGAAGGAAAGTCGCTCGTCCTTTTGGATGATTGGGGGCGATTCAAGGCGCGACTCGAAGGCCCGGTGTCGGGCAATATTTTGCTTCGACAAGCGCAGCATGCAGCAGCCAAGGATGAAGCGTTCGCGCTTGCCTTTGCTCGCGCATGCGTAGCGGGAAAAATAAAAAATAGTCGTTCTGTACTTTTGCGCGGAGTGCGTGAGGCGAAAGATGTGGCCGATATGGATACACTAAATTGTGCTGTATCGTCTCTCGCTGCGTCGCTTCGAGCCGTGGAGGGCGCCGCAACGCTGGATGTCTTGCGTGGCATTGAGGGCGAGGCTGCACGCACATATTTTGAAGGTCTAAACTTTATTGTGAAATCGCAAGCGCGATCCGAGTTTGCAATGCAAGGGCGAACGCGCCGTCCGCCGCGCGATTTCATGAATGCGTTGATTTCTTTTCTTTACGCGATGTTGATGAATGATTGTCGCTCGGCGCTGGAGTCGGTGGGTTTGGATCCGCAGCTTGGCTTCTTGCATGCAGTGCGTCCGGGGCGTGCGGCTTTGGCTTTGGATCTTCAAGAAGAGTATCGAGCGATTCTTGCGGATCGCTTGGCGTTGACATTGATCAATCGTGGTCAAGTGACCGCTGCCGACTTCGATCGACGGGAAGGTGGCGCAGTGCTGCTGAATGAACGAGGCCGACGCACTGTTGTGACGGCATGGCAAGAGCGAAAGCGTGAGGAGGTGACACATCCCGTTTTGAACAGCAAGATGCCGATCGGTTTGCTTCCATTCGTGCAGGCGCGATTCATTGCGCGTACTCTACGAGGCGATATGGACGCGTATTTGCCATATCTCGCGAAGTAAGTGTCTTGTGCTGGTCATTGTGACGTATGATGTTTCGACGGAGACGAAAGCAGGGCGTCGGCGGTTGCGTCGCGTGGCAAAAACTTGCGGAAGATACGGGCAGCGCGTGCAAAAATCGGTTTTTGAGTGTTCTGTGAATGAAATGCAATTCGGTGAATTGGAGCGTTTGTTATTGAGCGAGATCGACCCGGAGCAGGATAACTTGCGGTTTTATCGCATTACGGAGCCGGTGGATTTGAAGGTGAAGCAGCACGGGGCATTTCGATCGCTTGATTTTGATGGAACGTTGATTGTTTAATGCGCGAACCCGAATCGCCGAAAAAATCACGGCAGGTTCGCGCGATGTGTAAGTGACCGATGCAACAACGAAAAGAAATAGATAGGGAATTATTGCCTGCGCGTGTGGCCGTGAATCGACCGACGATCGCGCAGGAAGCAAGAATCTCCCTTGCAAAACGAGATGTTCTGCAGGTGGAGTGTCACCCGGTCTGCGGACCGGGTGCGGATTGAAACGGATGCTCCACGCGAAAATCGACAAGGCGCGAGGGTGTCACCCGGTCTGCGGACCGGGTGCGGATTGAAACGTAAAGTGAAAAAATCGAAAAGCGCGATGGGCGCGGTGTCACCCGGTCTGCGGACCGGGTGCGGATTGAAACGAGAAATTCCAAACCGCAGCAATGCG